>NZ_JBFAPT010000010.1:0-309387 GCF_040676845.1 Nonomuraea sp. NPDC049504
CCACCTTCTGGGCGCGCTCGGCTCGCCGACGCGCCTCCTCATCGGCCTTCGACACCCTCGCACCACTCCCTCGTGATCGACGACAAAGATCACCGAGAATGGTGCCGCGCTCACATCACCGCTCCCAAGAGCGCACTCGTGTTGATCAACTCGCCTCGCCCGGGCGGCGCCAGCAGCCGGCCGCCGGTCACCGCGCAGGCCACCAGCCACGGGGACAACGTGTTGACGAAGAAGCGCTCGGCGAAGCGCCGCCCCACGGCCATGGACAAGGCGACGACGGCGGCCACCGCATCGGCGAACTCCGTCTCTGCCGCCGCGGGAAGGACCAGCTGCGTGCTGCCCGCCACTCGCACCAGCACCGTGGTGAAGACGGCCCGCACCCGCCCGGCCGACGCGGCGAAGCGTCGCAGCCAGCCCCGGACTGTCGACGGCGGACGGCCCAGGCCGGCAGCGATCCGCCGATGCCCCGCGCCCCGGGCCTTGGCCTCCAACGCGGCCCCGACCACCTCGACCCCGTCAGCCCGCCGCAGCAACCCCGTGACCGGCAGCAACACATGCGTCCGCGCGCAGGAGCCGCAGCGCGTCCGCCGCGGCCGGATCTCGATCAGCGCCTGGCCCATGCCCCGCAACCGGCGCCGACGCCCGAACCCCCACCCGGCCAGCACGCCCCCGCACGAGGGGCACGTGATCTGTCCTGCTCGTAATCGCCGCTCGACCTCAGCCGCGTCGACCTCTACCGTGATCAAGGTGCCTCCGGGCACGCTCGCACGGCCCTCCCGAGCTCGCCGCCAATCGATACCGGGAGGGCCGTTGCCATGTGACTCACGTCACTCGGAACACGGTCACCGTGACGGCCGACCTCCCCGATGATCAACCCGGACGATCCGATTGATCTCCTACCGTCACCAACCCGCAGCCTTCACCCGGATCGCGCCATGGTTCGCCTCGCCCAACGGCATGCACGAAGCCCGATACAGGAAGCATGATTCGGCATAATATCTTCAGGAAAGAGTCCTGCCGTCCCCTTCGGCAAGCAGGAGAACAGAGCGGAGAAGGCGGGGAGCCGTGACCTCATCCGACGACCGTCGCGCCACCTGGACCTTCCTCACCCATCACGCCCGCGTCCTGGTGCAGCTCGCCCGCAACCCCGAGGCGCGGCAGCGCGACATCGCCGCGAACCTGGGCATCACCGAACGCGCCGTGCATGCCATCATCAACGACCTGGACCAGGCCGGCTACCTGACCCGCGAACGCGACGGCCGCCGCAACCGCTACCGCCTCCACCTTGACCAGCACTTCCGCCACCCCCGCGAAGGCGGACTACCCATCGGCCTGCTGGTCGCCATCTTCACCGACCGGGACAGGCACAACCACGCCGACTGATCGCCACCGGCAAGATCTCCCGATTGCGACACAGGCGCTCATGCTCACGATGGCGTCGCACACGAAACCGGACATGCTCAACCCACCCCTCGGTCGCTGATCAACACCATCAACGACCGACAACCCCACTACGTCCACATCCAGCGTGGCGCGGAACAAGCCGTTCCCGGCCCGGAGGATGTCCTATCGCGCGCGGCGGTGCGGATGCTAGAGACGGCCGAGGCGGTGGCGCGCTCCCGGCAACCCACGGTTCCGGTGGTCACCCAGGTAGTCGAGGGCGTGCCCGCCGTCGTTCTCCAGGAACAGGCGCAGCAGGCGGACGAACTCGTCATCGGCGACCGAGGACTGGGCGGCTTCACCCGAGCCCTGCTCGGATCGGTGACCATGAAGGTGGCAGTGCAGGCGCCTTGCCCGGTGGTCGTGGTGCGTGCCGGACCCCGCGAGCGGGCCGGCGAGATCGCGGTCGGCATCGACGACTCCGACAGCTGCGAGCCGGCGATCGCCTACGCCTTCGAGCAGGCCGGCCTGCGAGGCGCCACGCTACGTCTCGTCCACGCCTGGCAGGTGCCGGTGCACGCCTTCGCCCCCGAGATCTTCTTCGACGCGGACGAGATCCACGCCACCAGGCACGAGATGGTCCGCGGGCGGATCGCACCATGGGAGGCCAGGCATCCCGAGGTGAACCTGGTGGAGGACATCCAGAACGCACACCCCGTGGACGCCCTCACCGGCACCGCGTGCGACCTGCTGATCGTCGGCTCCCACGGCCGGGGTGCGCTCGGCTCGCTGCTGCTCGGGTCGGTCAGCAGAGGGGTCCTGCACCACGCGCGCTGTCCCGTCGTGGTGGTCCGCGGCGCCGCCGGGCGTCACGCGGAGGCGGAGGAGGGCTGACCCCCGGTCGAGCAGGAGATTGATCATCTCACGAGGACCACATCGCCTGGCTTCAGCCACGGACTGCTCCAGATCCAGTCCATCGCGGCCAGGCTCACACGCACGCAGCCGTGCGAGGCGGGGTACGGCGGGACAGAGCCGTAGCCGTGCACCGCGATGCCGCCGTTGAAGTAGCGCGGCCGGTACACAGCGAGCCGAGCGTCCCCTTGTCCCAGCCGTTCACCTGCCATCGGACGTGGAAGGTACCGCGTGGCGTGACCGCCCGCTTGACGACGCCGCCGACCCTGTAGGTCTTACCGTTGCCCGTGGAGGTGGTGGGTGGCGCACCCGGAGCCCGCATGGAAGCGTCCCCGCAGGGAATTCCGAGCGGGTGGCCCGGGTGCCGGCGTCCATGCGGGCTCTTCGCCAGGTGCGGATCTATGTTGAGGAGACCATCGAGCCGGCCCTTCCCACGTTGCGGGGGCGGCGCTCTCGTTCGTCTCGCAGACACGTGCATCGTTTCACCCGGCTCAGCCGCTTGCGTAGGGTCCAAGGGCCCTTCTCCGCTGCGCTCGGCCCAGACCGAGGCGGAGCGTCACCCGGGCCGGTGGGGCGGTCTGCTGGAGCGGGTCCCGCACGGTCATCGCCTGTTCGGCGGCGTTCACGCCGTCGCGGGCGAGCTGAGCGAGTGCTTCGTCGGATGTCCCCGTCATCGGGCGCTCCTCTCGCGTGCGGTACCTCCAAGGCTCTGCCCCTGAACGGGCAGAGCCCCCGGGCAGCGCGCCGATCAGGCCGGGTCGTCCGTGAGGGCGCCGAAGGCGACGATGTTGTCGCGGTAGGAGCCGGCGGTGCTGTCGAAGGAGCCGCCGCAGGTGATCAGCCTGATCTCCGGCCGGTCGGTCTCGCCGTAGACGTGGTCGGTGGGGAAGTCGCTCTTGGGGTAACGCTCGACGGTGTAGATGTGGAAGGTGGCCGTCCGGCCGTCCTCACGCGGCACCTGCACGAGCGCGCCACGCTGGAGCTGGGCGACCCGGTAGAAGACGGCGGGACCGCTGCGGCGCGAGTCGACATGCCCGTAGAAGGCGGCGACACCGATCTCGCCGGGGGCCGCGCCGTCGGCGAACCAGCTCACCAGGTACGGCTTGCTCAGCGGCGGCTCACCAGCGGCGCCGTCGGCATTCAGCCCCATCGCCACGACCGGCGCGTCCACCTCGATGGACGGGATGAGCAGGCGCGTGGGCGCGGACCGGAGCAGCGGCCGCAGCTCGACGGTGCCGGCGGGAGCGCTGGTGGCGCTGGGGGCCGGCTGCGCGACCGGCGGCGGTCCCGGGCCCTGCCGGGCCGACAGGAGCAGGAACGTCCCGGCGGCGACGAGCACGACGGCCACGGCGGCCCAGGCCGCCGCGCAGCGGCGGCGGCCCGGCCGGCGCTCAGCCATCGTCCCGGCGGCGCAGGACCGCGGCGGTGGCGGCCAGGCCGCCCGCCGCGATCAGGCCGAGGCCGACGGCGTACGGTGCCGGGTCAGGCTGGGTGGCGCCGTCGCCGGTCTTGGCCGGTCCGATCGGCTTGGGGTAGCCCACGCGGAGCCAGGTCTGGGCGTCGAGGTCGGTGCCGTTGCCGAACAGCGACACCTGGTAGGCGCCGCCCGGCAGGCCAGCGTAGGTGCGTACGGTCAGTGCGGTCTTGCCGTCCAGCGCGTGGCGGCCGAAGGCCCGCGACTGCACCACGGCCGCGTCGGTACCGCCCGGCAGGATGACGGTGATCTTGACCCAGTCGCCCTGGCTGCTGACGACCTTCGGCGACACCGTGATCGCTGCCGCGGGCACCGGAGTGGTCGGCTCGTCCGTCGGCTCGTCGGTCGGTGGTTCGCTGGTGGGTTCGCTGGTCGTGACCGTGGGTCTGGTGGATGGCGTCGAGCTGGGGCTCGGCGCCGGGGTTGCGGCGAGGGCCGTGCCGGTGGCCAGGACGACGGCCACGGCACCGGACAACATCGCTGTGAGGATCCGGTACATGATTGCCTCCGAGAGGCACCCTCAGGTGCCCGTCGACATGTCCTTTCACCTCACTCAACCGCCGCGTCGGGGCCGGGGTCAGGGGCGAAGGTCGCAGGGTGCCCGCCGATCGGCCCGGCAGGCCCCGCGTCGAAACTCGTCGTGCTTGCCCACCTGACGCCGCCTCTGGCCGTACTCCCGCCATAGACCGGAACGGGCCTCGGGACGGGGGCTGCTGCGCATGGTCTGGGCGCGCTTGCTGTCCTTCAGACCTCGCCCGCCGGCGGCTGTGTTGCCCGGCCGGCAGGGACCTTTGTCCCCGATGAGCCGTCATCGGGCCTGGACACCCTGCCGGACAGGTCGAAAGGCGTCGAAGCCGAGGACCGATGAAGTGCGGATGAGGACCTCGTCCCCGGGTGCCCGGCCAGGAATCGCGCGAGGCTGGAGGGAAGAGCGGAGGAGGTGCGTGATGGCCGGACACATCGTGGTCGGCGTGGACGGATCCACACCGGCGACGGCGGCCTTGGAATGGGCCGCCGCCGACGCGCAGCGCAGGGGTCTGAGCCTGCGCGTGGTGCACGTGTGTGAGCAGTCGTCCTGTGGCGGGGAAGCGGCCGAGTACTGCGCCCGGACGCTGGCCGCGGCAGCAGAACGGGCACGGGAGCTCACCCGCGACGTCGTGGCCAGTACGGACCGGCTGGCAGGGAACGTCATCGAGACCCTGATCGAAGAGGCGGCGGTCGCCGACAGCGTGGTGCTGGGCGGCCGGGGACTGGGCGGGTTCGCCGGGCTGGTCGTCGGCTCGGTGGGGCTGGGCGTCGCCGGTCATGCCGCAGGTCCGGTGGTGATCGTGCGCGGGCCGTCCGTGGTGCAGCATGATCAGGTTGTGGTCGGGTATGACGGGTCGGCGCACTCCGAGGCCGCCATGCAGTACGCCGTCGACCAGGCTCGCGCCCGCGAAGTGCGGTTGCGCGTGGTCTACGCCTGGCAGGCGCCGATCTACTCGCCGTACGCGGTCGCCCACCAGCACCTGGTGCAGGCGGTGTACGAGGAGGAGATCCGCGCGGCGGACGAACACGTGACGAGGTGGCGGGAGAAGAACCCGGATATCCGGATCACCGGTGAACAGGTGGCCGGCCATCCCGTGAACGCTCTGACCAAGGCCGGCGGCACGGCGGATCTAGTGGTGGTGGGCTCGCGTGGCCTGGGCGGCTTCGCCTCGGCCGTGTTCGGCTCGGTCAGCCATGGGGTGCTGCACCACCTGGCCTGCCCGGTCGCCGTGGTGCGGCCACACGAGCCGCCACCTGGTACGAGACCGCGATGCTCCTCGGCGGCCTGCCGCCCGCCCGCATGCTGATCGGCCTGGCCTGCGGCGCGCTGTTCCTGGCCTTCGCCGCCGTACTGACAGCCTTGACGGCCGCAGAGACCTCTGAAGCACGTCCCCTCCTTCCTGCGGGCACGCGGGGACCCTGGCAAGCGAAAGCTGGTGATCTGCGATGAACACGTGGGCGACCCTCCTGATCGCGGCGGCCGCCGCCTTCGCCCTCGGCCGCTCCGGCCAGGCAGCGAAGGAGGCGCACGGCAAGTTCGTCACCTACCGGGGCCGCATGGTCACCGGTTTCACGACCTGGATCAAGAACCTCCTCATGTTCGCGGGTCTGTGCGCGGGTGTGGTCCTGGCGATCCTGCTCCTGGTCCGCTGGCCGTGATCCGGACAGCGGAGGGCGGGCATCGTTCGCCTGACGCGGGAACCGACGTGTGGCGGGCGACGAAGGACCTTTGACACTGGGCCGCTCCTTGACCCCGGCCCTGTGATGGGAGGAGAGGAGGCGACCGAGATGATCGTTGTTGGAGTGGACGGCTCTCGGGCCGCGCTGGAAGCGACAGGCTGGGCGGCCAGGGAGGCGGCTCTGGCGCCCGGAGACCCGCGCACCGCCTTGATCAGGGCCGCGCGCGAGGCCGAGCTGCTGGTCATCGGCAGTCACGGCATTGGCGGCGTGCGCGGCCTGCTCGTGGGGCCGGTGGCGTTCGGCGTGGCCGGGCACGCACCCTGTGACGTGGCCGTGATCCACGCGCCGCCGTCCCTGCCCCGCGCGGAGATCGTGGTCGGCGTGGACGGCTCGCCGAACGCCGGCCGGGTGCTGGAGACCGCCTTCGCCGAGGCGGAGCTGCGTGGTGCGGTCCTGCGCGCGGTGCACGCCTGGGCCTTGCCCCACGCGGGAGGGTCGAGCTGACCCGCTGGCAGGTGGCCAACTGCTACATGGGGCGCGTCGGGCTGATCAACTCCGGTGGGGCCTCGGGCGGGCAGGACGACCTGGCGCAGGCGGTGCGCACCGCTGTGATCAACAAGCGAGCCGGCGGGATGGGGCTGATCGTGGGGCGCAAGTCCTTCCAGCGGCCGATGGCCGACGGTATCGCGCTGCTGCACGCCGTACAGGACGTTTACCTCGATCTGGACGCCACGGTCGCCTGACAGCTACGACGTTCGTCGCCTGACACCACGAGCGTTCGTCGCTTGATGGTTGCGAGCGTTCAGAGCAGGACGTGCTCGTCAGTCCGGGGAACGACCGCGAGCCAGCCGAGCTCGGCGCCGATTCGGTCGCGCAACGCGACGGCGGCGCCGGGCTCGCCGTGCACCACGTAGGTGGCCTCGGGCGCCCGGTCGGCCGTGCGCAGCCAGGCGATGGTTTCGCCGGCGTCGGAATGGACGGAGAATCCAGGCAGGTTCACGACCTCCGCGCGGACCGGCACGTAGTGCCCGTGGATCTTGAGTGAGGTGGCGCCGTCCACCAGGTCGCGCGAGCGGGTGCCGAGAGCGGCGAAGCCGACGACGACCACGGTCATGCGCGGGTCCGGCAACAGGTGGCGCAGGTGGTGCAGGACGCGGCCGCCACTGGCCATCCCGGAGGCCGAGATGATGATCGACGGCCGGTCAGGGTCGTTGACGCTCATCGACTCCTCCTTGGTACGGAGTTCACGCAGCCAGGGCGGGTCGAGCGCGTCGCGGGTGAGCCCCGGGCGCAGCTCCGGCGACCCGATGGCCTCCAGGTAGACGTCGCGGGCCGCCAGCCCCATGGGGCTGTCCACGTACACCGGGACGTCCGGGATCATGCCGCAGTGCCGCAGCTCCCGGATCCGGTAGATGATGACCTCGGTACGGTCCACCGCGAAGGCGGGGATGAGCACCGAGCCGCCTCGGTGCACCGTCCGGTTGATGGCCATGGCCAGGCCCCACAGCGCGTGCGTGTCGTCGTGACAGCGGTTGCCGTAGGTGGACTCGACGAGCAGGACGTCCGCCCCCGCGAACGGCGCCGGCGGGTTGAGCAGCGGATGGGCCGGTCGCCCGAGGTCGCCGGTGTGCACCAGGGTTCTGCCGCCGGGCAGGATGAGCTCGCACCACGACGAGCCCAGGATGTGCCCGGCCCGGTGCAGGCGCAGCCGGGCTTCGGACACATCGGCGGGTTGTTCGTGCTCGATCGGGTCGAACAGGTTCAGCGTGGCGGCGACGTCCTTGTCGTCGTAGAGCGGTACGGCCGGGCGGTGCCTGGACCAGCCGTGCGCGTTGGCGTGCTCCGCCTCGTCGGCCATCAGCCGGGCGCTGTCGTTCAGCACGATCGCGGCCAGCCGCGCGGTGTGCGGTGTCGCGAGGATCGGCCCGCCGAACCCCTGGCGAACCAACGCCGGCAGGTAACCGCAGTGGTCCAGGTGCGCGTGGCTGAGGACCACGGCCGACACCGACGACGGCGGGACCGGGAAGGTGGCCCAGTTCCTGCGGCGCAGCTCGCGCTGCCCCTGGAACAGCCCGCAGTCAAGCAGGATCCGGCCGCCGCCGGGCAGGTCGAGCAGGAACTTGCTGCCCGTCACGATCCCGGCCCCGCCCAGGAAGGTCAATCTCGCCGATCGCATGCCGGCCTCCGTTCCGTCACGTGCCCCAGTTCGTGTCGTCATGCTTCCAGCTGAGCTTGTCGATGACGTCGACCACGCCGTCCACGCGGCCGGCCATCCGGACGGCGATCCTGGCGTCGCTGCGGCGGTCCATCCAGCCGCTCAGCGTCACGACGCCGTGCTCGGCCTCCACCTTGATGCCGAGGGTCTCGACCCAGAGCGATCGTTCCAGCACGTCCTCGCGGATCGTGCGGGCGATGTCGGCGTCGGAGCGGACGAAGACCTTCAGCAGGTCGCGCCGGCTCACGATGCCGCGCAGGATGCCGCCGTCGGCGGTGACGACGAGGCGCTTGACGCCGTGCTCGTCCATCGCGCGGGCGGCCCTCACGACCGCGGCGGTGGCGGGGATGGTGACGGCGGGGGCGGTCATCAGCTCGGCGGCGGTGTCGCCGGCGGCCTTGCGGCGCATGCCGGCGCTCTCCGGGGACAGGCGGTGGCGCAGCCGGGCCCGCAGGGGCGGCTTGTAGCCCTCCTGGTAGTAGAGCTCCTGAAACTCCTCCTTGCACAGCAGGTCGGCCTCGGAGACGACGCCGAGGACGCGGCCTGCGTCGTCGACCACCGGGACGGCGCTGACGCCGTGCTCGATGAGCGTTTCGGCGATGTCCTTGAACGGGGTGGCTTCGTGGACCGAGATGACCTCGCGGGTCATGACCTCGTTGACGGTGACGTGCATCGTGCTCCTCCTTCGGGTCGTGTCTTCAGCGCAGCGCGGGCTCGCCGGCGGTGGTAGGGGCAAAGGTCCCGCTGCCCGGGTGCCATTGGTCAGGCCAGGAGTTCGGTGACGGGGCGGCGCGGGGCGCGGGGGACCGCCGGGCCGTGACCGAGCCGAATGATCATCTGCGGGTGGCCGCGCCGGTGCCGAGGGTCGGTCCGGTGCCGCATGTCGCGCAGGTCGAGCGGCTGGTTGAGGAAGGACGCCGAGAGCGAGTGCGCGGCGGCCACCAGGAGCACGCGCTGCAGCGCCTGCCCCGCCCGCAGCCAGTCGATCGGCTCGTCGCCGGCCGTGGTGAGCACGGCCAGGCGCGGGTGCGGCTCGAAGCGGGCCCTGCCGGTGCGGTGGCCGAAGTCGCGGATGGGGTCCGCGTCGCCGCTCGCCTGCGGTCCGTGCACGTACGCGGGCACGCCGTCGCCGGTGCTCCAGGCCGCGAGCTCCGCGAGGTAGGCGGCGTCGCCGGCGAGCCGGTCCTGCGCGATGGCGGCGTAGTCGAGCAGGTCGGCGGCGCTGCGCTGGTCCAGGAAGAGCAGCCGGGCGCGCTCGGCCGAGGCGGCCGTACGCAGGTCGGCCATCGCCCGCGGCGCGAGAGGGCGTTCGTCGAACGGCACCCTGCTGGTGCGCCGCTCCCGGATCAGCGCATAAAGCCGCCAGGCCTCGGCGGTGGCCCGCTCGCGTACGGTGAGGTCGACGCGGGCCAGCACCTCCGGCGCGTGCTCGAGATCGGGCAGCAGGCGGACGGCCGGTCGCCGGCCGGCCGCGCGAGCCGCGATGCGCAGGTTGTACAGGGCGGCCCCGCAGCTCACGTGCAGGGAACGTCCGCGCGGGTCGCTCACCGGCAACCATCGGTCCCAGTCCGCCAGCAGGTCGATGACCTGGCCGTCGTGCACCTGGAAACGCCACGGCTGGGTGTTGAGCATCGAAGGGGCCTGCCCGGCCGCCACGAGAAGCCGTCTGATCGCGAGGCCGATGGTGGGCGCAGGAATGGTCATGGCGCACCTCCCTGCCGCCAACGCTGGCCCCGCGACCAGCAGAACCTCAGGGCCGGAAGTCCCGCCGAAGGTCCTGCCCCGGCCCGGGAAATCGGGTCCGGGAAATCTGGTCCGGGAAGCAGGGACGCACGGGAGCCTGAGCTCCCGTGCGTCCATCCCGGCCAGGGGCTACCTCTTCGGCCGGGCGATGAGCGATGTGATGATCACCATGACGGCGATGATCACCGAGACGAGGACGATCGCGAGGGGCCAGTCCATGGTGGCCTCCCTTCACCGGGTTCGACACCTCCAGCCCAGGTCATCGGCGGCGCCGGCGCCAGGGACGAAAGTCCCGCGTCTGGCCCCTGCGAAGGTGACGATGGTCCCGCCGGCGCGGGGCCTTCTCCACTGGAGAGGCGATCCCTCCTGGTGTGGCCTGGGGGTGTGGGACCGGGGTCCCACGGAAGGAGGCTGTGATGAACCTGCCTGAGCGGAGGGACATCAGGTTCACGTTCCCGGAGCTGCTGGCATGGATGGAAAGCCCGATGTTCGGGTTCCGCCCGTTCGGACAGATCGTCCGCGTCGAGGACTACATCGCCGACGGCCGGTACGTGCTGCGTGCCGAGTTGCCCGGGATCGACCCCGACAAGGACGTCGAGGTCACGGTGGACGGCGGCATGCTGCACATCCGGGCGGAGAAGACCCGCAAGTCCGCCGAGCCGCACCGCTCGGAGTTCGCCTACGGGTCGCTCTCGCGGACGGTGACGCTGCCCGCCACGGCCAGGACCGATGACGTCAAGGCCGTCTACAAGGGCGGCGTCCTGGAGGTCAGCGTGGGACTGGCCGAGGAGAAGAAGGCCGAGGGCCGGCGGATCACCGTCGAGCACTGACGCCTGGCGGGCGCGGGCGGTGGCGCCCCGCCCGCGCCCGCCGCCTCAGGGAGGAGGACAGTGATGAACAGAGCTGTCGTGGTGGGATTCGACGGATCGCCGACGGCGACGGCGGCCCTGATGTGGGCGGCCGAGGACGCCGGGCTCAGAAAGCGGCCGCTGCGGATCGTCCACGTACGCGAGCCGTGGGCCGCCGAACACCCGTTGCACGGCGTGGAGACCCTGACCGAGCGGTGCCACGTCCTGCTGGAGAACGCCGCCGCGCGGGCGCGAGCGGTCGCGCCCGCGGTGACGGTCTCCACCGCCCTGGTCACGGGCGCTGTCCTGCCGCGCCTGCGCGGCGAGGCGGAAACGGCCGACACCCTGGTGGTGGGCAGCAGAGGCCTGGGCGCCTTCACCGGCATGGTGCTGGGCTCGGCCGGGCTCGGCCTCGCGGGGCACACGGGCTGTCCCCTGGTGGTGGTCAGGTCGCTCCACGCCGGTTCCGGCGATGACATCGTGGTCGGCGACGACGGCTCTCCACATGCGGAGACGGCGCTGGAATACGCGCTGGAGCAGGCGTCGGCCCGGGGGACGAGGGTCCGTGTGATCCACGCTGTGCCGTTCCCCGCCCTCGCCCCGCACCCGGCGGGATACGGCCCCCTGCCGGCCGAGCACGCCGATGGCGCTCCCAGGCGCTTGGCACCCTGGCGGGAGAAGTACCCGCGGGTCGAGATCGTCGAGTCGCAGGTCCACCGGCACCCGGTGTCCGCCCTGGCCGAGGCCTCGCGGACCGCAGGGCTGGTGGTCGTGGGCTCGCGCGGCCTGACCGGGTTCACCTCCGCGGTGCTCGGCTCGGTCAGCCACGCGGTCCTGCATCGGGCCCGCTGCCCGGTCGCCGTTCTGTCCGGTCCCCGGTCCTGACCCGGACTGGTGAGGTCCTCCATGGACACAAGACCGTCATCCGGCGCCTCCCGCTGGGCCGATCTCGAAGATCGCGTCCACTATCTGGACTTCGGCGGCCCGCAGGACGGGCCCGTCGTGGTCGCGGTCCACGGGCTCGGTGGCTCGGCGCTGAACTGGCTCGCCATCGCGCCGCTGCTCACCGGCCGGTGCCGCCTGCTGGCGCCCGACCTGGCCGGACACGGGTTGACCAGCACGCGCGAGCGGCGGTCCGGCGTCGCGGCCAACCGGCTGCTGCTGCACCGCTTCGTCGAGCGGGTCGCCGGCGTGCCGGTGATCCTCATGGGCAACTCGATGGGCGGCATGATCTCGCTGCTGGAAGCGGCCGCGAACCCGGAGGCGGTGGCGGGCCTGGTGCTGCTCGACGCGGCGGGCCCGTTCGGCCGAGCCCTGCCGGACCCGGTGGTGGCCGCCGTCTTCGCACTGTACGGCATGCCCTGGCTGGGGACGCTCGCCATGGCCCGCCGCCGGGCGATGCCGGCCGAGACCGCTGTCGGCCTGATGCTCAGGCTGTGCTGCGTGGACCCGGCGCGGGTGCCGCCCGGCGTCGTCGCCGAGCACGTGCGCCTGGCCCGCCACCGTGCCGAGCTGGAGCACGCCGGCCAGGACTTCCTGCAGGCGGCCCGATCGGTCGTGCGGACGGCGGCCGGGCTGTCGTACCGGGCGGCGTCCCGGTCGGTGCGCGCGCCCGCGCTGCTCGTGCACGGCGAACGCGACCGGCTGGTGCCGGTGGCCGCCTCCCGCGCGCTGGCCAGGGCACATCCTTCCTGGCCGCTCGTCGTCCTGGACGGGGTGGGTCACACGCCCCAGCTGGAGGCGCCGCGGGAGACGGCGGACGCCGTGCTGCGCTGGCTCGACGGCGAGGGGCCGGCCGTCCGGGCCGCCCGGCATCCGCTCGCCCGACAGGCATAACAGCGCCCGGCCCGGGACCTTGTGCCCTATCGGCCTTCCTGACCTCGCACGACGCTGAGGCCAACCGGCATACGCAAGGTGGCGATGGACATGGCCGACCACATGAGTCCGCTCGACGCGGCGTTCCTGACCCTGGAGGACGAGCAGCCCGAGGTGTCGATGGCGATCTCATCGGTTGCCGTCCTGGAGGGCCCGCCGCCGGGCCGGGAGGAGTTCCTCGACGCCATCCGCGCCCGGCTGCCGCTGGTGCGGCGCTACCGGCAGAAGGCACGGCAGGTGCCGCTCGACCTGGGGCCGCCTGTCTGGGTCGACGACCCCGCCTTCGACCTCGGCTACCACGTGCGGCGCGTCGCCCTGGCCCCGCCGGGCGGCGACGCCCAGCTGAGCGAGCTGATCGGCGACATCATGTCCCAGCGGCTCGACCGGGCCCACCCCCTCTGGGAATACTGGGTGATCGAAGGGCCGGCCGAGGGCCGCTGGGCGCTGGTGTCCAAGGTGCACCACTGCATGGTCGACGGGGTGTCCGGCACCCACCTCTACTACGTGATCTTCGACGAGTCGCCCGAGGGCAACCCGGGGCCGTCCGCGGACGAGTGGAACCCCGACGGCGAGCCGACGGCCCTGCGGCTCACCGCCGACGCGCTGCGCGACCTCCTGCTCAACCCCATCGAGCAGGCGCGCATGATCGGCCGGGCACTGGCCTCGCCGCGCGCCCTCGCCCAGCGCGTCGCCGGAGCGGCTCGCGGGCTCGTGCCGCTGGCGGGCGCGCTGTGGCCGGCGACCGCCTCCACCCTGACCGGCCCGATCGGCGAGCACCGCCGCTACGCCGTCGCCCGCGCGCCGCTGAACGACGTCAAGGAGGTCGCGCACCGGGCCGGAGTGACCTTCAACGACGTGGTCCTGTCGGCGATCAGCGGGGCGTACCGATCCCTGCTGCGCGAACGCGGCGAGGAACCTCTCGCGCACGCGGTACGCTCGCTCGTCCCCGTCTCGGTCCGCGCGCCCGGCGAGGAAGGCGTGTGCGAGAACCGCATCTCGCTCCTGCTGCCCTACCTGCCCGTCCACCTGACCGATCCGGCCGAACGGCTGCGGGCCGTCCACCAGCACCTGGCCGAGCTGAAGGCGAGCGGGGAGGCGCAGGCCGGGGAGGCCATCACCAGGCTGGCGGGACACGAGCCGTTCCCGCCCGTCTCCGGCGTCATGCGCCTGGCCGCCCACCTCCCGCAGCGCCAGATCGTCACCGTCACCACGAACGTCCCCGGCCCCCGCCGGCCCCTCTACCTGCTCGGCAGGCGGACCCTGGAGATCCTCCCGTACGTCCCCATCGCCAACCGGCTGCGCACCAGAGTGTCCATCTTCACCTACTGCGACCAGGTCACCTTCGGCGTCACCGGCGACTACGACAGCGCGCCCGAGGTCGAGGGGCTCGCCCGCGGCATCGAGCGGGAGGTCGAGCGGCTGCGCCTCGCCTTCCGCCCCTCGCAAGCGGCTCCCCGGCCGCGTGCCGCGAAGCGGCGGGGCCCGAAGCCCACGCGGACCAGGGTCGCGGAGCCGCACCCGGCCTGATCGAAGGAGAGAGCCATGTTCAACCTCGCCGTCATCCTGCGCGAATCGGCGAAGGCCGCGCCCGGCAAGGCGGCCATCCGTCACGACGGTGGCGCCATGACCTACGCCGAGCTGGACGCGCTGTCCGACGCGGTAGCCGAGGGCCTGGCCGTCCTGGGCGTCCGCTCCGGCGACGCCGTCGGGCTTCAACTGCCCAACATCCCCGAGTTCGTGGTGGCCTACTTCGGCATCCTCAAGACCGGGGCGGTCGTCGTGCCGCTGAATCCGCTGCTCAAGGCCCGGGAGATCGCCTACTGCCTGGGCAACTCCCGGGCCCGCGCGCTCATCACCTGGACGCCGGTCGCCGGGGAGGCCGTCAAGGGCGCCACGCAAGAAGGCATCTTCGACGTGTTCGCCGTCGGCGCGGCCTGTCCCGCCGCCGCCCCGTTCACCGACCTGATCGAACCTGCGCCCGGCCATCGGCCGATCGCCCCCGCAGACGGCTCCGACACCGCGGCCATCGTGTTCACCTCGGGCACCACCGGAGTGCCGAAGGGCGCGGAGCTGACGCACCTCCAGCTCTACATGAACGCCGACATCCCCGGCCGGCTGTTCGACGTGCGCGCCGGCGACGTCGTGCTGACGATCCTGCCGATGTTCCACGTGTTCGGCATGTCGAGCATCCTGAACGTGGCCGTGCGCTTCGGCTGCACGCTCTCCCTCGTCCCGCGCTTCGACGCCAAGGCCGCCCTGGAGGCGATCCAGCGCGACCGCGTGACCATCTTCGAGGGCGTGCCCACCATGTTCGTGGCCGTGCTGGAGCACCCCGAGCTCGACCGGTACGACACCTCCTCGCTGCGCGTGGCGATCTCCGGCGGCGCCGCCATCCCGGCCCACGTCCTGGACGCCTTCGAGCAGCGCTTCGGCATCATCGTCCTGGAGGGCTACGGCCTGACCGAGACCGCCTCGACGACCACATTCAACATCAGCGCCGGCGAGCGGCGGGCCTACAGCGTCGGCAAGCCCATCTGGGGCACCGAGACGCAGATCTGGGACGAACAGGGCAACCGGCTTCCACCCGGCCGCGACAACGTCGGCGAGCTCGTCACCCGCGGCTTCCACGTCATGAAGGGCTACCACGGCCAGCCGCAGGCGACCGCCGAAGCCATGGCGGGCGGCTGGCTTCACACCGGAGACCTCGGCTACGTCGACGAGGACGGCTTCTTCTTCATCATCGACCGCAAGAAGGAGCTGATCATCCGCGGCGGCTACAACGTCTACCCGCGCGAGGTGGAGGAGATCCTCTACCACCACCCGGCCGTCGCCGAGGCCGCCGTCGTGGGCGTCCCGGACACGCGGCTGGGGGAGGAGGTCGCCGCGTACGTGTCGCTCAAGCCAGGCGAGCCCGCCACGCGAGCGGAGCTGATCGCCTACTGCAAGGATCGCCTGGCCGCCTACAAGTACCCGCGATACGTCGAGATCCGCGACGCGCTGCCCAAGACGGCCAACGGCAAGATCGCCAAGCTGGAGCTCGTCCGAACGTGATGGGACCAACGTCCTGCCTGTTCCCGACCTCAGGCCCTGCCACTCGCGAGCCGGAAGCCGGAGGCTGGAGCCGGGATGTCAACCATCCTGCTCACAGCGAGACGAGGAGCTCACCATGAAAGCGACCGTGGGGGACCGGCTGATCGTGGAGGGTACGTACGGCAGCAACACCCGCCGGGAGGGCTTCGTCGTAGGCGTGGAGCACGCCGACGGCTCGCCTCCCTACCAGGTGCGCTGGCTGGACAGCGGGCGCGAGTCCCTCGTCTACCCCGGGCCGGACGCGCGCGTCGTCCCCGGCCACCGATGAACGTGATGGGGCTCATCGATCGCGCCAGCCCCGCCGATGTCGCCATGCTGGCCATGGGGGCGGGCGGCGCGCTGTCACAGCGGGCCGGCGCCGTCCTGATGCTGGAGCCGGGGCCGGGATTCGAGGTGACGCGGGCCTCGGCGCTGCTGGCCGAGTGGATCCGCTCCGTGCCGAGGCTCAGGCGGCGGCTGGTGCGGGTGCCGTTCGGCGGCGGCCGCCCGGTGTGGGTGGACAATCCGCAGTTCGACCTCCGGCTGCACGTACGCGAGGTCACCTGCCCCGCGCCAGGAGACGAACGGGCTCTGCTGGACGTGGCCGCCGCCGCGCTGACCGGCCCGCTGCCGCCATCGCGGTGGACGGCGGTCTTCGTCACCGGGCTGAGCGACGGCGCGGTGGCGCTGATCGTCGTGCTCGACCACGTGCTGGCCGACGGGATCGGCGGGCTCGCCCTGCTCGCGGCGCTGGCCGACCCCGCGCAACGGCCGGCGCCCGCCGGCTTCCCGCAGCCGCCACCGTCCCTGCCGAGCCTGGCGGCCGACGCCTTCACCGAACGCCTGCGATCGATCGGCCGCTTACGGACCTTTTGGCGGGACGCGAAAGCGGCCCTCGCGGCCACCGGCGGGCTGCGTCCGGAGCCCATCGCACCGTGCTCGCTGCTGCGGCCGACCGGCCCGCGCCGGACCTTCGCCGTCGTGCGGACCGGCCTGGCGCCCCTGCGGTCCGCGGCCCACCGCCACGGCTGCACCATCAACGACGCCCTACTGACGGCCGTCACGGGAGCGCTGAGCAGGCTCCTGGAACGGCGGGGCGAGCACGTCGGCGCCCTGTCGGTCTCGGTGCCGGTCTCGGCCCGGCGCAGCACCACCTCCGGCGAGCTCGGCAACCGCTTCGGCGTGCTGATCGCGGTCCTGCCCGTCACCGGCGATCCCGGGCACCGCATGGCGCGAATCGCCGCCCTGCTCGGCGAGCGCAAGAAACAGGCCGCGACCGCCTCCGCCGCAGATCTGTTCGGCCCGCTGTTCCGGTTGCTGGCCGCGCTCGGGCTCTACCGCCGCTACCTGCGCCGCCAGCGCCGCATTCACACCCTCATCAGCAACGTACGCGGCCCCGACCGTCCCCTGCTTTTCGCCGGCGCCGACATCCGCGAGATCATCCCGGTGGCGGTCTCCGAGAACGGCAACGTGACGGTGAGCTTCGAGATCCTCTCCTACGCCGGCACGGTTGCCATCACCGTCATCGCCGACCCCGACAGCGTCCCCGATCTCGACGAGCTCATCGCGTACTTACGTGATGAGCTCGCCGGCATCACGTAGATCCTCAATCGGCCGGGGCCGGTGCGGTCCGCTGCAGGTTCTCGATGCTGCGCACCAGGGCCAGGTTCGCGGCCGTCAGCGTGCGAACCTGCTCCTCGAGACTGTCGACCCGCTTCTTCAGCGTCAGCAGCTCCGCGTCGACGAGCGGTGCTTCCATGATCACGCGTCCACCGATCATGATCGGTGGACCTCCTGATGACCCCATGGTGACCCCTCCACCGGGCTCGGAACACCGGCGAATGCCCTCACCCCGAGGGACCAATGGCACTGGCCGCCCCCGCCGCCCGCGCGGACGCTCGTCATGAAAGGAGGTGGCACGATGAGGCTGACCTGGAAGGACGCTCTCACGACAGTGGCCGCCGGCGTCAACGTCGCCGTCTACGTTGCCTTCACCCAGGGCGCGGACATTCCGATCGTCGGCGGCGTGCGCGGCGCCACCGGGACGATCCTGCTGCTGGGCCTGGTGGGCGGCTGCATGCTCAGCGCGGCGCCCGAGGCGTACGAGCGCAAAGGCCCGTACATGGTCGTCGCCAGCACGCTGGGCGGCATCGCGCTCCTGGCGGGCGTGATCGGGCTGATCACGGCGGCGGAGCTCGCGCTGGCGGTGCTGTTCTACGCCACCATGGCGTTGTGGCTGATGGCCACCGTGCGGCACGCGCTCGCCCCGGCGAAGACGGAGGCGCTCAAGTGAGGAACGGGCCGGAGCTCTCGATCCCCTCGAGGACTTCGGCCCAGCCCCTCTCGTGGCTGGGTGCGATGGTCGAGGGTGACCGACCGGCGGGACGGTGGCGTGGGAGGAGACGCCCGCCGAGGCCGACATCAACCGCCTGATCGTCCACCCAGACATGCTGTGACGAGGGATCGCGAAGCCCGGTCAAGGAGGTCATGGCCCGAGCGGGGGAGCGCCGGATCGTGGTGACCATAGGGCAGCACAACGGACCGGCCCGTGCGTTGTACGAACGGCTCAGGTTCGATCTACGTGGTGAGCTTGAGGCGATCCCGTCGCGCGGTCAGAGGCCATGGATGCGGCGGCCGGTGATCTGGTGGGGCACGATGCGGATGTACAGGTGCCGCTGGCCGCCCGCCCACGGGGTGATGCCGGCGCCGCTCACCGTGGCCACTTCGTCATCGGGCACGTGATGGGCCGGACCCTGGACGAGCACGCTCCAGCCCTCGCGCCGCGGCTCGTCGATCCGGTCCACCTGGAAGCCGATCTTGATCTCCACACCCGCCACGCCTGTTCGCAGGTCCTCGTCCATGGGGCCGCCGTGGGTGGTGCGGAAGACGATCGCACCGTCGTGCACCCTGTAGTTGACGGGCAGTACCGTCGGGCCGTGTGAGCCGTTGAACGCCACCCGGCCGATGCCGCCCGGCGCGATCAGGCGCAGGCACTCCGCGGGCTCCAGCACCTCCAGGACGGGGCTCTCCGCGGCGGTTCCCGGGCCGGGCGGACGCTCGTACCCTCCGCCCAGCAGATCCTCCACCGTGGTCTCCAGCGCCTTGGCCAGCCGGGTCACCGTGCCCCTGTCGGGGGTGCCCAGATGGTCTTCCAGGTACTGCACGTATCCGGCCGACATGTCCGCGCGGTCGGCCACCTCTTCCAGCGTCAGGTTCAACCTCGTGCGGTGATGGGTGATGCGACGCCCGAAATCGCCCGGGTGGGTCATGATCGTTTCCTCCACGGTGATGTCATTGCCGGCAGCCACGTGTGAGCCGCCTCGGGTGACGCTACCCAGCCGCCCGCCATATCAGACAGGGCCTTTGTCCCTTCGCCATCGACGACACACTCCCCTCAAGCGGGTGGCCCTTGGACCTGCGGTCGTGGGGACTTCCGGCCCTGTTCCCGGGGCCTCGGCTGAGGTCGGATGGGGTGGTGACAGAGGAGGCCATGATCCTTGCGGGCGTCGGCGGGCCCGGCCCCTCGCGTGCGGCCGCCGCCGATCCTCCGTGCCGTCACCCCACCGCCCGCGGGACTGGACTGAACAGCCGCACATTGGGCACTACGGCAAACCACACTGAGAAGGGAACGTGCTCATGACCGCAGTTTCGGATGAGCAGGTCCGCAAGGCCGTCGATGAGGACATGCTGGAGAGACTGGCCTCCCCGGAGGCCGAGGAGGTCGAACAACTGGACGCCTGGTGGCGGGCCAACAATTACCTCACGATCGGGCAGATCTACCTGCAGGGCAATCCGCTCCTGCGCGAGCCGCTGGCACCGGAGCACATCAAGCCGCGGCTGCTGGGCCACTGGGGCACCAGCCCCGGGCTGTCGTTGATCTACGCGCACGTCTCGCGGCTCATCGGGCACACCAGGCAGCAGGCAATTTATCTGGCCGGGCCCGGGCACGGCGGGCCGGCACTGGTGGCTGCGGGATACCTGGAGGGCACCTACAGCGAGATCTACCCGCACGTCAGCCAGGACGAGGCCGGGATGGCGCGGCTGTTCCGGCAGTTCTCCAGCCCGGGCGGCATCCCCAGCCACGTCTCGGTGACCACGCCGGGCTCGATCCATGAGGGCGGCGAGCTGGGATACGTGCTGGTGCACGCCTTCGGCGCCGTCATGGACAACCCCGACCTGCTGGCGGTGGCGGTGGTGGGCGACGGCGAGGCCGAGACGGGGCCGCTGGAAGGGTCGTGGAAGGGCGTGTCGTTCCTCAACCCGGAGCGTGACGGCGCCGTGCTGCCGATCCTGCACCTCAACGGAGCGAAGATCGCCGGCCCCACGGTCCTGTCCCGCAAGGATCCCGCCGAGGTGCGCCGGCTGCTGGAGGGCCACGGCTACGAGGTGCTGGAGGTAGAGGGCTCGGACCTGCCGGGCATGCACCACCGCTTCGCGGCGACGCTGGCCGAGGCCTGGAGCAAGATCCGCACCATCCAGCATCTGGCCCGTACCGGCGCGTGGGACGGGACCCGGCCGCGGTGGCCGCTGATCGTGCTGCGCTCGCCCAAGGGGTGGACCGGCCCGGACAAGGTGGACGGCGTGCAGATGGAGGGTACGTGGCGCTCGCACCAGGTGCCGCTGTCCGGGGTACGCGACAACCCGGAGCACCTGGCGATCCTGGAGAGCTGGCTGCGCTCGTACCGGCCGGAGGAACTGTTCGACGCCACCGGCGCGCCCAGTGAGCTGGTACGCGGCCTGGCGCCGGAGGGCGACCTCCGGATGAGCGCCAGCCCGCACGCCAACGGTGGCCTGCTGACGCGTGATCTCGCCCTGCCCGACTTCCGCGACTACGCCGTCGAGGTGCCGCGTCCGGCGCGACTGCGTGCCGAGTCGACCCGCCGGCTCGGCGAGCTGCTGCGCGACGTCTACCGCGACAACCCCGACACCTTCCGCCTGTTCTGCCCGGACGAGACCAACAGCAACCGGCTCGGCGCCGTGTTCGAGGTCTCCGACCGCGCCTTCGCCGAACGCGTGACGGCCGACGACGTGGCGATCAGCCGGAACGGGCGGGTCATGGAGGTGCTGTCCGAGCACAACTGCCACGGCTGGCTGGAGGGCTACACGCTGACCGGGCGGCACGGCATGTTCGCCACCTACGAGGCGTTCGCCATGGTCAGCGCCTCCCAGACGGTGCAGCACGGCAAGTGGCTGCAGGAGGCCAGCCGGCTGCCGTGGCGGGCCAAGGTGCCCAGCCTCAACGTGCTGCTGACCTCGACCGCCTGGCGCAACGACCACAACGGCTTCTCCCACCAAGGGCCCGGCCTGATCCAGGTCGTGCTGACCCAGCGCGGCGACGTCGCCCGCGTCTACCTGCCGCCGGACGCCAACTGCCTGCTGTCGGTGGCCGACCACTGCCTGAGGTCGCGGTCGTACATCAACCTCATCGTCATCGACAAGCAGCCGCAGCTGCAGTGGCTGAACATCGACCAGGCCATCGAGCACTGCGCCCGCGGCGCCGGAATCTGGGACTGGGCCGGCACTGACGACGGCACCAGCGACCCCGACATCGTGCTCGCCTGCGCCGGCGACGTGGTGACCATGGAGACGGTCGCGGCGGCGCAGATCCTCAAGGAGCGGCTGCCCGGCTTCAAGGCCCGCGTGGTCAACGTCGTCGACCTGATGACGCTCATGCGGCCCAAGGACCACCCGCACGGCATGAGCGGCACCCTGTTCACCGAGCTGTTCACCGACACCGTCGATGTCGTGTTCGCCTTCCACGGCTACCCCGGCGCCATCCACCAGCTCGTGCACGGCCGCCCGGACGCCGACCGGTTCCGGGTGCGCGGCTTCATCGAGGAGGGCACCACCACCACACCCTTCGACATGACCGTACGCAACCGCGCCTCCCGCTACCACCTGGTCATGGACGCCCTCAACAACGCCAGGCGGCTGCCGCGCGGCGCCAGCGACCTGATGGCCTGGTGCGAGCGGAAACTCGCCGAGCACCAGGCGTACGTCGTCGAACACCTCGAAGACATGCCCGAGGTGCGTGACTGGTCGCTGGGCGACTGGGCGAAGAAGGGCTGACCAGACGAGCACCGCCGCCCCCGCTGGTGACCGCCAGTGGGGGCCTGCGGCGTTGCCCGTAGCCCCAGGCGTGCCGCCGTTGGATGCGGATGTGCTTGGGGAGGACCAAGCTCCTCTGGCCTCGGGTCGTACGGCACTGAGCGCCGGCGACCCTGCACACCTCCTGAGGAACACAACCTGCCGAGGACCAACGGCGCCGATCTCGGGACTTCGTCCCCGGGCGCCGGGACCCGGTTGCCGGGACGGTGGAGATGACAGACCGACGTCCGAAGGAGCGGCATCATGGCCGGTCACCTCGTGGCAGGAGAGATCATGACCGTGGAGACGCTGACCGTAGGCCAGGTGATGAGCCGCGTCCTGGTGGCCGTCAAGCCCGGCGATTCGCCGCTGATGGCCTGGGAGCTGATGCGCAGGGCCGGGGTGCACCACCTGCCGGTCGTGGACGGGCGGCACGTGCTCGGCATCCTGACCCGCGAGCGGATCGCCGCGTCCTGGTCGGGCGGGCCGCAGGAGCAGTCCAGCCGTCCCGTACGGGCGCTGCTCGGCTGCGAACAGGTGCCGCGGGTACGGCAGGACACGCCGCTGACCAGGGTCGCCGCCCTGATGCTCGACGCCGGCTGCGACGCCGTGCCCGTGGTGTCCGGCGACGGGCTGGTCGGGCTGGTCACGGCCCGGGACGTGCTGTCGGCCGTTGCCGGGCGGGCCAGGCCCGCCGCAGAACCCGGCGAGGTCGTGACCGGGATGTTCCACCTCGAACCTGTCCTGCCCCACGAGACCCCGATGGGAGGCGCGTGATGGACGCGCTGGTCGTGTACGAATCCATGTTCGGCAACACCAAGCAGATCGCCGAGGCGGTCGCCGAGGGGCTGGCCACCCGCCTGCGTACGGAGGTGGTCGAGGTCGGCTCCGCGCCCGCGAAAGCGGGGCCGGAGGTCGGGCTGCTCGTGGTGGGCGGGCCGACGCACGCCTTCGCCATGAGCAGGTCCTCCACCCGCCGCTCCGCCGCCCAGCAGACCACGCAGCCGCTCATCTCCCGGGGTGCTGGCGTGCGCGAGTGGCTGTCGGCGCTCGCCACGGCCTCGGCCGAGGTCTGCTCGGCCGCCTTCGACACACGCGTCGCCAAGCCGCGCGTGCCCGGCTCCGCCGCCCGTGGTATCGCCAGGCGCCTGCGCCGCCTCGGCGTCAGGGTCGTGGCGCCGGCGCAGAGCTTCTACGTCACCGGCACGGAAGGACCGCTGGCGGCGGGGGAGCTGGAGCGGGCCAGGCAGTGGGGCGAGAGCCTGGTGGCGTCGTTCCCCGTCACGACAGCCTGACACGGCGCGCAGGCCCGATGGACGGGGACCCGCGGCTCTGCCGCCTCCCCGTCCGGCGGGCGCCTTCGCGTGCCGGACCCCGGCAAGGGGCCGAAGGTCCCACGCACGCGGGACCGTGGCCTCTGACCCGCGAGCCCCGGGCGCCGGACGATGAAGGCATGAGAATCGGAATCAACGGATTCGGCAGGATCGGCAGGGCCGTCCTGCGCCGCGCGCTCCGCACCGACCTGGAGATTGTCGCCGTCAACGACATCGCCGACCCGGCCACGCTGGCCCACCTGCTCAGGCACGACTCCACGTACGGGCCGCTGGACCTGCCCGTCACCGCCGCCCCCGGCCTGCTCGAGGTCGACGGCCGGAAGATCACCGTGAGCGGCTGCGCCGACCCCGCCCAGATCGACTGGCGGTCTCACGACGTGGAGCTGGTCATCGACGCCACCGGCCGCTTCCGCACCAGGGACGCCCTGGCGAGCCACCTGAAGGCCGGCGCCCGCAAGGTGCTGCTGTCGGCCCCCGGCAAGGGCCTGGACGCCACCATCGTGCCCGGCGTCAACGACGCCGCCTACGACCCGGCCCGTCACGAGATCGTCTCGCTCGCCTCCTGCACCACCAACTGCGTCGCCCCCATGGTCAAGGTGCTGCACGAGCGCTTCGGCCTGGTACGCGGCTTCATGACCACCATCCACGCCTACACCGGCGACCAGATGCTGCTCGACGCCCCGCACAAGGACCCGCGCCGGGCCCGTTCGGCCGCCGTCAACATCGTGCCCACCACCACCGGCGCCGCCCGCATGGTCGGCCAGGTCCTGCCCGAGCTGGAGGGCCGCCTGGACGGCGTCGCCATCCGGGTGCCCGTCGAGGACGGCTCCATCACCGACCTGTCCGCCCAGCTCAGCCGCCCGGTCACCGTCCAGGAGATCAACGACGCCTTCGCCGGAGCCGCCCAGGACGAACTGCACGGCATCCTGCGCTACAGCACCGACCCGCTCGTCTCCCGCGACATCATCGGCGACGCCGCCTCCTGCGTGTTCGACTCCGCCCTCACCCAGGCGAGCGGCGACCTGGTCAAGGTCTTCGGCTGGTACGACAACGAATGGGGCTACGCCAACCGGCTCGTCGAGATGGCCCAGCGGATGGTCTGACGCTCGCATGAGAACCCTTCCGGTGATCACCCTGCGCTTCGACGAGAGCTGCCTGAAGCACACGCGCCGCGTGCTCCTGCACGCGGCGCGCGAACGGGGACTGGACGGGGCCCGCCTCGACGACTTCCTCCTGGCGGTCGACGAAGGCGTGGTCAACGCCGTGGCGCACGGCGGCGGCGGAGGCAGGCTGAGCCTGTGGTGCGGGGACGGCGTTCTTCGCTGCGAGATCAGCGACCGAGGACCCGGTATTCCCTCGCGGATTCTCGCCGGCGCCTCCCTTCCGCCACCCACCGCGCCCGGCGGGCGGGGGATCTGGTTGATGCGCCGCCTGGCCGACGAGGTCGCCTTCACCACCGGACCCGGGGGCACCGCCGTGCGGCTGAGCATGCGGCTGCCCCCATCGGCGGAAGCGGATCGGCGATGTCCCCAGGCCCTGCCCGATCCGTCGCCGGGACCGCCGCAGGCAGAGGCCCTTCGTCCCTTGCACCGGCGACCTCCGGCCCTGCGCCACGCGGACACGTATGAGGTCCGATGAGAGGTGACGAAGGAGGAAATCATGATCATCGTAGGAGTTGACGGATCCGTGGCCGCCCGGGCCGCCGTGGAATGGGCGGCCGGTGACGCCGCCCGCAGGCACGTGCCGCTGCAGATCGTGCACGTGACCGATACGTCGTGGTACCTGGTCGGCAAGCGCCCCGACGCGGTGCTGCCGGACTCCGTTCACAAGGAGGGGCGGCGGGTGCTGCGGGAGGCGGAAGCTCTCGTCCGCGAGCGGCAGCCGTCCGCTGAGATCACCACGCGTGAGATGGAGGGCACGCCCGCCGAAGTGCTGCGCGAGCTGGCCGGGGACGCGACAGAGCTGGTGGTCGGCAGCCGCGGTCTCGGCGGGCTCTCCGGCGCGCTGCTGGGTTCGGTGAGCGCCCACGTGGCCGGGCACGTCCGCTGTCCCGTCGTGGTGGTGCGCGCCGAACACCGGCCCGTGCACGGCGAGGTCGTCGTGGGGCTGGACGACTCGCCGGAGTGCGAGCCCGCCCTGGCCTACGCCTTCGAACAGGCGCAGCTGCGCGGCGCGACGCTCAGGGCTGTGCTCGCCTGGCAGCTGCCTGTACACGCCTACGCTCCCGAGGCCCCCTACGACCTGGACGAAGTCCGTGCCACACAGCACCAGGCCATCCGGGACCGGGTCAAGGCCGCAGGCCACGACCACCCGCAGGTGACGGTCGTCGAGGACGCGCCGTGCGCGCATCCGGCGGACGCACTCATCACGGCGGCCGAACAGGCCGACCTGCTCGTCGTGGGCTCGCACGGGCGCGGAGCCGTGGGAGCGGCGCTGCTCGGCTCGGTCAGCCGGGGCGTGCTGCACCACGCCCGCTGCCCGGTGGCCGTGGTCCGCGCCTGACGGCGTGGGACCTTCGTCATGGTCATCGGGGACGTTCGCCGCTGACCGCCCAAGCCGCCGTACGCGAGCCTGGAGGTGAAAGAGAGGTGGACATCATGTCGATCGAAGTCAAGGACGTCATGGGACGCGTGGCCATCGCCGTGCAGGCGGACGCCTCGTTCGCCGAGATCGTGGCCGCGATGAAGCGGTTCGCGGTCGGCGCGGTCACCGTCATCGATGCAGACCACCGCCCGATGGGCGTGGTCTCCGAGGACGATCTCCTGCTCAAGGAGATCGACACCGTACGGCACAGCGTGTCACTGTTCGAGACCCGCAAGCAGCGGCGCGACCACCAGAAGGCCGCCGCAGTCACGGCATCCCAGCTGATGACCTCCCCCGCGATCACCGTCACCCCGGGCACCGGCGTGCGCGACGCTGCCCGGCTGATGCACACCAAGCGCATCAAGCAGCTGCCCGTGATCGACGTCGTCACCGGGAGGGTCATCGGCACCCTGCACCAGCGGGACGTCCTGCGCGTCTTCACCCGCCCCGCCGGCGAGCTCGAGGCCGACATTCGCGCCCTGCTGCCGGATCCGGGCCCGTTCACGGTCGAGATCGACGCCGGCATGGTGCGGATCGGCGGGCAGGTGCGGTGGCGGTCGCAGGCCATCGCCCTCGTCGAAGCCGTCCGCAACGTCGAAGGCGTGGTGGACGTCGTGGGCGACCTGGCCGCCGAGGACGACGACCTCGTCGTCGTCCCGCCGCTGATGTAGGGCCGCCGTCGTGGACACGGCATGGCACATCGAGGTGCACGGCATCGTGCAGGGCGTCGGCTTCCGGCCGTTCGTGCACCGGCTGGCAACGGCCATCGGGATCCGGGGACAGGTCCGGAACGCCGGCGGGCACGTGGTCATCTCCGCCACCGGCCCGCCGGCGTCGCTGGAGGCGTTCGTCTCCGGCCTGCGCACCCAGCCGCCCAGCGCCGCCCGCGTCCGGGACGTGCTCGTCACGCCGGTGCCGCCGGAGCAGCAGACATCAGGCTTCGAGATCGTGGCGAGCGACGTCACGTCCGCGACCGGCAGCGAGATCCCGCCCGACCTGGCCACCTGCGCCGACTGCCTGCGCGAGCTGTTCGACCCGGCCAACCGGCGCCACCGCTACCCGTTCATCAACTGCACGGCGTGCGGCCCCCGGGCGACCATCATCGACAGCCGGCCCTACGACCGGGCGCGCACGTCGATGCGCGGCTTCGCGATGTGCCCGGCCTGCGCCGCCGAGTACCGCGACCCGTCGAACCGGCGCTTCCACGCCGAGCCGATCGCGTGCGCGTCCTGCGGCCCCCGCCTGCGCTGGCAGGCCATGACGGGCGAGACCGCGCTGCGGGCCGCCTCGGACGCCATCGCGGCCGGCGCCGTCGTGGCCGTCAAGGGCCTGGGCGGCTTCCACCTGGTCTGCGACGCCATCAACGATGAGGCAGTGTCCCGGGTGCGCGAGATCAAGGCCCGCGCCGGCAAGCCCCTGGCGGTCATGGTGCGCGACACGATCACTGCAGGCGCGCTGGCCGACCTGTCGGAAGCCGACCGCGCCCGGCTCACCGGCCCGTCCGCGCCCATCGTGCTGGCACCGCGACGGCACGGCGTGCTCTCGTCCGGCGTCTGCCACGGCATGCCGGACATCGGGGTGTTCCTGCCGTACACGCCGCTGCACCACCTCCTTCTGGACGCGCTGCGCCGTCCCCTCGTGGTGACCAGCGCCAACCACGCCGACAGCCCCATGCCGACCATCGAGATCTCCGGCCTGGCCGTGGACGGCGTCCTCACCCACGACCGGCCCATCGTGGCCCGCTACGACGACTCGGTGATCCGCTCGTTCGGGCGAGACTCGATCACGATCCGGCGTGGGCGCGGGCTCGCCCCCGCGCTGCTGCGCCTGCCCGCCGCGGCGCCGCCCCTGGTGGCCGTGGGAGCCCAGCTGAAGAGCACCTTCACCCTCGCCGACGGCGACCGGGCGGTGCTCGGGCCGCACATCGGCGACCTGTCCGACGCCGAAACACTGCAGGCCTACGACCAGGCGCTCGACCACCTGAGCCACCTGCAAGGCATCGAGCCGCTGCACGCCGCGCACGACCTGCATCCCGGCTACCTCTCGACCCGCATGGCGCGACGCTGGCCGAGCCGCATCGCCGTCCAGCACCACCACGCCCACGTCGCCGCCGTCGCCGCCGAGCACCGGTTGCAGCCGCCGTTCCTCGGCGTGGCCTACGACGGGCTCGGCCTGGGCGACGACGGCACGTTCTGGGGCGGCGAGCTGCTGCTTGCGTCCTACCGCGGCTACCGGCGGCTGGGCCGCTTCTCCCGCGCGCCCATGCCCGGCGGGGAGGCGGCCGTGCGCCGGCCCGCCCGCATGGCTCTCGGCTACCTGCTCGGCGGCGAGCTCAGTACCGGTTCCGTCCCCGGGCACCTGCCCGGGCAGGAGGTCATCGCCCGCATGATCGCGCAAGGCGTCAACTGCCCGGCCGCCTCCAGCGCCGGCCGCCTGTTCGACGCCGCCGCGGCGCTGCTGGACCTGTGCGAGGTGAACGGTTTCGAAGGCGAGGCTGCCACCCGGCTGGAACAGGCGGCAGGCGCCTTCCACGGGGCGGAGCCGCTGGCCTGGCGGCTGGAGCGCCTCGACGGCCTGTGGGTGTACGACGGGGTGGCGACCCTGCGCCACCTGCTGGAGGCCAGGGCCGACCGTGAACCCGTGGGCCGGATCGCCGCCGCCTTCCACGCCACCATCGCGGCCGTCACGGTGCTGCTGTGCGAGCGGGCCGCCGCCGAGCACGACGTCACCCAGGTGTGCCTGTCAGGCGGGGTGTTCCAGAACCGGCTGCTGGCCACCGACGTGCTGGCCAGGCTGTCGGCGGCGGGCTTCGAGCCGTACATCGGCGAGCGGGTGCCGGTCAACGACGCCGGCATCAGCTACGGCCAGGCGGCAGTGGCGGCGGCGCGATTGTCACACGGGTGACCCGTCATTCCTTGCGTCCGGCCCGCAACCGGGCGGCCAGGGCGGCGGCCTGGGTTCGGCGTTGCATGTCGAGCTTGGACAGCAGGTTGGAGACGTAGTTCTTGACCGTTTTCTCGGCCAGGAACATGCGCTCGCCGATCTGCCGGTTGGTCAGCCCTTCCCCGATGAGGTCGAGGATCTGCCGCTCCTGCTCGGTCAGCGCGGCGAGCGGGTCCTTCCTGGCGGCCTGGTCGCGCAGCCGCTGCAGCATGGCGGCGGTGGTCTGCGGGTCGAGCAGCGACTGGCCGGAGGCGACCGTGCGCACGGCGCCGACCAGGTCCGAGCCGTGGATCTGCTTGAGCACGTAGCCGGCGGCGCCGGCCATGACCGCGTCGAACAGGGCGTCGTCGTCGGCGTACGAGGTCAGCATCAGGCATGCCAGCCCCGGCACCCGCGAGCGCACCTCGCGGCAGACGTCCACGCCGTTGCCGTCGGGCAGCCGCACGTCCAGCACCGCCACGTCGGGCATGAGCGCCGGGATGCGCGCGACCGCGGATTCGGCCGTGCCCGCCTCGCCGATCACCTCGATGTCGTCCTCCGAGTCCAGCAGGGCGGCGACACCACGGCGGACGACCTCGTGATCGTCGAGGAGGAAGACGCGAATCATGTTCGTGACGCTACCGAATGGGCGGGATGCCGGAAAGGACCAAGGTCCTGCGGTATCAGGCCGTACGGCGCTGGGCGGGCGGCGATCTCCCCGATGTCCTGGAAGGGACACAGAGGAGGAAGCATGATTCTCGTTGGTGTGCCCCCCACGCCCGCCGTCCTCGGGAGGGCACGGTGAACCCCGGAGCGGATCCGGTGCGCGACTACCTGGCACGCATCGGCCGCACGCCGTTGCTGACCGCCGCAGAGGAGGTCGAGCTCGCCGAACGGATGGAGTCGGCCGCCCGCGCCGCCCGTCTCATCGGGCAGGGCGCTCCCGAACCGGGGCTGCAGGACATCGTCGCCGACGGCCTGGCGGCCAGGCGGCACCTGATCGAGGCGAACCTGCGGCTGGTGGTGTCCATGGCCAAGCGGTACGCGCACCGCGGCATGTCGCTGGCGGACGTGATCCAGGACGGCAACCTCGGGCTGATCGAGGCCGTCGAGCGTTTCGACCACAGGCGGGGCAACCGCTTCTCCACGGTCGCCACCTGGTGGATCCGCAAGGCGATCCAACGCGGGCTGGAACACGCGCACCCGGTGCGGCTGCCCATCGCCGTACAGGACGAGCTCGCCAAGATCTCCCAAGCGGAAGTACGGGCCCTGCACCGGCTGGGACGCGTCCCGACCGAGCGGGAACTGGCCGAGGAACTGGGGCAGAAACCCACGAGACTCGCCTACCTGCGCCAATTGCCCGGCACCTGTGCCAGCCTCGACGTCGAGGCAGGGGAGGAACGGCACCACTACAGTCTCGGCGACCTGCTGGAGGACGACCGGACCCCGGCCACCGAGCGCTTGGTCGAACAGCGCGCGCTGAAGGTGGTGCTCGATCGTCTCGTGGACGGGCTCGCGCCGCGGCAGGCGCTGATCGTGCGCCTGAGGTTCGGACTGGACGGGCAGGACCCGCACACGCCCCGGCAGATCGCCGAGAAGTTCGGGCTGACCCCGCAGTGGGTCCGCCAGATCGAAAAGGAGTCGCTCAGCAGGCTGCGCGGCCACGGGAGATCGTACGGCCTGCGGGCCTGGGCGAGCTGAGGTGATGATCATGAGATCCGACACGCGCCGCTCCGGGCGCTGGCTCCGGTGGCTGTACCGCGGTGGCCGCCCCAATCGCCTGGCACGCGCCATGAACCGGTCCTGGACGGTGGTGCACTCCAGCGGCCTGGTGCCCCACCTGGTGACCTTGGAGGTGCCCGGACGCCGGACGGGACGGATCATCTCCTTCCCCATGGTGATGGCCGACCACCGAGGAGAGCGGTACCTGGTGGCGATGCTGGGACCGCACACCAACTGGGTGCTCAATCTGCGCGCGAACGGTGGCTGGGCGGTGCTGCGGCACGGCCGGCGCAGGAGCGTCCGGCTCGTCGAGGTCGACCCCGCCGAGCGTGCTCCCATCCTGCGCCGTTACCTGGCCCTCGCGCCAGGCGCGCGCCCGCACATCCCGGTGAACCGGCACGCCCCACTGGAGGAATTCCAGCCGATCGCGGCCCAGGTCCCCGTATTCCGCATCACGGCCCCGTAGAAGGGCCTTTCGGCCCTGCCCGGCCTGGCTGAAGCGGATCAGTCTGGAAACCGGACGGAAGGACCGACATGTCAGCGGTGATCGTAAAAGGACTACGCAAAGAGTACGGGACGGTGAAAGCCGTCGACGAGGTGAGCTTCACCGTCGAACGCGGAGAGGTGTTCGCACTGCTCGGGCCGAACGGCGCGGGCAAGACCACCACCGTGGAGATCCTGGAAGGGCACCGGAAGCGCGATGCCGGCCACGTGTCGGTGCTCGGCTTCGACCCGGCCACCGGCGGGCGGGCCTACCGCGAGCACATCGGGATCGTGCTGCAGGAGGCCGGGTTCGAGGAGGAGTTCTCCGTCTTCGAACTGGTCCGCCTGTACGCCGGCTTCTACCCGCACCCCCGCGACCCGGGCGAGGTCATCGAGCATGCAGGCCTGAAGGACAAGCGCGACGCCCGCGTGCGCACGCTCTCCGGCGGGCAGCGGCGTCGCCTGGACCTGGCGCTCGGCCTCGTCGGCCGTCCTGAGGTGCTGTTCCTGGACGAGCCCACCACCGGTTTCGACCCCTCGGCCCGGCATCACGCCTGGGAGCTGATCGACGGGCTGCGCTCGTCCGGCACGACCATCCTGCTCACCACCCACTACATGGATGAGGCCCAGCATCTCGCTGACCGGGTCGCGGTGCTGCGCGCGGGCCGCGTGATCGCCTCCGGCGCGCCGGAGACGCTCATCGCGGCCGAGCACACCAGCGTGCTGACCTTCCGCCTGCCCGAGGGTACGGCCGCCGCCGACCTGCCGCCCCTCACCGGCCACATCGAGGCGCGCGGCCCGGCGGTAACGGTCGAGACCAAGCAGCCCGCCCGCGACATGCACGAGCTGACCGGCTGGGCACTAGAACGCGGCACCGACTTGACCTCCCTCACCTTGGCCCGGCCGTCGCTCGAGGACGTCTACCTCGACCTGGTGAGCGAGGAGACATCATGATCGCGCGGCTGGCCTGGCACGAGACCCTCTCCTTCGCCCGCAATCCCATGGCGGCCGTCTTCACCGTCGCGATGCCCCTGCTGATGACGGTGATCGTCGGTGCCGCGGTGGGCAACCAGGCCGTCCAGCCCGGCTCGGACGTGCGGGTGATGCAGTTCGTCATCCCGGTCATGGCGGTGTTCGGCGTCGCCCAGGGCTGCTTCGGCGCGCTGGCCATCCGCCTGGCCGACCTGCGCGACCGCGGCTGGCTCAAGCGGCTGCGTGGCACGCCGGTGCCCGCCTCGGCGGTGCTCGCAGGGCTGGCCGGGGCGTCGCTGGCCATCGCCACGGTGACGGTGGCCGCGCTGCTGGCCGTGGGCGTCGTCTTCTACGACACCCAGATGGTGTGGCGTACGCTGCCCGCGCTGCTGCTCACCCTGCTGATCGGGGCGGCGTGCTTCACCGCGCTCGGCTTCGCGGCGGTCGCGCTCGTGCGCAACGCCGCGGCGGTGCAACTGCTCGGCACCGGCCTGCTGCTGGCACTGGCGTTCATCTCCGACGTCATCCTCATCGGCGCCCGGCTGCCCGCCTGGCTGGACGCCGTGGGCTGGGTCTTCCCGCTGCGGCATCTGGCCCATGCCGTGCGCGACGCGATGAACCCGTTCCTCACCGGAGCCGGCTTCCACGCCGACCACCTGGCGGTGCTGGCGGCCTGGGGGATCGGCGGCGCGGCACTGGCGGTGTGGCGCTTCCGCTGGGAACGCGCTCCGGCGCGGACGGCGAAGGCTCCCGCGTCGATCACGCGGCGGCCTCGCCGGCAGGGCCGTCCTTCGCCGGTGTCGCTGCTGGCCGGTCAGGTCGCGCACGCGCTCTCCGGGCTGCGCCGGGACCTGTCCACCGCGTTCTTCACCATCATCCTGCCGGTGCTGCTCCTGGCGCTGATCTCACTCATCTTCACCGACGCCCGGGTCTCAGGGGTGCGGCTGCCGGTCTTCATGCTCGCCGCGATGATCACATACACGGTGGGCGTGGCGTCCTACGTGAACATCGCCGAAGCCACTTCCGGTGACCGCGAGCGCGGCGTGCTCAAGCGGCTCGCCGGCACTCCGCTGCCGCGCTGGGCCTACCATGCGGGCCACCTCACCACCGCGCTGCTGGTCACCATCGCCACCGCCATGGCGCTGACGCTGGTGGCGGCGCTCGGCTACGGCGTCAGGATCGAGTCCGGCATGATCCCCTGGATGCTCGCCGCGATCGTTGCCGGAGCGTCGTGTTTCACCGTCCTCGCAGCGCTCGTGGTGGCGTTCGCGAGCAAGCAGCAGACGGTCAACGCGATCACCCTCGGCACCTTCCTGCCCCTGGCCTTCGTCTCCGACGTCTTCGTCATCGGGGGCGAGCTGCCCGGCGCGCTCCGCATCATCGGTGATGTCTTCCCGCTCAGGCACGTCTCCCACACGGTCCTCGCCGTGCTGGATCCGGCGGGACGGCCGTGGCCGTGGACCGACCTCGCCGTGGTGACGGCCTGGACACTCGGCGGGCTTGCGGTCCTCTCCGTCGTGGGCACCCGGCGAAGGGCCGGCTGATTTCGGGGTGCCGTCAACCAACATGCCATAGGCCGCCAAACCCCGCAGAACACCTAGCCCGACCTTCTGCCATGCCGAAGGAGCTTCCCCCTGTAGCTCGGACACCTCGGTGCCCGAGCAGGTCGTCGAGCACGTGCTGGCGGTGCTGCGCGAGGCGCTGTCCAATGTGGCCGGCCACTCCCACGCCACTCGTGCCGAGGTGTCCGTCGAGGTCGGCAACGCCGCTCTCACCCTGGTGGTCACGGACAACGGTGTCGGGGTGGGCGAGCAAGGACGCCGCAGCGGCCTGCGCAACATCGAGGAACGGACCGGCCGGTTGGGCGGCACCCCCGGCTGAAGTCCCCCGACGAGGGCGGCACGCGGCTGTGCCGCGAGATCCCCTTGCGAGGCCGGTAGGGGCGGGGTGGGTCCGTACGCCCGCCTGGACGCGATGAGGACCAAAGTCCCCTCGGCACAGGAAGGACGCCTCTGAGCGGCGGACTCTGCTTGCGGGAGCGTGAAGGCAGATCCCACAGGCGGAGGCGGCGATGGATATGGACGATCTCGGCGTGGCGGTGGGCTACGACGGTTCCCCGTCGGCACGGGAAGCCCTGCGATGGGGCGCCGCTGAGGCCGCCGGCAGAAGAGTGCCGCTGACGGTGTGCCACGCGTGGGACTGGCCCCACCACGAGTGGCCAGGCGAGCTGGTGCCGCTCGAACTCGTGCGCCGCCCCGCCCAGCGGCTGGTCAAGGCCGCGGCCGCCTGGGCCAAACGGCACCATCCCGGCATACCTGTCAACACGCTGACCGACCGCGGCTCCCCGTCCGCACTCCTGACCGACCTGTCCGCCGGCGCCGCGCTGATCGTGGTGGGCAGCCGCGGGCACGGCGCGCTCCACGGCATGGCGGCCGGATCGGTGAGCGGTCATGTCGCCTCCCGAGCCCACTGCCCGGTGATCGTCATGCGCGGCGACCCGCAGGAGCGCGGCGCTCGCGAGGTCCTGGTGGGCTTCGACGGCTCCCCGGCGTCCAGGGCCGCGTTGGGCTTCGCCGCCACGGAGGCGCACCGGCTGGGCAGCCCGGTCCACGCCGTGATCGCACACCGCGAGCGGGAAAGGGAAGTGGACACGCTGGAGCTGTGCATCCGAGCCCAGGGGCTCGCATGGGAAGAGCTGATCGACCGGCAGCGCGTTCATCCGGGCCTCCAGGCAAGTGTCGAGCTCGCAGACGAGCCCGCGCGCCGGGCGCTGCTGGAGGCGGCGCGCAAGGCCTGCCTGCTGGTGGTCGGCGCGCGTGGCCTGGGCGAGGTCCGTGGGCTGCTCCTCGGCTCTGTCAGCCAGGCCATGGTGCACCACGCGCCCTGCCCCGTCGCCGTGGTGCACTGACCGGACGAGCGGCCCGGCTTTCGGCTGTTCCAACCGGGGCTTACGCCTCTGGGCAGGCTTCAGGGCGAGCGACAAAGGCGCGGTGGCCGTCGTGGCCGCTTTGGCCGGTCTGCTCAACGACGGGCTGTATTCCGGTCCCACGGCACTCATCGCCAGATTCCGCGGCAACGACATGGCCACTCTGGTCGCGGGTGTACCCCTCCTGATGATTTCGCTCACCGCATCGGTATGGGGCTCCACCCGCGGCGACCTGGTCTGGGCGGGCATGCTGGCGTACTCGATCTACAACTACGCCTACTACGTCTACGATCCCGCCTTCAACGACCTGTTCCTGCTGCATGTCGCCATCGTCGTCCTGTCGGTCGCGTCGCTCGGGCTGGCGCTCACGGACCTGGACGTCGCCATCCGGGCGCGGGCGGCGATGCGCTGGGTCGGCAGCCTGCTGCTCCTGCTGGCCGGCATGTACGGCGTGTCGCTCGTCCGCCAGGCCGTCACCGGCGAGCTGCCGGTGGACGTGCTGCCGCTGCCCCAGGCGCAGGTCCACCTGGGCATGGCCCTCGACCTGACCATGGTCGTGCCCACCCTGGTGCTGGCGGGCTCGCCCTCATCGTCCACCGCCGCGCAGTCTGACGGCGCGAGGTATGCGCACAGCCGTCACCTCGGTCTCGTCCCGCACGCGGCGCCGGTAAGGACCAACGGCGCTCCTGATCGGGACTTCCTCCCCGGGTACCGAGCTCCCTTCAGGACGACGTTGGAGGTGACAAATCGGAGCGAAGGGGTGCGAGATGGCTGGACACATCGTCGTGGGAGTGGACAGATCCGCAGCGGCGAAGGCCGCCGTGCGATGGGCGGCGGCCGATGCCGAGCGCAGGCATCTGGGCCTGCGTATCGTGCACGTGCGCGAGCAACGGCCGGGGGAACACGCGAGGGGATGCTGCGCGAGCACGCTGGCCTCCGCCGCCGACCTGGCCCGCGACACGGCGCGCGGCATCCAGGTGACCACGGAGCTGCTGGCTGGCGGCGTGGTCGACCAGCTGCTCGCCGAGTCCGAGACCGCTGACAGCGTGGTCATGGGCAGCCGGGGCCTCGGCAAGCTCGCCGGGATGCTGGCCGGCTCCGTGAGCCTGGCCGTGGCCGGGCACGCCACGGGAGCGGCCGTGATCGTGCGAGGCCCCGACAGCGCGCGACACGGCCGCGTGGTCGTCGGCTACGACAACTCCGAGCACGCCGAGGCCGCCATGGAGTACGCCGTCGAACACGCCCGGGCCCACGGCGGACGCCTGCACGTGCTCCATGCCTGGCAGACGCCGGTCTTCTCGCCGTACCTGACCGCCTGGAACAGCCTCATGGTGGAGGTCTACCAGGAGGAGTCCAGGGCGGTGGCGGAGAGCGTGACGCGGTGGCAGGAGAAGAACCCTGACGTCGAGATCACCCACGAGACGCTGTCCGGGCACCCGGTGGGCGTCCTGGCCAGGGCCGGTGCGACGGCCGACCTGGTGGTCGTGGGCTCGCGCGGGCGGGACGGCTTCGCCTCGGCCGTCCTGGGCTCGGTCGGCCACGGCGTCCTGCATCACGTGACCTGCCCGGTCGCGGTGGTGCGGCCCCGCAAGGAGGAATCCTGAGCGCAGGGGACGAAGGTCCCGGTGCCGCAGGCCCTACGGCACTGCTGCACAAGCCGCGCAAGCGGTGTGCTTGAGATGACACAGAAACGGCGAATCACCCCTCGAAAGGGGGCCATCATGGCCGCCACCCTCAGCAGGCCCGTCATGGAGACCGGCGCCGCTCAAGCCCGCCGTCCCGTCGATTACGTCTGGGCCGCCGCCCGGATCTCGATCGGCTGGATCTTCCTGTGGGCGTTCCTGGACAAGACCTTCGGCTTCGGCTTCGCCACCCCGGCGGCCAAGGCCTGGATCAACGGCGGCAGCCCCACGACCGGGTTCCTCAAGGGCACCGGCGAGAACGCGCTCGGCGGCTTCTTCTCGGCCCTGGCCGGGCAGGCGTGGGTGGACTGGCTGTTCATGGCCGGCCTGCTCGGCATCGGCCTGGCCCTGATCCTCGGCATCGGCACCCGCATCGCCGCCGGCGCCGGCACCGCGATGCTGGTCCTGATGTGGGCGGCCGAGCTGCCCCTGGCCAACAACCCGTTCATGGACGACCACCTCATCTACTCGATCGTCCTCATCGGCCTCGCCCTCACCGGCGCGGGCACCACGCTCGGGCTCGGCAACCTGCCGATCGTCCAGCGCAACGCCTGGCTGAAGTAGTGCGAACGACCAGACGCCCACCTCCGGCACACCGGAGGTGGGCGCCGGCATGTGCGGGGATCGGCCCGGCGCCTGGCCCACCGAGCCGTTCCGGCTTCGTCCCGCGGTCCTTCGCCTCCCTGCTTCCGGGACTTCCGGCCCTGCACGTCGCCTGGTGACTGCGGTCAGATGGTGGTAACGAAGGAGGACATCATGATTGTTGTGGGGGTCGACGGCTCCGTGCCGGCGCGTGCCGCCGTGGCGTGGGCCGCCAATGACGCCTTCCGCATGCACCAGCCGCTGAGGCTCGTCTACGCGGTGGACCGGCAGCCGTACCAGATCGCGAAGTTCCCGGACGCCGATCGGCCCGACCAGCTGCGCCGTGCCGGTCAGAAGGCGCTGAACGAGGCGGTGGCGCTGGTGCACGAGCGCCAGCCCAGCGTCGAGGTGACGACCGTGCTGGAGGAGGGGCCGCCCGCGCGGATCCTGCGCGAGCAGGGCAAGGCGGCCGTCGAGGTGGTGATCAGCAGCAGGGCGCTCGGCGCGGTCACCGGCGCACTCCTGGGATCGGTCAGTGACCACGTCGCCGGTCAGGCCGAGGCGCCCGTCGTGGTGGTCCACGGCGGGCAGCGGTCGGCCCACGGGCAGATCGTGGTGGGCGTGGACGACTCGCCCGACTGCACGCCGGCGCTGGCCTACGCCTTCCAGCAGGCCGCCCTGCGCGGCAGCACGCTGCGGGCCGTGCACGCCTGGCGGCGGCCCGTCCAGGCGTTCGGGACCGAGCTGCCGCACGAGGCGGGCGAGGATCGTGTTGCCCGCGAGGACATGGTGAGGGCGTGCCTGGAGCCGTTCAAGCGGCAGTACCGGGACGTCACCGTGATCGAGGACATCCGGTACGCCGACGCTGTCGAGGCGCTCACCCAGGCGTCGGAGGAAACAGACCTGCTGGTGGTCGGCTCCCACGGGCGCGGAGCCCTGAGCTCGGCGCTGCTGGGCTCGGTCAGCAGGGGCGTTCTGCACCACGCGCGCTGCACGGTCGCCGTGGTCCGGACGGGCTGAGGCCAGGGACCTTCGGCCCCTGGCACGCGGGACGTTCGCCGCTGCCCGCGCTCGTGGGTGAGGCGCACGCTGAGAGGACAAGGCGGAGGAGGCTGGTCGGGATGTGCCTGGGCGTACCGGGAAGGATCGTGGCCCGCGACGGCGAGATGGGCACCGTGGACTTCGACGGGCTGCGCCGGGAGGCCTGCCTGTCCTACACCCCCGAGGCGGGGCTGGGCGACTACGTGATCGTGCATGTCGGGTTCGCCATCTCCGTGCTGGACGAGGACGAGGCGCTGCGCACGCTCGCGGTGCTCCGGGCGATCCCGGGAGGGATGGATGAGATATCTCGATGAGTACCGGGACCCCGTGCTCGCCCGCCGCCTCGTGCGGGAGATCCGGGCCGCCGCCACCCGGCCGTGGTCGATCATGGAGGTGTGCGGCGGGCAGACGCACACCATCGTCCGGCAGGGCATCGACGAGCTGATCCCGGTGCGCATGGTGCACGGGCCCGGCTGCCCCGTGTGCGTGACGCCACTGGCCACCATCGACCGGGCACTGGCCATCGCCGCCCGCCCCGAGGTCATCTTCACCTCCTTCGGCGACATGCTGCGCGTGCCCGGCTCCGGCGCGGACCTGCTGGCGGCCAAGGCGCGCGGTGCGGACGTGCGCGTCGTCTACTCGCCCCTCGACGCCCTGAAGCTGGCGGCGGCGAACCCGGACCGGCAGGTGGTGTTCTTCGCGGTCGGCTTCGAGACCACGGCGCCGGCCAACGCGATGGCCGTGCTCCGCGCATCCGCGGAACACCTCGACAACTTCAGCGTCCTCGTCAGCCATGTCCTGGTGCCTCCCGCGATGGCCGCGATCATGGAGTCCGCCTCCGTGGACGCCTTCCTGGCGGCCGGCCACGTGTGCGCGGTGATGGGCTGGACGGAGTACGAGCCGCTGGCCGCCCGCTACCGGGTGCCGATCGTGGTCACCGGCTTCGAGCCGCTCGACCTGCTCGAAGGCATTCTCATGGCGGTCCGCCAGCTGGAGGAGGGGCGGTCCGAGGTGGAGAACCAGTACGCGCGGGCCGTCCGCCGCACCGGCAACACCTTCGCCCAGGACGCCGTGCGGCGCGTTTTCCGGGTGAGCGACCAGACATGGCGGGGGATCGGGGAGATCCCGGCCAGTGGGCTGGTCCTGACGCCGGAGTTCGCCCGCTATGACGCGACGCTGCGGTTCGGGGTCGGGAGCGTGAGCGCGGATGAGCATCCGGACTGCATCGCGGGGGAGATCCTGCGCGGCACGCGCACCCCGCTCGACTGCGCTGCCTACGGGACGCTCTGCACGCCGCGCAGACCGCTGGGCGCGCCGATGGTGTCCGCCGAGGGTACCTGCGCCGCCTTCCACAACGTCGGCCGCATCCGACAGGAGATGCCATGACCACGCGCTTCGACCCCATCGCCGCCACGTGCCCCGCGCCGCTGGCCGAGAACGAGCGGGTGCTGCTCGGCCACGGCTCCGGCGGGCAGCTCATGGCCGAGCTGCTCGCCGACCTCACCCCCCGCCTCGGCGCCGGCACGCTGGAGGACGCCGCGATCGTCAGCACCGGCGCGCCGGAGATCGTGGTGTCCACCGACGGGTTCGTGGTCACGCCCCGCTTCTTCCCCGGCGGCGACATCGGGTCGCTGGCCGTGCACGGCACGGTCAACGACCTGGCCATGATGGGCGCCGTACCCGTCGCGCTGAGCCTGGCCTACATCGTGGAGGAGGGGTTGCCGCTGGACGAGCTGCGCCGCGTCACCACCTCCGTGGCCGAGGCCGCCCGGGCCTGCGACGTCCGCATCGTGACCGGCGACACCAAGGTCGTCGGCAAGGGCGCGGCCGACGGGCTGTTCGTCACCACCACCGGGATCGGCGTGCGGCTGCCCGGCGCGCACGTGGCCGCAGCGAACGGCCGCCCCGGCGACGCCGTGCTGCTGTCCGGCCCAATCGGCCTGCACGGGATCACCATCCTGAGCACCAGGGAAGGGCTCGGGTTCGAGAGCTCGCTGGCCTCCGACAGCAGGCCGCTGCACCGCCTGGCCGCCGCGATGATCACGGCGGGCGCCTGCGGGGTGCACACGTTACGCGATCCGACCAGGGGCGGGCTCGCCAGCGCGCTGAACGAGCTGGCCGCGGCCTCCGGCGTGGGCGTGGAGCTGGACGAGCAGGCCGTCCCCGTTCCGGCCCAGGTCGCCGCCGCCTGCGACCTGCTGGGCCTGGACCCGCTGCACGTGGCCAACGAGGGCTGCCTGGTGGCCTTCGTCGACCCGGCCAGGGCCGAGGCGGTGCTCGCCGCCATGCGCGCACGGCCTGAGGGTGCGTGCGCGACCCGCATCGGCACCGTGGTCGCCGGCCATCCCGGGCGGGTCACCATGCGCACGCTGGTGGGCTCGCGCCGGGTCATCGACATGCTGGTGGGGGAGCAGCTCCCACGGATCTGCTGAGGCCACGGGCTGAGGTCACGGGCTGAGGCTGCGGGCGATCGTGCGTGCGAGGGCTGTCACCGCCGCCGTCACCGGCTCCGACAGCCCGGCGCCGAGCTCGAACGAGGCGCCCTCCACGGTGTAGACGACCAGCTCGCCGGGCATCCGACCGAGAGCGCGCGCCAGCTCCACGGCATCGGCCAGGGACAGGACGTGGCTGCTCGCCCCACCGTGCGGCAGGGACGGAACGCCGCGGAACCGGCGCACCACACCCGGCGGCTCGCCCGAGCACGCGGCGTCGACCACGACGGCCACGTCAGCGCCCGTCCACGCCTCGATGAGTTCCGCCGGATCGCCGCCGTTCTCGACCACCGGCACGTCGAGCCCGCGCAGCAGGCGGGCGGTCGCGAGCCCGGCGCCGTCGTCGCCGCGATAGTCGTTGCCGAGCCCGATGACGACCGTTCTAGTCATGGCTGAGCGACAGGTCGAGGAAGTGCGCCGAGCAGGAGATGCACGGGTCGTGGTTGCGGATGGCCCGCTCGCACAGCGCGGTCAGCCGGGCGAGGGGCAGGCCGAGCCGGGGTTCGATGACGGCGCGCAGGTCGTCCTCGATGCGGGCCTGGTTCTGCGCCGTCGGGGGGACGATGTCGGCCTCGGCGATCAGGCCCTGCTCGTCGATGCGGTAACGGTGGTAGAGGGTGCCGCGCGGCGCCTCAGAAGCGCCGTGCCCGACACCCGGCCGCGGTGCGACGGGCACCGCCGGCTCGCCCGAGGGGACGTACCGGTCGATGAGGCGCAGCGCCTCCTCGCACGCGTGCACGATCTCCACCGCCCGCACCACGATGCTGCGGAACGGATTGCGGCACACCCGCCCGAGCCCCGCCTCGGCGGCGGCCCGCAGCGCCAGCGGCGACAGCAGCGGCGCGTTGAGCGCGTAGCGGGCCAGCGGGCCGGTGAGAAAGCCGGGGTGGCCGTCAAGGCGGGCGTGCAGCGCGGTGGAGTGCCGCACCTGCTCCTCCACCACGTGGCGCGGCCAGTCGCAGACGGGGAAGGCGGTGCCGTCGCTGACGGCGACGTCGCCGGACAGGATCGCGTACTCCGCAGGATGGCGCAGCGCCAGGAACCGGTAGTCGTGCTCCACGTCCGGGAAGTCGAAGCCGCTGACCCACTCGACGGTGTCGAGCGCCGCGCGCAGGGCCTGCTGGAGGCGCCCGGCGAGCGGCGTGAGGTCGGCGGGCGCCCGGTAGAAGCCTCCCAGCCGCACGTTGATCGGGTGGATGGCGCGCCCGCCGACGGCGGCCACCAGCTCGTTGCCTGCCTTCTTCAGCGCCAGCCCGCGCTCGACCGCCGGACGGTGGTCCGCGGCCATGGCCACGCCGCTGGGATAGCCGAGGAAGTCGGGGGCGTGCAGCAGGTAGATGTGCAGGGCGTGCGACTCGATCCACTCGCCGTAGTAGAGCAGCAGGCGCAGATCGCGCAGCGCGCCCTCGACGGTGACGCCGCAGGCCGACTCCAGGGCCTGGCAGGCGCTCATCTGGTAGGCGACCGGGCAGATGCCGCAGATGCGGGCGGTGATGTTGGGCGGCTCGGTGAAGGCGCGGCCACGCAACAGCGCCTCGAAGAAGCGCGGGGGCTCGTAGATCTTGAGCTGCAGGTCGGTGATGCGGCCGTCGCGGGCCCGCACCAGCAGCGCGCCCTCGCCCTCCACTCGGGTCAGGCCGCCCACGCGGATGGTCTTATGCGTCACTGCTGCCTCCGAAGGAGGTGACGTTGAAGGTGCGGTAGACGCGCGCCAGCTCGTCGTCGTCCATGCCAGCGGCGCGCAGGCGAGCGTTGAGAGCGGCCGGGTTCGGGCTCTCCATGGGCCCGAAACAGCCGAAGCAGCCACGGTTGAACGCCGGGCAGAGTGCGTTGCAGCCGGCCTGGGTGACCGGGCCCAGGCACGGCGTGCCGTGGGCGATGAGCACGCACGGGTTGCCGCGGGCCTTGCACTCCACGCAGACGCTGTGCGCGGGCACCACCGGTCGCCGCCCGGCCAGGAACGCGCCGATGACCTCCAGCAGCTGCCGCTTGTCGATCGGGCAGCCGCGCAACTCGAAGTCGACGGGCACGTGCGCCGACACCGGCGTGGAGCGGTCGAGCGTCTTGATGTAGTCGGGGCGGGCGTAGACGACGGAGGCGAACTCGCGTACGTCGGCCAGGTTCCGCAGCGCCTGCACACCGCCCGCGGTGGCGCACGCGCCGATCGTCACGAGGTGTTTGGAGACGCGCCGGATGTGCCCGATCCGCTCCAGGTCGTCCGGTGTGGTGATCGACCCTTCCACCAGGGACAGGTCGTAGGGCCCCTTCCCTCGGGCGCTGGAGGCCTCGAGGAAGTAGGCGATCTCGACACGTGCGGCGATCGACAGCAGCTCGTCCTCGCAGTCGAGCAGAGTCAGCTGGCAGCCGTCGCACGAGGCGAGCTTCCAGACGGCGAGCTTGTTCACAACTGTTTCACCTCCAGCAGATCGGCCACCTTGTCGTAGGTGAGCACGGGCCCGTCGAGACAGGCGAACAAGGGGCCGAGCTGGCAGTGCCCGCACCGGCCGATGCCGCACTTCATGTTGCGCTCCAGCGACAGCGCGATCCGGCCGGCGGGCACGCCGCGCCTGAGCAGTTCCTCGGCGGTGGCACGCATCATGATCTCGGGGCCGCAGACGAACGCGTACGTTCGGCTCGGCTCGAAGACGATCCGGCCGACGAGCTTGGTGACCAGCCCGGTCGGGCCCTGCCACGTCCGGTCCGGATGGTCCACGGTCACCTGCACGTCGAAGTCGCGCCCCCAGCGCGCCAGCTCGCGCGGATAGATCAGAGTCGCGGGCGTGCGGGTGCCGGTAATCAGGCTGATCCGGCCGTACCGGGCACCGTGCGCGGCCAGCTCGCGGATCACCGGGCGCAGCGGGGCCAGCCCCAGCCCGCCCGCCGCGACCACCACGTCCAGCCCGTGCGCCTGCGACAGTTCCCAATGGGTGCCGAACGGGCCGCGCACGCCGACGATGTCGCCGCGCCGCATGCGGCACAGCGCGCGGCTCACCGCGCCGACCGCGCGGATGGTCTGCACGTAGTCGCCCGAGCGGGAGTGGCCGCTGACGGAGATGGGGATCTCGCCGACGCCGGGCGCGTACAGCATGGTGAACTGGCCGGGCAGGAAGGGCGGGCACTCGCCCTCGACCGGCTCCAGCGTGAGGGTGACCGTGTCGGCCCGGTCCGGGCGGCGCGAGCGCACGCGGTACGGGGATGGGATCATCGCAGCCGCTCCAGTTCTTCGGTGAGGTCGATGCCGGCCGGGCACCAGGTGATGCACCGGCCGCAGCCGACGCAGCCGAAGGTGCCGAACTGGTCGACCCAGGTGGAGAACTTGTGGGTGAGCCACTGCCGGTAGCGGGCGGCCCCGGACGAGCGCACGGGGGCACCGCCCAGCTCGGAGAAGTCCAGGGTGAAGCAGGAGTCCCAGCGTTCGGCGCGTTCGGCCGTGCCGTCGGTCAGGTCGGTTCCGTCCTCGACGGTGACACAGAAGCAGGTGGGGCAGACCATCGTGCAGTTGGCACAGGTCAGGCAGCGGGAGGCGATCTCGTTCCAGACCGGCGACTCGCGCCGCTCGACCAGGCGCTCCTTGACGCCGTCGAGATCGACGCGGCGGCCCATCCGGTCGGCGGTGTTCGTACTGACCTCGCGGGCGGCTGCCCGGTCGGTGTCGTCGGCGGGGTGCGACGGCAGCGCGGCCATCAGTTCCTCGCCGCGTTCGCTGCCCGCCTCCGCCATGAACCGGTGCGGGCCGGTCAGCTCGGTGAGGGCGAGATCGAAGCCGGAGGTGGCGCGCGGGCCCGTGCCCATGGAGGCGCAGAAGCAGGTCCCACCCGGCACCGCGCAGTTGACGGCGATCAGGAACAGGGCCTTCCGACGCTCGCGGTACGCCTCGTCCGGATACCGGCCGCCCAGGAACACCCGGTCCTGTACGGCCAGCGCCGCCAGATCGCAGGCCCGCACGCCCAGCAGCGCCACCTTGGGGGCTTCCACCGGGGCCTTCTCGGGCACGCCATCCCGCATCCGGAACAAGGCGGAGCGGGGCGGATGCGTGTAACGCTTGACTGAGTCGGGGCTCGCGGCGAACCCGAAGACGAGCTCGCCGCGCTCATGCAGGCGGTATCCGCCCGGCGCCTGTTCGTCGACCAGGCCGAGGGGCAGGTCGGCGGCGGAGCCGAGTTCGGCGAAACGGATCACGCCGTCGCGGGTGACGGGCCCCACGACGGTGTACCCGCGTTCGCGCAGGGCGTCGATCAGCGGATCCAGCGAATCCAGGACGGCGGGCTCCATCTCATGCTCCGCCCCACGCGGGCACATGATCGTCCTGCCTCCAGTCGAGCTGGTTCACGACGTCCACCACGCCGTTGACGCGACGCGTCATGCGCACCGCGATGGCGGCCTCGGAACGGCGCTCGATCCAGCCCGACAGCGTCACCACGCCCTGCCGCACCTTCACCCGCACGCCGTCGGTGCTCACCCACAGGGCGCGGCCGAGGATGTCGTCGCGCACGTCGGCGGCGATCTCCTCGTCGCCGCGCAGGAACAGCTTGACCAGGTCGCGGCGGCTGACGATGCCGACGAGCCGGCCGTTGTAGTCGACGACCGCGAGCCGCTTGACGTCGTGGGCGTCCATAAGGCGGGCGGCCTCGACCACGGACGCCTCGGGGGAGATGCCGACAGCGGGGCGGGTCATCAGCTCGGCGGCGATGTCGCCGCCGGCCTTCTGCCGGCCGTCGGGGTGGCGCAGCCGCGCGCGCAGCGGCGGCCGGTAGCCCTCGCGGTAGAACTGCTCGCGGAACTCCTCCTTACGCAGCAGGTCGGCCTCCGACACCATGCCGAGCACGTGCCGGTCGTCGTCGGTGACCGGCACGGCGCTGATGCCGCCCGAGATGAGCGTCTCGGCGATCTGTTTGAACGGGGTGGCGGCGGATACGGCGACGACTTTCTCCGTCATCACGTCCGCGACGGTCATCTGCATGCCTGCCTCCTCTGTGACCGCTTCCATCACATCTCCCGCGCCGTCCTGGACATAGGGACGGAAGTCCCGAGCGGAGCAATCGTTGGTCCGCCGTTCTCGGTCAGGTGACCTCTGGAACCCCGCCGCGAGCAGCGAGATCATCGAGCCGAACGCGTCCGGCCCGAGATGGGCGCCCGCCATCGAGGGACAGGCGCCCGCCTGCGCCGTGCCTCACAGCGCGGGGACGGTCTGCGTGGGTTCCGGGGCAGGTTGGACGGTCAGGCGGATGCCGACCAGGACGAGGCAGATCCCGACGATCAGCAGGACCACCGCGGCGATCCCAGCCCTCAGGTCAGCAGGCCCAGCCAGGGCAGGGTGGCGGCCAAGGTGAGGTCGGTCGTCACCCCGGGTGAGCCGTCGGCGTTCACGATGACGGCCGCCCACTCACCTGGCTGGATGCCCGATCAGCCCGGAGAACGTGGCCGCCTGACTCCCAGGGCCTGGCCGCGCTGGGCAAGCTCGGCCAGGCCAGGCGATGCCCGTGGCCCTGGTGTTGTCCCCACACCCAGCCCTTGGGCCATTCCCGCCCCGATCGCCACGACGTTCTTCACCGCGCCACCGAGCTCGCAGCCGATCACTCGTTGGTGTAGACGCGCAGCAGCCCGCGCTGGATGATCTCCTGCAGCATGGTGGCGATGACGGTGGCCGCGGCCTTCCCGTGAGGGCCGAGCGCAGGGCGAACCTGGGAAGGTACACCTGGTTTGGTGCCTGAAGCTGAACTCTTCGACGATCCTGGGATCGCGGGACCACATGAGCGTGTCCTGCCGCTTGGGGACCAGGGCGGCACCGTGGTGCCATGGACCGGCGCCGAGAACGGTGATTCTCATTCCTACCCGCTCCGCAGCCGCCGCCCGGTGCCGTCAGTCCTGATTCACGACGGACTTCGTCCTTTGGCCTTGACCGCGCACCACGTTGATCACGCCGTCGCGGGCGTGCCCGCGACGGCGTGTCCGTCCTTGCGTGGCGAGGCGATCACTGGATCCGCCGGCCCGAGGTCATGCGCCGCCCCAGACGGGCAGGTCGGCGATGTCGTCGTGCTTCCAGCCGAGCTCGTCGTGCACGGCCACGACGCCGTCGATGTTCTCGGCCAGGCGGACGGCGGTGACGGCCTGACTGCGCTCGGCGTACGTGCCGCTCAGCGTGACGACGGCGTCGGCCACGGCGACCTCGGCCCGGCCGTGCAGCGCCTCGCGCACCTCCCGCTCGATCTCCTCGTCCAGGCGCAGGAAGACCTTGATCAGGTCGCGGCGGCTGACGATGCCGGCCAGGCGGCCGTCGGCGTCGACCACGGGCAGGCGCTTGACGCCGTAGCGGTCCATCAGCCGGGCGGCCGACACGACCGAAGCGTCGGGGGTGGTGACGTGGGCGGGGCTGGTCATGAGCGCGCCGGCGGTCTCGCCGAGGGACTTGCGGTAGCCGCTGCCCTCGCTGCCGGCGCTGTGGCGGATGCGGGCGCGCAGCGGCGGCCGGTAGCCGTCGCCGTAGTACCGCTCCTTGAACTCCTCCTTGGCCAGCAGGTCGGCCTCGGACACGACGCCCAGCACGCGGTTGTCGTCGTCCAGCACCGGCACGCCGCTGACGCCCCGGCTGATGAGCAGCTCGGCCACGGTGTGGAAGGACGCCTTCTCGTTGACGGCGGCCACCTCGGTGGTCATCACGTTCTCGACGACGGCTCTCATGGTGATCTCCTGACGTGCTTGACCCGGACGATGCCGGGCACGGTGCGGGCGAGCACGTCGGCGATGTGGTCGGCATGCTCGTGGGGCGGCCCCGTCAGCTCGGCGACACCGTCACGCACGGTGACCTCCCAGCTCGGGCCGGACGGGTACTGCTCACGCAGGGCTGCTGCGACCGCCTCGCGCAGCTCGTCGTCGGGGCGGGCCAGCATCGCCATCAGGTCGCGGCGGCTGACCACGCCGACGATCTGTTCGCCGCGGACCACGGGCAGGCTCTTGATCCGTTTGCCCACCATGAGGTCGATGGCGGTGGTGACGTCGGTGGTCTCGGTGACGGTGACGGCCTGGCGGGTCATGACCTCCATGACGCGGCGGGGAAGCGGCTCGTGCGCCCCTTGCGCGGGCAGGACGGTGGCGCGGGGGTCGGGCTCGAACTCCCCGCGCAGCAGGTCCAGTTCGCTGACCACGCCTGCCAGGTGGCCGGCATCGTCGACGACGGGGGCGGCGGTGATGTTGTTGTCGTAGAGGGTCCGGATCGCCCGCCGCACCGGGTCGGTGCGGCGGACGGTGATGGCCGGGCCTGTCATGACCTCGCGCACGAGCATGGCTACCTGCCCTCCCACTTGGAGTCGTCGGCCTTCCAGGTGAGCTTGTCGACGACGTCGACCACACCGTTGACCCGGCCGGCCATACGCACGGCGATCGCTGCTTCGGTGCGGCGTTCCATCCAGCCGGACAGCGTCACGACGCCCTGGCGCACGTCCACCCGGACTCCGTCGGTGTTGACCCACAGGCTGCGGTCGAGAACATCGTCGCGCACCTCGGCGGCGATGGCCTCGTCGCCGCGCAGGAACAGCTTGACCAGGTCGCGGCGGCTGACGATACCCACCAGGCGGCCGTCGTAGTCGACGACCGCGAGCCGCTTGACGTCGCGCTCGTCCATGAGCCGGGCGGCCTCCACCGCGGCCGCGGCGGGCGTGATGGTCACGGCAGGGCTGGTCATCAGCTCGGCGGCGGTGTCGCCGTCGGCCTTCTGCCGGCCCTTGGGGTGGCGTAGCCGGGCGCGTAGCGGGGGCCGGTAGCCCTCGCGGTAAAACTGCTCCCGGAATTCTTCTTTGCGTAGCAGGTCGGCCTCGGACACCATGCCGAGCACGTGGTTGTCGTCGCCGGTGACCGGGACGGCGCTGATGCCGCCGGTGATGAGCGTCTCGGCGATGTCCTTGAACGGGGTGGTGGCGGATACGGTGACGACTTTCTCCGTCATCACGTCCGCGACGGTCATGCGCATGACTGCCTCCTTGTCGGTTGTCTTCATCACACCTCGGGAAAGCGGCGGCGCTCAGAGGCGAAGGTCCCGAACGGGACGGTCGTTGGTCAGCGCAGCCGCCGCAGCAGCGGCGAGGGCGGAGGCTCGCAGGGCGCCACCCTGATCCGGGCATCCACCGTGACCGCACCGTCAGCGGTGACGATGACCGGATTGAGGTCCAGCTCCGCCACGTGGGGCAGGTCATCTAGCAGGCGTCCGATGCGGGTGATCCGGTCCGCCAGGGCCTTGGCGTCCACGGGCGGGGAACCCCGGTAGCCGTGCAGGAGAGGGGCGCAGCGCAGCTCCTCGATCATGCTGGCCGCGTCGGTCACTGGAGGGACGCGGAAGGCCCGGTCGGCCAGCAGATCGGCCAGCACCCCGCCCATGCCCACCATGACCAGGGGGCCGAAGGCTGGGTAGCTCACGCCGCCGACGATCATCTCGACGCCGCCCTGCAGCATGGGCTGGATGATCGCGCCGGTCATCTCGGCGCCGAGGCGGGTCGCCATCTCCCGGTAGGTCTGCCGTACCTCCTCCTCGGTGCGCAGATCGAGCCGGACGCCGCCGACGTCGCTCTTGTGCACCGGCCCGACGGCCTTGAGCACGACCGGCAGGCCGGCACGCCGGGCCGCCTCGGCCGCGGAGTCCGGGCCGTCCACCTCCAGCGACTCGACCAGCGGCACGCCGTAGCAGCCCAGCAGCCGGGCGGTTGCGGCGGGGGAGAGCCAGCAGCCCTCGGAGGAGGCGGCCAGCTCCGTCTCGACGATCTCCCGGGCGGCGCGGTCGTCCACGTGGACGACCACGCCCGCGGGTTCGGCCGGGCCCCGGCGCCACTCGGCGTAGCGCACGACGCGGGAGAGGGCGGCGACGGCCTGCTCGGGGAACGCGTACGACGGGATCCGGCCGTCGATCATGCCGTCGTGGCCGACAACGCAGGCCAGCACGGTCTTTCCCGCCGTCTTGGCCGCCTCCGCGATGGCCTGGCGGGTCCGGTCCAGGCCGGAGCCGAACGGAGGAGTGTAGACGACCAGGATCACGTCCACCTCGGGACAGGCGACGAGCGCCTCGATGGCGGCGCCGAGTTCGTCCGCGGTGGCGTCGGCGGTCAGGTCGACCGGGTTGCCGAGCGCGGCGGCGGCCCGCGCGTTCAGCAGGCCGGGCGGCAGCTCGGGGACGGTCAGGCCCGACCGCTCGCAGGCGTCGGCGGCCATCGCCTGAGGGCCGCCCGAGTTCCCCACGACGGCGACCCGCCGCCCCTCGGGCAGCGGCTGGCCGGCCAGCAGCTTGGCGGTGTCGATCAGCTCGTTGACGCTGTCGAGCCGGATGACCCCGGCCGCGCGGGTCAGCGCGTCCACCGCGACGTCGGGGGTGGCCGCCGCGGCGGTGTGCGAGCGCACCGCCCGCCCGCCCGCGCCGCTGCGGCCGCTCTTGACCAGCAACACCGGCTTGCTCCTGCCGACCCGGCGGGCGATGCGGGCGAACTTGCGCGGGTTGCCGAACGACTCCAGATACAGCGCGATCACATCCGTGGCCGGGTCGTCCTCCCAGTATTCGAGCAGGTCGTTGCCGCTCACGTCGGCCTTGTTGCCGACGGACACGAACGATGACACGTCCAGCCGTTCCAGCAGCGCCGCCCCGACCGCGCCCGATTGCGACAACAGCGCGACCCGCCCCTGGACCGGGCGGTGCGGCAGGAAGCTGGCGTTCAGCCGCACCGCCGTGTTGACCACGCCCAGGCAGTTCGGGCCGACCAGCCGCATCCCCGCCGAACGGCAGATCCGCAGCAGCTCGCCCTCCACACTCTGCTGCCCGGCCTCGGCGAACCCCGACGTCAGCACGATCAGCCCGGCGACCCCGGCCTGCGCGCAGTCCCTGGCGACCTCCAGCACGTGCCGGGCGGGCACGGCCACCACGGCCAGATCCACGCCGTCGGGAACCTTGGCGTGGCAGGCCAGCCCGGCCACCTCGGCGGCGTGCGGGTTGACCGGATGGATCGGCCCGTCGAAGCCGCCGTCGAGCAGATTACGCAGCACCTTGTGGCCCACCGCCCGCTCGTTGCGGCTCGCGCCGATCACGGCCACCGAACGAGGGGCGAGCACCCGGGCCAGGGACGTTCGCGCAGCCTCGTGATCGCGGGCCTCGACGCCCTGCCGCAGCCGGGCCGTGGGGCGAGCGGCGATGTCGAGGTGCATCATGCCGCCCTCGAAGCGCCGCGCCACGTCAAGTCCGAGGTCGTGCAGCACCCGGATCATCGGCCGGTTCTCGGCCAGCACGTCGGCGACCAGCGTGTCCACTCCGTGCTCGGTCGCGTCCAAGGCGACGTGTTCGAGCAGCAGCGTGCCCAGCCCGTGGCCGTGCACGGCGTCGTCGATGAGGATGGCCAGGTCGGCCTTGCCGTCGTCCATGGGGACGTACTCCGCGACCGCGACCAGCCGGCCCCGCAGAGCCGCCACCAGAGCGTGCCCGCGGTAGACGCCGGAGGTGATGCGATCCATGTAGGCATGGGCGGTGCTCCGGCCGCCGGTGAAGAAGCGCAGGTAGGCCGAGCGTTCCGACGAGCGCTCCACCAGCTCGTGCAGGGCCGCACGGTCGTCGGGGTGCAGCCGGCGCACGTGGGCGATGCCGCCGTCGCGCAGCAGGACGTCGTAACCCTCGGACATGGTCCGTCTCCCGTTCCTGAAGGGCGTGCTCTCAGCTCTGAGGCTGTCGGGAGGCGGGTGCGGCAGGCAGTGCCGGACGGCCCCGGCATCAAGGTCGAAGGTCCCTGCCGGAGGCGCCGACGCAGGGGCAACGCTGGTGGCACGCCCACCGTGGTGTCGCAGCGGCTCCTGAGGGGCGGGAGAGCGTAACATCCATGTCGAGACAGGAGGCCATGGTCATGAACCGGATCGTGCTCGGCTACGACGGCTCTGACTTCTCCATGCAGGCACTGGACTGGGCCATGGACGAGGCCGAGCTCAGGAAGCTGCCCTTGACCGTCGCCCACGCCTGGCAGTGGCCCTACGGCCGGGCGGAGGAGGAGGCCAAGGCCCACCTGCGCAAGGCCGCCGAACACGTGCTGTGGCACGGCGCCGACTGCGCCCGCCAGACCAGCTCCGGCGTCCGCGTCGAGACGGACCTCCACGAGGGACCCGCCGCCGAACGCCTCGTCGAGCTCTCGCAGGACGCCACGCTCGTCGTGGTCGGATCGAGAGGGCTCAGCGCACTGCCCAGAGCGGTCATGGGCTCGGTGGCCGGATACGTCGCCACCCACGCACGCTGTCCCGTGATCGTCGTGCGAGGGCCAGGTCCGCTGCCAGCCGCCACACATCCCGGCCCCATCGTCGTGACGGAGCGCGAACCCGACGCCTCCGTGCTGGAATTCGCCCGCGACGAGGCAGCCCTGCGCCAGCTGCCGCTCGCCCACGCGACAGACCTCGCCGAGTGGGCGGCGCGCCATCCGCAGGTACGGGTCCAGCCCGCCGCCGAACACGAATCCGCCACGCTCATGGTCGTCAGCCGCAAGCGTGCCGGCTCCGCTGGTTTCCTCCTCCAGCACGCTCCTTGCCCGGTCGCCGTGGTGGGCTGAGTCGTCACCCGGCCACGAGCTCGGCAGCCGGGCGGCGCGGGCTGCGGGCCACGTACGAGCCGTAGCCGAACCGGATGATCATCTGAGGGTGCCCCCGCCGGTGGTGCGGGTCGCGGCGCCGGCGCATGTCCCGCAGGTCGAGCGGCTGGTTCAGGAACGATGCCGACACGTTGTACCGGGCGGCCACCAACAGGACCCGCTGCGACGCCTGACCGGCCCGCAACCAGTCCACCGGGCGATCACCCATGGTGGTCAGCACCGCCAGTTGCGGCCGCTCCTCGAACCGGGCCTCGTACTCCTGCCGCCCGAAGTCTCTGACCGGGGACGGGTCCTTCAGGGCGTGCGGCCCGTGCGTGTGGTGGGGCACGCCGTCGTAGCACGCGCCCGGCATCGTCCAGGCGGCCACCTCGGCCCGGTAGTCGTCGTCGCGCGCCAGCTCGCCCTCGGCGATCGCGGCGTGGTCGAGCGCGTCGATCGTGGCGTGCCGGTCGAGCGGGACGAGGGCAGCGCCCTCCCGGGAGGCGGCGAGCCGCAGCCGGGCCATCACCGCGCAAGGCAGGGCACGATCGGCGAAAGGCCGGCGGCTGGTGCGGCGCACCGGGATGAGGTCGTACAGTTCCCGGTACTGCTCGGGGACGGGCAACGCGCCGCCTGTACGTACGGCCGCCAGCAGCTCGGGCTCCTCCCCGGGCGAGGGCAGCAGCCACACCATCGGCCGCTGCCCGGCGGTGCGAATCGCCAGGCGCAGGTTGAACAGGGCCGCCCCGCAACTTACATGCAGGTTGCGGCCGCGCGGATCGCTGACGCGCAGCCGCCGGTCCAGGTCGGCCAGTACCTCGACGTACTCGCCGCGGACGACCCGGAAGCGCCACGGCTGGGTGTTGAGCATCGACGGCGCCTGACCGGCCGTCACCAGCAGCCGCCGGACGCCGAACTCGGTCGCGAGTGAAGCGGATATCGCGTACACCCTCTGCGTGCAACGCTGCCGCACCCGCCGGACGCCCATGAGGGCCGGACGGCCCGCACGCCGGTGCCAAAGGTCCCTGCCCGGAGGCGGACCAGGCGCCCACAGTGAAGTCATGACCACTGTGTCGCAGCTCGGGCGAGGACTCACTGCCGCCGAGGCGGCGTCACGGCTCACCCGGGACGGGCCGAACGTCCTGCCATCCGCCCGCCGCACATCCGCGGTCGTGCTGCTGCTGCGCCAGATGGTGCACTTCTTCGCGCTGCTGCTGTGGGGCGCGTCCGTGCTCGCGCTGCTGGCCGGGATGCCGCAGCTCGCCGTGGCGATCGTCATCGTCGTGCTGCTCAACGGCGTCTTCGCCTTCGCCCAGGAGTACCGCGCCGACAAGGCCTCCCAGCGGCTGCGCGAGCTCATCCCGGCCAACGTGGTCGTGCGCCGCGACGGCAGGCGACTCTCGATCGAGGCCGCCAGGCTGGTCGCCGGGGACGTGGTTCTCCTGGAGGCGGGCGACCGGATCTCGGCCGACCTCGAACTCGCGCAGGTGCACGCGCTGGGGATCAACGAGTCGATGCTCACCGGGGAGAGCCGCCTGGTACACCCCGCCGCAGGTGAGCGCGCCTTCGCGGGCACGTTCGTGGTGGAGGGCGAGGCCGAGGCCGTGGTGGTCGCCACCGGCGGGCACACCCGGCTGGCCGGAATCGCCAGGCTCACCCAGGAGGCCACCCGGCCGCCCAGCCCACTGTCCGTGCAGATCGGCAAGGTGGTCAGGGTCGTCGCCGGGATCGCGCTGGCCGTGGGAGCCGCGTTCTTCGGGCTGGCACAGCTGCTGGGCATGGAGCCGGCGGAGAGTTTCCTGTTCGCGCTGGGCGTCACCGTGGCGCTGGTCCCCGAAGGATTGCTGCCGACGGTAACGCTCTCGCTGGCGCGGGCCGCCCAGCGGATGGCCGCCCAGAACGCCCTGGTACGCCACCTGGAGGCGGTCGAGACGCTGGGCTCGGCCACTTTCATCTGCACCGACAAGACCGGCACGCTCACCCGCAACGAGATGACGGTGGCCGACCTCTGGTCACCCGCCGCCTCGCCCGCCGAGGTGCTGCGCTCGGCCGTCCTCAGCTCGACCGGGCGCATGAGCGGCGGGAAAGCGGTCGGCGACCCCATGGAGGTGGCCCTGCACGTCGAAGCGCTGCGCCTGCACGCCGCCGTGGACGATGAGATCACCGCACGCTTCCCGTTCGATCCGGTACGGCGCCGCGCCTCCGTCGTGGTCGGCGGCCGGCTGCATCTCAAGGGCGCCCCGGACGCCGTGCTGCCGCTCTGCCACGCCGTGCCCGGCGTGGATGAGGCACTGGCCAGGATGAGCGACCGGGGCCTGCGCGTGCTGGCGGTCGCCCGCGGCGACACGGCCGAGGAGCGGGACCTGGAGTTCCTCGGCCTGGTCGGCCTGCACGACCCGCCCCGCGACGACGTCGCGGAGGCGATCTGGAAGTGCCGCATCGCCGGCATCAAGCTGGCCATGGTCACCGGCGACCACCCGCGCACGGCCCGCGCCATCGCCGCCGAGGTCGGCCTGCTCGGCGAGGAGGAACTCGTCGTCACCGGCGCCGACCTGCCGACGGACGACGCGGCCCTGGGCGAGCTCCTGGACCGCGACGGCGTCGTGGTCGCACGCGTGACCCCCGAGGACAAGCTACGCATCGCCCGCGCGCTGCGCTCACGCGGCCACGTGGTCGCCATGACGGGGGACGGCGTCAACGACGGGCCCGCGCTGCGCGAGGCCGACATCGGCATCGCCATGGGCGCCTCCGGCACCGACGTCGCTCGCGAGGCCGCCGACCTGGTGCTGCTCGACGACCACTTCGCCACCATCGTCGCCGCGATCGAGCTGGGCCGCGCCACCTACGCCAACGTGCGCCGCTCCCTCACCTACCACCTGACCGACAACGTGGCCGAGCTGGCCCCGTTCGCCGTCTGGGCCCTGTCCGGCGGCACCATCCCACTCGCGCTGAGCGTGCTGCAGGTACTGGCCCTGGACATCGGCACCGACCTGCTGCCCGCGCTCGCGCTGGGCGCCGAACCGGCCAATCCCCGCACCATGCACGGGCCGGCCCGCACCGGCAACCTCATCGACCGCCGCGTGCTGGTCCGCGTGTTCGGCGTGCTCGGTCCCGCGCAGGCCCTGGCCGAGATGGGAGCGTTCCTCGGCGTGTTGCTGCTCGGTGGCTGGGAGTTCGGCACCGCTCCTGACCTGGGCCTGCTCGCCGCCGCCTCGGGCGCCGCGTTCGCCGCCATCGTGCTCGGCCAGTTCGCCAACGCCTTCGCCTGCCGCAGCGAGTCCCGCTGGATCGGCAGGATCCGCTGGCGCAGCAACCCCCTGCTGCTGGGCGCGATCGCCTTCGAAGCGGTCCTGCTCCTGCTCTTCCTCGGACTGCCCGCCGTGGCGGGCCTGCTCGGCGGGGCCTTTCCCCCGATGGCCGGATGGCTGCTGGCTGCGCTGGCCATCCCCGTCATGATCGCCGCCGATGCCGCGTACAAGGCTTGGCAAGCAAGAGGACGCCGCGCTTCACCGGACGCCTCCGGTGTGATGCGCTGAACTCATCGTCCCCTGGAGGTGGACCATGATCACCCGCTCGCCGAAACAGGCACTGGACGCGGCCGTCGACGCCGGCCGCTGGGCTCCGTCGGTGCACAACACCCAGCCCTGGACCTTCAACGTCTCCGGCGAGGAAATCGGCCTGAGGGCCGACACCGAGAGAAAGCTGGCGGTCGAAGATGCCTCAGGCCGGGAACTGCTGATCAGCTGCGGCGCCGCCCTGTTCACCATGCGCACCGCCATCCGCTGCGAGGGCTACGAACCCATCGTGCGGATCCTGCCCGACCCCGACCGGCCGGGCCTCCTGGCGACGATCAGGCTGGGAAATGAAACCGAGGCCGACGAGGCCACCTGGGTGCTCGGCGGCGAGATCGAGCGGCGCCGCACCCATCGGGCCGGGTTCGCCGACGTGCCGGTGCCCGACCAGCTCATCGAGTCGCTGGTGAAGGCTGCCATGAGCGAGGGCGCCAAGCTGACACCCATCCGCTCTGCCGAGGCTGTGAACGTGCTCGCCGCGCTCACCCAGGCGGCGCAGGGCGTGCAGACGCAGGACCAGCGGTTCAACCTGGAGGTCATCCGGTGGGCCAGGCCCCCCGGCAGCGCCCGTACCGACGGGGTGCCCGCCGGAAGCTACCCGCAGGAGCCGGCGCCAACGGAGCCGGACTTCCCGCAACGTCACTACGCCTGGCGGCACGGCTGGGGCGCGCTCGGCGAGCAGAATGAGGCGGCGATCGGCGTTGTCGCCGTCCTGACCACCCGGGGCGACAGCCGTGACGAGTGGATCGCCGCCGGCCAGGCGCTGCAGCACGTCCTGTTGTACGCCTCCGCGCACGGTGTCAGCGCCGCCTTCCACACGCAGGCCCTGGAAATGGATCTACTGCGCGAATTTCTCCGAACGGAGCTCTTCTCCGGCGAATATCCGCAGATGATCATGAGGCTCGGAGTCACCTTCGACGACAAGGACATGCCTCGCCGCCCGCTGTCCGAGGTCCTGGAGTAGTCCCGCCTGACCCCTCCTGGCACACCTTCTCGCGGCCATGGGCTTCTGGCCTGCGACTTCTTCCATGTTGACACGATATTCCTGGAGCGCATGTACGTGTTGTTCGCGATCGAAATCAATACACGGCACGCGTACATCCTGGGTGTGACGTCACTTCCGGCGGGACCGTGGACCGCTCAGCAGGCCCGCAATCTCCTCATCGATCTCGGCAAGCGAGCAGCGTCGTTCCGCTTCCTCATTCGCGATCGAGGCGCCGAACTCGCCGCCATCTTCGACGAGGTGTTCGCCGTCGTGGGTATCGCGGTGCTCGATACTCCGCCGCGGACCCCGAGGGCGAACTGCCATGCCGGGCGACTGCATCCAGACGGTGCGCGCCGAGTGCATGGAGTGCATGCTGATCTGCGCAGAGCGTCACCTGCGCTCGGTTCTGAACGAATACGTCGATCACTACGATCGCAGTCGCAGGGCCACTCGGTTCAGCAGCACGCGCCTGCTGAACACGTCTCGTCCCGAGGCTGTCCGTCCCTTGAGCGATGTCCACTACGGTCGTCCAACGAGGCGTTTGGGGTGGTGGTTGGCACGGCGCCGCAACGATTCTCTCGAATGCCCTGGCTGGCGGCGATGACTTCGCTCTGCGACTGCAGCCCGATCATCGGGGCGCCTATTACCGAGCGGCATTACGGTCTCGGCAGGCGGGCTCGGCGAGCAGAAGCTTGGTGGCCTCCTCGCGGCTCCGGCGTTCGGTGAGGTAAGTGTGTAGCCCGGCCCGCTGCAGGATGTGCAACAGCGGGCCGTGCAGGCCCACCACGACCATCGGCCCGGCGCGGCCGGCACGTTGGTGGCGCAACAGGACAGCGAAGGCGTGGGCTGCTTGTTGAGTGGCGCGAGTCACATCGCTGACATCCAGCAGCAGGCATGGTAGCCGGCCGTGCCGAGCGATCAGCATGTCGATTTGATCCTGCAGGTCGCAGGCGGCCAGGTGATCGAGAGCTCCACGCACCGTGAAGGTGATGTAGGCGTCATGGACGCCGATGTCTGTTTGCATGGGGGATCTCCGGACGATGGTGAGGATAGGCGGTCTGGCATTGCGGCGCATCGGCCGTGCCACGTGACGGAACGAGTGTCGGCTGAGGGCGGCACCGTGCGAGCACTGCAGTTTTTGAGCTAGTCGCGAGCTGCTGATGACTGATCACTTCGATGGGTGGTTACCCAGCCCAAGCGTATGCGAATTGCGAAATTTCGCAATTTATTGGATGATAACGGCTCAATGCTTGGCAGGGCTGGATCGTCCGGCTCTTGTGAAGCTGCGAGCTAGGCATCGGAAGAACGCGGGGACAGATGTGAGCGAGGCATTCGCCATGGCGATACGGCGCCGGGTCGAGGAGGCGGCCGACGCGCTGTACGTGGCCGAACGAGACGGCGACGCCGACGCGGCGCTGGCCGCAGCGGGGGCGCTGGACGAGGTGCTGCGGATGGCGCGCGCGCACGGGGTGAGTACGGATCGCAGCCACGGGACGGACTCCTGCCCGGACCCGATCGCCGATCCCGCCCCGGCCCGCCAGGTCCTGGACGGGAAGGCGGCACCCTGATGTCGGTGCCCCTGTACGAGGCCAAGGCCGAGCTGTTCCGGCTGCTGGGACACCCGGTGCGAATCCGCGTGCTGGAGCTGCTGCAGGACGGGCCGATGCCCGTGCGGGATCTGCTGGCCGAGATCGAGGTGGAGCCGGCCGGGCTGTCGCAGCACCTGGCCGTGTTGCGCCGCTCGGAGCTGGTCACCGCCCGCCGGGACGGCTCGACCGTCGTGTACGCGTTGTCCGGAGGCGACGTGGCCGAGCTGTTGCGCGCCGCCCGTCACCTGCTGCAGGCCAAGCTCTCGGGCCGCAACGCGCTGCTGAACGAGCTGCTCAAGTCGGAGGCCGGCGACCGGTGATCCCTGTGCTCCTGGCGGGCTGGGCCCGCCTGCGCTCGGTCCTGCCCGCCAGGGCCGAGCTGGCCGCCTTCGGCCGCCATCCGCGCCGGGACCTGCTGGCCGGGCTGACGGTGGCGATCGTCGCGCTGCCGCTGGCGCTCGGCTTCGGCATCTCCAGCGGGCTGGGCGCGGAGGCGGGCCTGGCCACCGCGGTGGTGGCCGGCGCGTTGGCTGCCGTCTTCGGCGGCTCCGCCCTGCAGGTGTCCGGGCCGACCGGGGCGATGACGGTGGTTCTGGTACCGATCATGCACGCGCACGGCGCCACCGGAGTGCTGACAGTGGGAGTGTTGGCCGGTCTGCTGCTGCTCGGCCTGGCCCTAGCCCGGGCGGGCCGGTTCATGACGCTGGTGCCCGCTCCGGTGGTGGAAGGGTTCACCATGGGCATCGCCTGCGTGATCGGCCTGCAGCAGGTGCCCGCCGCGCTCGGCGTCCCCACACCGGAAGGCGACAAGGTGCTCGCCGTCGCCTGGCAGGCGATACTCGACTTCGCCGCCCGCCCGAACTGGGCTGCCGTCGCCATGGCCGTGGCGGTGGCAGCGTTGATCCTGGCCGGTGGGCGCTGGCGGCCGGCGGTGCCGTTCTCGCTGCTGGCCGTGGCCGCCGCCACCCTCCTCGCTGAGCTGGCAGGGCTGCCTGTGGCGCGTATCGGTGCCCTGCCGGCGGGGCTGCCCGCCCCGTCGCTGGAGTTCCTGGACGTGGCCGCGCTGAGCTCCCTGATCGCCCCCGCCATCGCGGTGGCTGCGCTGGCCGCGTTGGAATCGCTGTTGTCGGCGGCTGTGGCCGACGGCATGAGCGTCAACCATCAGCACGACCCCGATCGGGAGCTGTTCGGCCAGGGCCTGGCCAACCTGATCGCCCCGCTCTTCGGTGGCGTCCCGGCCACCGGCGCGATCGCTCGCACCGCCGTCAACGTACGTGCGGGGGCCTCATCCCGGCTGGCCGCGCTCGCGCATGCCGCGATCCTCGGCATGATCGTGTTCACCGCTGCCGACCTGGTGGCCCGGATCCCGCTGGCGGCCCTGGCCGGGGTGCTGCTGGCCACCGCGGTGCGGATGGTCGAGGCCGGCGCGCTGCTGGCGATGCTGCGTTCCACCCGAGCCGACGCCGTCGTCCTGGCCTCGACCGCGATCGCCACTCTCGCCCTGGACCTGGTCACCGCCGTCATCGTCGGCCTGATCGTCGCCGGCGCGCTCGCCCTGCGCGCCATCGCCAGGAACGTCCGCCTGGATACCGTACCCCTGCAGGCCGACCTGCCCGGCGACCACGACGCCGAGGAGCACGAGCTGCTGGCCGAGCACATCGTCGCCTACCGGCTGGACGGGCCGCTGTTCTTTGCCGCGGCGCACCGGTTCCTGCTGGAGCTGTCGGAGGTGGCCGACGTCTCGGTGGTCATCCTGCGCATGTCACGCATCACCACGATCGACGCCAGCGGCGCCCTTGTGCTCGGCGACGCCATCGCCCGCCTGGAACGACGGGGCATCACCGTGTACGTCTCCGGCATCCGCGACGGTCACCACCGGCCGCTGCACGCCCTGGGCGTGATCGCCCGGCTGGACGAGGCCGGGCAGGTGTTCGCCTCCACGCCGGAGGCCATCGCGGCGGCCCGCCGCCATCTCCATCAGGCAGGCATCCTTCCCTCCTCCGCCGGCTGAACCTGTCCTACAGCTGCCCCGGCGGTAAGACCTGGTCCGCGGTCCAATGGCGCGGCTGGGGGAGCTGTCCGTGCATCGGCATCGCACGGTTGGCGGCTTGGTCAACACCAGGCTTGACACGTGGCAGAAAACAGAGCCGGCGGGCCCGCCGGCTCTTCTGCCCTGGACGAATCCGGCGGGCCGGAGCAAGGCGCCGATCACGGCACTGCGGGGGTTGAGCTTTCCGCAGCGAAGGGGAGCATCTTCGGGCTGCTCGGGCCGAACGGGGCCGGCAAGTCGACCACAGTGAAGATCCTCTCGACGCTCTCGGTTGCCGACTCAGGGTCGGCGCGCGTGGCTGGGATCGATGTGCATACCGGCGACCTCGGCTACGTCGAATAGGACGGATTCCTCTTCACCATCGACCGCAGGAAAGAGCTGATCATCCGAGGCGGCTACAACGTCTACCCGCGCGAGGCGGAGGAGATGCTCTGCAACCACGCCGCCGTAGCCGAGGCCGCCGTCGTGGGGGCCCGATGGGCGGCTGGGGGAGGAAGCCGTGGCAAGATCGCAAGCTGGAGCTCGTGGCTCTTCGAGCGTGATGTCTCAGATCGAGGTCACGCCGTGGGCTCGGAACTGGTCGTGCACCCGATCGAGCAGCCCCTGGCCGGGCGGTGCGACGTCACCAAGGGGGAAGCGCAGGCCGAGGCGTTCGTATTTGGCGGTGGCCATGCGGTGGAAGGGCAGGACGTCGACCCGTTCGACATTGCCCAGGCCGGCGACGAAGCGGGCCAGGGCATCCACGTTGTCGGGGGCGTCGGTGAGTCCGGGTACCAGCACGAACCGCACCCAGGTGGGCCGGCCCAGGTCGGCGAGGCGGCGAGCGAAGCGCAGGGTGGGTTCGACCGGTCCGCCGGTGAGGCGGCGGTAGGTGGCCGGGTCGTAGGACTTGATGTCGAGCAGAACCAGGTCGGTGTCGGCGAGCGTGGCGTCGGTGGCGCGGATGCCGAGCAGGCCCGAGGTGTCCAGGGCGGTGTGCAGACCGCTGTCATGGCAGCGGCGCAGCAGCTCGGCGGTGAAGCGAGGCTGCAGTAGCGGTTCACCGCCGCTGATGGTCACCCCGCCGCCGGCGACGGAGATGAAACGCCGGTATTTCGCGATTTCCGCCATGACTTCCTCGGCGGTGACCTGGCGGCCGTCGCGCATCCGCCAGGTCTCGGGGTTCTGGCAGTACAGGCAGCGCAGCGGGCAGCCGGCGGTGAAGACGACGAAGCGGGTGCCGGGGCCGTCCACGCCGACCGACAGGTCCCAGGAGCTGACAGAACCGTTCATCTCAGGCCGTTCACATCGAGCCGTGGAAGGTGCGGTTGACGACGTCGCGCTGCTGGTCGGGCGTGAGACGGACGAAGTTGACCGCGTATCCGGAGACGCGGACGGTCAGCTGCGGGTAACGGTCGGGGTGCTCCATGGCGTCCAGCAGCACCGCGCGGGTGAGCACGTTGACGTTCATGTGGAAGCCACCGGCGTCGAAATAGCCGTCCAGCATGCCGACCAGGTTCGCGACGCGCTCCTCCGGGGAGCGGCCGAGCCCGTCCGGGGTGGCGGTGCTGGTCAGGCTGATGCCATCGAGGGCCTGATTGTAGGGGAGCTTGGCGACCGACAGGGCGGAGGCGATCAGGCCGTGACGGTCGCGGCCGTTGCTCGGGTTGGCGCCGGGGGCGAACGGCTCGCCGGTGCGGCGGCCGTCGGGGGTGTTGCCGGTGTGCTTGCCGTAGACGACGTTGGAGGTGATGGTGAGCACGGACTGGGTGTGCTCGGCGCCGCGGTAGGCGCGGTGCTCGCGGATCTTGGTCATGAAGGAGCGGACGAGGTCGACGGCGATGGCGTCGGCGCGGTCGTCGTTGTTGCCGTAGGCCGGGTAGTCGCCTTCGACGTGGTAGTCGACGGCGAGGCCGGTGGCGTCGCGGATGACCTTGACGCGGGCGTGCTTGATGGCCGAGAGGCTGTCGGCGGCGACGGACAGGCCGGCGATGCCGCAAGCCAGGGTGCGTTTGACAGGGTAGTCGTGCAGGGCCATCTCAAGGCGCTCGTAGGCGTACTTGTCGTGCATGTAGTGGATGATGTTGAGCGCGTTGACGTAGGTGCGGGCCAGCCAGTCCATCATCCGGTCCAGCGCCTTGGAAACCTGCTCGTAGTCGAGCACGTCGCCGGTCAGAGGTGGGTGGGCGGGCCCGACCTGGGCGCCGGTGATCTCGTCGCGGCCGCCGTTGATGGCGTACAGAAGGGTCTTGGCCAGATTGACGCGGGCGCCGAAGAACTGCATCTGCCTGCCGACCGGGGCGGCCGACACGCAGCAGGCGATGGCGGTGTCGTCGCCGGTGCGCGGGCGCATCAGCTCGTCGCTCTCGTACTGGATGGCGCTGGTCTCGATCGACAGGGCCGCGCAGAAGCGCTTGAACGGCTCCGGCAGGCGCGGCGACCAGAAGACGGTCAGGTTCGGCTCCGGCGCCGGGCCGAGGTTGCGCAGCGTCTGCAGATAGCGGTAGCTGGTGCGGGTGACCAGCGGGCGGCCGTCCTCGCCGATGCCGCCGATCGACTCGGTCACCCAGGTGGGGTCGCCGGAGAAGAGCTGGTCGTACTCCGGGGTGCGCAGGAAGCGGACGATGCGCAGCTTGATCACGAAGTCGTCGATGAGTTCCTGCGCGCCCTCCTCGGTGATGCGGCCTTCGGTGAGATCGCGTTGCAGGTAGACGTCGAGGAAGGTGGAGGTGCGGCCCAGGGACATGGCGGCACCGTTCTGCTCCTTGATCGCGGCCAGGTAGGCGAAGTACAGCCACTGGATCGCCTCCCGCGCGGTCGCGGCCGGACGGGAGAGGTCATGGCCGTAGGAGGCGGCCATCACCTTCAGCTCCTCCATCGCGCGCAGTTGCTCGGCCAGCTCTTCCCGGTCGCGGATCACGGCGTCGGTGGCGTCGGCGTCGTCCAGGGAGCGCAGCTCGGCCTGCTTGGCCTCAACGAGCCGGTCGACGCCGTAGAGGGCGACGCGGCGGTAGTCACCGATGATGCGGCCGCGGCCGTAGGCGTCCGGCAGGCCGGTGATGACGCCGGAACGGCGGGTAGCCAGGATCTCCGGCGTGTACGCGTCGAACACGCCGTTGTTGTGGGTCTTGCGGTACTTGGTGAAGATGTCCTTCACCGCCGGGTCGAGCTTGTGGCCGTAGGCGGCCAGGCCGTTCTCCACCATGCGCAGCCCGCCCGCGGGCATGATGGCCCGCTTCAGCGGCGCGTCCGTCTGCAGTCCCACGATCAGCTCACGGTCCCGGTCGATGTAGCCGGGCGCGTGCGCGGTGATCGACGACGGGGTAGTGGTGTCGGCGTCGAGGATCCCCCGCCGCCGCTCCTCGGGGAACAGCGCCGAGACCTTCTCCCACACCGCGCGGGTGCGCTTCGTCGGCCCTGTCAGGAACCGGTCGTCGCCCTGGTACGGGGTGTAGTTCGCCTGGATGAATGCCCGCACGTCCACGCCGGACCTCCAGTCCGCGCCACGAAACCCCCGCCACGCATCCGTCGCGATCATCGTTCCCCCTTCGTCTTCGTCGGAGCTCTCCTTCCACCCTCGTGCACGGGCTGCTCGATCACATCGGCCTTAGGGCATCCGTGCGTGGGACGAACGTCCTCGCTCTTCGTAGACCTCCGGCACTGCCGCGCCCGAGCCGGCGGCATCCGGGTGATCATGGTGACCAGCGGCCACGCAGACACCGCCTGCGCAGTCGCCGAAGAGGTCCTGGAGGTTGACGAGGGCGTGGTCAACGCCGTGGTGCACGGCGGGGAAGCAGGCAGGCTGAGCCTGTGGTGCGGGGATGGCGTCCTGTGCTGCGAGGTCAGCGACCAGGGACCTGGAATCCCCGCGCGTGGCTTCTCGCCGACGTGTCCCTGCCACCGCCTGCCTTGCTCAGGCGCCTGTTGTAGCAGGACTGGCCGGGCAGGTAGGGAAGGCGCCGGGCAGATGCTCGGGTACGTATCGCGGCCAGCGGGCCTCGGAATGGATGCCAAGCAGGACCTGGCCACGGCCAGGGTGATCAGTTCGGCGTCGGCCAGTATCTGCTTGCGTCCCAGCCGGGACCGGTGGCCGAGCCAGTCGTCGATGCTGACGTACAGTGCGGTGAGAAGGGTGTTGAGGTCTGTCTTCACGAACCGATCGTCAACACCCTCCGCCATGTACGCACTCCGTACCGAGGCGACTTAGGACTTACTCGTCCAGGCGTCAGCTGGAGCCGCGCTGTACAACCTGCGGTGCTCCGGATGACCGGGCACGACGTCCAGGACCCGCTGTCGCGCGGCCCCGGAGAGCACGCCGACGTGCTGGCCCACATGGCCGCCATTCTGGGCGACCCGTCCCAGGCCAGTACGAGCGGCTGGGCCAGAGGCCGAGCTTCGCTGATCTGGCAGCTCCATGGAGTCAGGTGGGCTGCTGGATGCGCCGGCCGGTGGCCTCCACCGCGGTGATGACGATGAAGTGGTCACGGCCTCGGGCCCACGGCGTCAGCGGCAGTCTTTCCAGCCTGGCGATCTCTGCCGGGTCGTCGGCGACGCGGGCATACCCTACGACGGTGACCGACCAGCCGCTACGCGCCTCGGTGTCGAAGTCGTCGGCCTCGAAGGCCACGACCGCGTGGCGGGTGGCGGCGGCCAGCTTGGAGCCGGCCGCCGTACGGATGACGATGTCCTGCTCGTCCAGGCAGAAGTTGACCGGCTGCACTGCCGGCAGCGCGCGGTCGGTGAAGACGATCCGCCCGATCGGGCGTGAAGGCAGCAGGCGCATGCACTCCTCGTGGGTGAGCACCTGCAGACCGGCCGAGTCGAGTTTCATGTCTGTAGCCTGCCCGTGGTCGTGTCCGACTGGTTAGGGACGAAAGGCCCGTGACGACCGCCGATCGCCCTCGGTGGTGGTGACCGCAGGCTGAGATCCTTGCGGGCGGGGGGAGGGGTGCAGGATCCGGTCGAGGCGTGCAGCGGCGTAGCCGAGTACGGACAGCGCGGTGACGATCAGCAGGTCGCCGGCGTTCAGTGGCTGGGTGCCGAGGAGCTGGCGCAGTGGCGGCAGGTACAGGGCCGCTAGTTGCAGGACGAACGCGCCGGCGACGGCGAGCAGCAGCATGGGGTTGGCCAGGGTCCCTGGCCGGGTGCGGGAGCCGAGCGCGACGCCGAGCTGAGTGGCGCCGAGGGCGAAGAAGGCCATGCTCTGCCAGGGTCGTCCGGTCGCTGCGGCCCAGACGGCGACGCCGAGGGTGACGGCGGTGAGCACGACGGCGATCCGGATGACGCGTTGCCACAGGCCCGCGCCGAGGATGCTCTGACTGGGCGGCCGGGGCGGATCGGCCATGGCTCCCGGCACGGTCGGCTCGCCGCCCAGGGCCACGCCGGGCAGCCCGTGGGTGAGCAGGTTGATCCACAGGATCTGGGCGGGGAGCAGAGGGAGCGGGAGCCCGACGAACGGGCCCAGCAACATCACGGCGATCTCGGCCGCGCCGCCGGACAGGCCGTAGACCAGGAAGCGGCGGATGTTGGCGTACACCCGGCGGCCCTCCTCGACGGCCGCGACAACGGTGTCCAGGTTGTCGTCGGCGAGGACCAGGTCGGCCGCCTGCCGCGCCACTTCGGTGCCGCGTCGGCCCATGGCCACGCCGATGTCGGCGCGGCGCAGGGCAGGGCCGTCGTTGACCCCGTCGCCGGTCATGGCCAGGACGCCGCCCTGGTTCTGCAGGCTTTGGATGATGTCGAGCTTCTGCTCAGGGGTGGCGCGGGCGTAGACGCCGGCCTGGCCGTGGTCGAGGGCGCCGGGTTCGCGGCAGTCGACGACCCGGTCGCCGTCGGCGATGATGCCCAGCTCGGTGGCGATGGCGCGGGCGGTACCGGGGTGGTCTCCGGTGATGAGGATGGGTTTGATGCCGGCTCGCTTGCAGTCGGCGACGGCGGTGGCGGCGGCCGGGCGTGGCGGGTCCAGGATCGCGATCAGGCCGAGCAGCGACAGGCCGTTCTCCTGGATCGTGGCCGGTGCGGCGTCGAGATCGGTGCTTGCCACCGCGAGGACCCGGTATCCGGCTCGGGCGAACTGGTCGGCCTGTGCGGCGGCGCGGGCGAGCAGATCCGGCTGGTCGATCAGGACGGGGTGGTGGAGCAGGGCTTCGGGCGCGCCTTTGCAGATCAGGCGTGCGCCGCCGCCGGGCAGTTGGTGCACGGTGCTCATGCGCTTGCGGTCGCTGTCGAAGGGCTGCTCGGCCAGGCGGGGAAGGCGGGTCTGCACGTCCTTGCGGTCGAGGCCGAGCTTGGCGGCGGCGGCGAGCAGGGCCGCCTCGGTGGGGTCGCCCAGCGCCGTCCACTCGCCGTCGGCGTCGTGCGGGGGTGAGAGCCGGGCGTCGTTGCAGAGCACCGCCGCCGTCAGCAGCGCGTTGAAGGCGCCGGGGTCATGGTCGCTGCTGATCTGGCCCTCGGGGGCGTAGCCGGTGCCGCTGACCGTGGCCTGTGCCGCCGGCGTCCACAGGTGGCGGGCGACCATCCGACCCTCGGTGAGGGTGCCGGTCTTGTCGGTGGCCAGGGCGGTCACCGAGCCGAGGGTCTCCACCGCGGGCAGCTTGCGGACGAGGGCGTTGCGGGTGGCCATCCGGCGTGCGCCCAGCGCCAGGCTCAGCGTCACGACGGCGGGCAGGGACTCGGGGACGGCGGCGACGACCAGGCTGATGGCGGTGATCACCATCAGTTCCACCGGCTGGCCGCGCACCAGTCCCAGGGCCATGACCACCGCCGACAGCAGCACGGCGACGCCGGCCAGGAGCCGGCCGACTCCCACCAGGCGGCGTTGCAGCGGGGTGAGCCGAGCCCCCTTGACCATCAGGGAGGCGATGCGGCCGCTCGCGCTGGCCGCCCCGATGGCGGTGACCTCCGCCCGCCCGCGCCCGCGGAGCACTACGGTGCCGGACGAGACCGGCGCGTCGATGCCCTTGTCCACCGGCACCGACTCGCCCGTCAGCGCCGACTCGTCGACGAGCAGTGCCGCCGACTCGTGCACGTTGGCGTCGGCGGGGACGACGTCGCCCTCGGCCAGGATCAGCAGGTCTCCCACCACGACGTCGCTGGAGGGGATCTGCTGCTGGCGGCCGTCGCGCACCACGCGTGCCTCCGGGCTGGCGAGCTGTGCCAGGGCCGTGATGGCGCGGTCGGCCCGGACCTCCTGCACCACTCCGACGGTGGTGTTGACCACGATTACCAGCATGATCACGGCCGCGTCGGCCCAGTCACCCGTCGTGATGGTCAGCACTGCCGCGATGAGCAGGACGATGATGAGCGGGTCGCGCAGTTGGGAGGCGATGCGCCGCCACAAGGGCACGGGCGGCTTCTGCGGAAGCAGGTTGGCGCCGTCGCGTGCGAGCCGCGAGGCCGCCTCCGCTGACGTCAGCCCAGACAAAGGCATCACTGTCATGTCCTCCGTACTCGCCGTGATCTCCCGGCCGATGAACGATCGCTCGAATGTGTCCGCGCCCTACTGTTCGCGAACCCAGGTGCAGCCAACAGGGACGTTGGTCCTTTCCCTGAGGGCCGGAAGCACACACTGCGGAAGAATCCATGGAAGGGCCTTTCGGCCCCTTCGAGCCGACCTTCGCCCCTGCCTCCCCACAGGCTGCGTACATAGCGTGACGGTAGATCAACAGCCCTCCTGAAGGCCATTGGAGGTTCAGGATGGAGATCCACCCGCCGGCACGCCGTCCGGCCGTCGCTCGTCGCACCGGCTACACCATCGCCGCTGTCATCGACGGGACCCTGCTGTATGCCATCAACGCCCACCCCGGCTGGCAAGCCGTACCCTTCCTCACCCCCGATACCCTGCGGGTGCTGCCACTGGTCAACCTCTCACTGATCGCGGCGCTCATCACCAACACGATCTTCCTGGCCCACGACCCGCGCTGGATGAGGTCGGCAGGGGACCTGGCGACCACGCTGATCAGCCTCACGGCTCTGGCCCAGATCCTGCGGGTCTTCCCGTTCGCCTTCGACGACCCCACCGTCGACTGGGCGCTCATCGTCCGTACGGTGGTGATCGTGGCCATCGCCCTCACGGCCATCGCGGCGGTCGTGCATCTCGTGACCCTGCTGAGGCACGCGGCCCAACGACCGTAGGCGACAGGGCGCCTGGCGGTGCCACCGGCGCCCTGAACACGACGCGGGCGAGCGATTCTGCAGTGATGAAGGAGCATCAGCGGCCCGGAACGCGGAGCTTGCCGCGGCCTGTCCTCACGTGGGACCGAAGCTCACTCGCGTTCTTGGTCGGGCCGGGGCACGACCATGACCGGCCGGTGGGCGTGGTGCAAGGTGGCCATCGCGACGCTGCCCATGAGGATCTCGCGTGCCGCTGAACGCCCCCGTGACCCGACGACCAGGACGGACGCGTCCCGGCTGCGGCCGCACGCGCTGAGCGCCTCGGCCACAGCGCGTCCAGGCGTGCCGGAGCCGCTGGCGACGTCCAGCCGCTCCAGGGTGATGCCGCCGCTCTGCGGCAGGCTGCCCGAGGGCGAGGGGATGTCAGCGCCGTCCACGCAGACGATCGCCAGGTCCCGTCCCGGGAACAGCTCCTGCGTCGCCGCGAGGGCGGCTTCTGCGCCGGGTGATCCGTCCCAGCCGATGAGCGCCGGCCCGCTCTCCAGCGCCGCCTGCTCAGCGGACAGCAAGGGATGCGGCACGACGAGGACGGGGCGGGGCGTGTAGTGCACCACCATGTCCGAAACGCTGCCCAGGACCGCTTGGGCGCCACCGAGGCCACGCGATCCGACCAGAACCAGGTCGGCGTCCAGTTCCTGCGCCAGCTGGGCGAAATACAGGCCTTCGCCGCCGTAGGCGCGGCGCACCAGGGGCTCGGCGTTCCAGCCGGCGGTGCGCGCGAGCCTGACTCCCCGATCGGCGAGCCTGCGTGCCTCGGCTTCCCCCTCGCGCTCGATTGCCGCGATGAAGGCGTTGAGCTCGGCGGCGCCCGTCCACAGCCGCCGCCGCAGGCTCTCGCTGGCGAACGGCGGGGTCCACAGATGGGTGATCCACACACGTGCCTGCGGGAACAGCGCGGCACCGACATCGATCGCCACGGCGGCCGTTGGAGACCCGTCAAATCCCACGATCACATTGATCGCCATCATGTACCTCCCTGGTACTGCTTACTGCCAGGCACAGCCTTGCCCCATTTGCACCGGCTTCACCCTGAGCATCCACGGTGGCAGACATCGTCGATGGGGGGCTTTGGACCTGTCTCGCCCGCCGTTGGTCCTTCGCGGCCGGCGATTGCATCGGCAGGCTGGAGATGCGCCCGCCCGGATCGATGGGCGGTTCGTGGTGGTGCATCCGGCAGGAGGCGCCGGTCTGCCGGAATGATGGCTGCATGAACGTGAACGAAGTGCTGTTGCCAGGCGTCGGTCTGCGGTATGAGTTCACCACCCAGGCGGGGGAGCGGATCGCCGTGGTGGCGCGGCGCACGGGTGAGTTCGAGGTGGTCGGCTACGCAGGCGATGACCGCGACGAGGGCTGGCCGCTGTTTCGCCTGACCGAGGAGGAGGCCGAGGCGCTGGCGCAGATCCTCGGTGCGCCGCGGATCGCCGAGCGGTTCGCCGACCTGACCCGGGAGATCCCAGGGCTGAGCTCTGAACCGGTGACAGTGACGCCGACCTCGCCTTACGTGGATCACCCGCTGGGGCACACGCGCGCACGCACCCGTACCGGGGTGTCGGTGGTGGCGATCGTGCGCGGCGCGGATGTGATCGCCTCGCCGGGCCCGGACGAGGTGTTGCGGGCCGATGACGTGCTCGTGGTGATAGGCACCCAGGAGGGCATCGACGGTGTGACGCGGATCATCCAGGGCTGAACGCGTGCACGTCTCGATCGCGCTGCTGCTGGAGCTCGGCCTCATCCTGGCCGCCCTCGGCCTCCTGGCCGCCCTGGCCCGCCGCATGACGCTGTCGCCCATCCCGCTCTACCTGCTGGCAGGCCTGATGCTCGGTGAGCGCGGCGTGCTGCCCGCCCCGGCCGCAGGCGAGTTCGTCCAGGCCGCGGCCTCGATCGGGATCGTGTTGCTGCTGCTGGCGCTGGGACTGGAGTTCTCCATCGCGGAGTTCTCCACGAGCATGCGCCATCATCTGCCGTCGGCGGGGGTGGACCTGCTGGCCAACGCCGTCCCGGGCGCGCTGGCCGGCTGGATGCTGGGGTTGGACGGCGTGGGCATGCTGGCGCTGGCCGGCGCCACCTACAGCTCCTCTTCGGGCATCATCGCCCGGCTGCTCGGGGATTTGCGGCGGCTGGGCAACCGGGAGACGCCGTCGGTGCTGTCGGTTCTGGTGCTGGAGGACTTCGCGATGGCGGCCTACCTGCCTGTGCTGGCGGTGCTGGCCTCCGGCGGCACCTGGTGGCAGGCAGTGCTGGGCGCGCTGGTCGCGGTCGGCGCAGTGGTGTCCGCCTTCGCCGCCTCCTCCCGTTGGGGGCACCATATCGGCCGGCTCGTGGCGCACCCGGACAACGAGCAGCTGATGCTGCGCATGCTGGGGCTTACCATGGTGGTGGCTGCGCTGGCCGAGTTCGTGCACGCATCAGCGGCGGTTGGTGCCTTCCTGGTCGGACTAACGCTGACCGGGCAGACGGCCGAGCGGGCACGAGCCGTCATCACACCGTTGCGTGACCTGTTCGCCGCGATGTTCTTCGTGGCCATCGGCCTGTCGGTGGCTCCCGCCGACCTGCTGCCCGTCCTGCCGGCCACGCTGGCGCTGGCCTCGGTCACCGCGCTGACCAAGGTGCTCACCGGGCGCTACGCCGCCGCCCGCGACGGGGTGGGCCGGCGGGGCCGGCTGCGTGCGGGCGCCGCGCTGATCGCGCGAGGGGAGTTCTCCATCGTCATCGTCGGCCTGGCAGGGCCCCAGTTGCCCACCCTGGCGCCGCTGGTAGCCGCCTATGTGCTCGTGCTGGCCATCGCAGGGCCGCTCATCACCCGCTTCGTCGGAGCCCGGCCTACGGCGAAATCTCCGCCCAGCCGTGCCGGGCCTCGGCCTCCAAGGTGAGCCCACATTCCCGCCGGGTCAGCTCGCAAGCGGCGGCCGGGTCGTCGCCGGCGCTGACGAGGCGGTCCGCGTGGGTGCAGGTGTCCGGCGGATTCGACCGCGGGGACGCCGCCCTTGAGGATGCGCAGGTCGGTGCCGCAGTTTGTGACGGCGTCCACGCGGTCGCTCGCATCCGTCGGTCCGATGAGCTGTGGCTCGGGAGCCTGCTCCCCAGCCCGCCGGCCTCGTCCGTGATGGACCAGCGCCTTCACGCGGAACCTCGTTGGAGAGATCGCGGCGGTCGGCCCTAGCCATGGTGGGGCCGCGTCAACGCGTCGGCGTGGCGTGTGCGGGTGCTGACGTCGGGACGGTGGCCAGGCGGATGCCGACCAGGATGAGCGCTGTGCCGGCGAGCAGCAGGACCGCCGTGGCGATGAAGAGCCCGGCCGTCAGCCCTCCCAACCAGGGAAGGGTGGCGGCCACCTGCAGGTCGGCTGCCACAGCCGGGGTGCCGTTGGCGTTCATGACGACGACGGTCCACTCACCGGGCTGGGCGTCCCAGGTCAAGGTGCTGGTGCCGGTGGCCGCCCAGAAAGTCTGGGCCGAGGGCGGAGCCGGTGTGGCCGCCCCCGGATACCGGTTGTAGGCGCCACCGATGTCTTCCGGGGTGACCCGTTCGTGGGTGACGTTGCTCAGATAGGCGGTGACGTCGTCCTGGCGGGCGATGCCGAGGAAGAGCGGGGTGCGGGTGCCGGATGCGCTGATGCGGACGCGGCCCACGCCGTCGCGCAGGAAGGACACGCCCTGCCCGGCGATGGTGATCTGCTCGCTGGTGAGGGCGTAGGTGGAGGTGGCCACCCGCTGGGGGCCGATGCCGATGAAGCCGTCGGCGTCGCGGGCCTGCCCGAGCAGGGCGGCGCCGGTGCCGGTGGCCGCCGTGGCGAGGCCGCCGAAGGCGAGGACGGCGCCGGCGGCGAGGGCAACGATGGAGGCGGCGCCGTGCCGCGCCGGGGTGTGCGCCGAGGCGGGCGGCGGTTCCAGCCGCGGCAGCTCATGGCCGCCCTGTTCGAGACGGAACGGCGGGTAGGCGTCGGTCATGAGCGTGGCGTACGCCGCGACTCTGAACGCCCACCGGTTCATCCCGAGCACGAGGTCGTACACTCCGTGCGGGTAGCGGCCGGTGAACAGCAGCGACAGCGCGGCGAGGAGGACCAGCAGGCCGATGAGACCGCCCCAGTCGAGGGTGTAGAGGACGCCGCCGCCGTCCGGCAGGCTGTTGTTCCAGGAGATGATGCTGCCGCTGGTGAACAGGCCCACGATGAGGTAGTGGGGGATGGCCAGCAGCCACCATTTGACCAGGACGAGGCCGCGGGAGAGCCGTTCCGGGTAGTCGATCTCCAGGGTGGCCGGGTAGTCCGGGGCCGCGCCGAGCGTGAAGGGCGGGTAGCGGTCGGTGCCCAGGGCGCCGTAGGTGTAGTAGGCGACCCGCCAGGTCCAGCGCAGCACGCCCAGGTTGAAGTCGAACAGCGCGCGCGGGTATCGGCCGGTGAACAGGATCGCGAAGAACGCGACGACGGTGAGAACGCCGAAAGCGATCCACAGCAGGCTCAGCACGACGTAGTGAGGGATGGCGAGAAACCACTTCACGATCCAGAGGCCACGGTTCAGCGGTTCCTCGAGCCGAGCCTCGACCCGCACCGGATAAGTAATCATGCGACCAGCACATCAGCGGTCACGCGCGACTGCCTGCGGGCGAAGGTCCCGACTCTTGCGCTGATGGACCCAGTCGGCTCAGGTGCCCGTCGTCCCGGACACGACGCTGTCACAGCCAAGGCCGATGACGACGAGGTTCTCTCCAAGGCGGGACACGGCACCTGCAGCCGCCCGGGCCGCCGCCACACGAGGCAGTGCCAGCGCTACACGCTGAAGAAGGAGTGTCCGCAGGTGACGGTTGTCGAGCACACGCGGATCGACCATCCGGTGGAGGCATGGGCCGACGTCTCGGACGCGTCGGACTTCCTGGCGGCGCGCGCTGCTGCAGGCGCTCGCTATCGGCGCTGGGTATGGCACCCCTTCCCGCGGGATTCCACACCCAGCCATGTCGTTCCAGGCCTCAAGCGGCTTCCAGCTCGGCGGCGGGGCGCCGTGGGCTGCGCGCCACAGGAAGCCCGTAACCGAGCCGGATGATCATCTGCGGGTGACCTCGGCGGTGGTGGGGGTCGCGACGCTTGCGCATGTCGCGCAGGTCCAGCGGCTGGTTCAGGAACGACGCCGACACGCCGTGCCTGGCGGCCACCAGCAGCACCCGCTGCAGCGCCTGACCGGCCCGCAGCCAGTCCGCGGGACGATCGCCCATGGTGGTCAGCACGGCGAGCTGCGGGTGTTCCTCGAATCGCGCCTCGCCTTCCTGCCGCCCGAAGTCCCGGACAGGCGCCGGATCCCGCAGCGGGCGTGGCCCGTGGACGTAGCCCGGAAGGCCGTCGTACCGCGCGCCCGGCATCGTCCACGCGGCCAGCTCGGCGCGGTAGTCGTGGTCGCGGGTCAGTTCCTCCTCGGCGATGGCGGCACAGTCCAGGGTGTCGACCGTCGCATGCCGGTCGAGGAACACCAGCCCCGCTCCCTCCCGCATGGCGGCCTGCCGGAGCTCGGCCCGCACCGCGCGTGGCAGAGCACGGTCGGCGAAGGGCCGGCGGCTGGTGCGGCGCACGGGGATGAGGTCGTACAACTCGCGATACGCCTCGGGGACGGGCAGCGGCCCGCCCATGCGCACGGCCGCCAGCAGCTCGGGCTCTTCCTCGGGCGCGGGCAACAGCCACACCATTGGCCGCCGGCCGGACGTGCGCACCGCCAGTCGCAGGTTGAGCAGCGCCGCGCCGCAGCTCACGTACTGATTGCGGCCGCGCGGATCGCTGATCCGCAGCCGCCGGTCGGGGTCGGCGAACATCTCGACGAACTCCCGGCGGACCACGTTGAAGCGCCATGGCTGGGTGTTGAACACCGACGGCGCCTGCCCGGCCGCCACCAGCAGCCGTCGGACGCCGAGATCGGTAGCGAGTGAAACGGACATCACACACCTCCTGCCACCGACGCTGCCGCACCTGGTCCGGCTGCGGTGAGGGCCTGACGGCCCCGCCTCGGTGCCGAAGGTCCCCGCGCAGCGACGGACAGCGCCACGACTTGGCGCTTCTTCGGCCGGCTGGCGCTACGGCACCGCGCCGGCTGCCGCTTGCCGATGTGTCCCTTTCCCCCTGCCGTCCGATCCTGGCGTAAGGGAGGACCAAGGTCCTCAGGCCCCGGGCCGTACGGCACTGAGCGCCGGCGGCCGCAACCGGTGTGATGGAGGCGAGACAAGGACGCACGACAGAACAGGAAAGGGAGGCCCGCCATGGCCACCACCATCCACAAGCCTGTGATGCACACCAGCGCGGGCAAGGCGGAGCGCAAGACCCCGGTCGACTACGTCTGGGCCGTCGCCCGGATCTCGATCGGCTGGGTCTTTCTCTGGGCCTTCCTGGACAAGACCTTCGGCTTCGGCTTCGCCACCCCGGCGGCCAAGGCCTGGATCAACGGCGGCAGCCCCACGACCGGGTTCCTCAAGGGCACCGGCGAGAACGCGCTCGGCGGCTTCTTCTCCGGCCTGGCCGGGCAGGCGTGGGTGGACTGGCTGTTCATGGCCGGCCTGGCCGGAGTCGGCCTGGCGCTCGTGCTCGGCATCGGCACCCGCATCGCCGCCGGCGCCGGCACCGCGATGCTGCTCCTGATGTGGGCGGCCGAGCTGCCCCTGACCACCAACCCCTTCATGGACGACCACCTCATCTACGCGATCGTCCTCGGCGGCCTGGCCCTGGCCGGCACCGGTAGGACCCTCGGACTCGGCAACCTGCCCATCGTCCGCCGCACCCCGTGGCTCCAGTAGCCGCCCCGGCCACCCGCCCGCCCTGCCTCCAGGGCGGGCGGGTTTTCGTTGACCTGAAGGAGAGATCATGATTCTCGTGGGAGTGGACGGCTCGCGGGCCGGGCTCGAGGCCGTCGGCTGGGCGGCCCGGGAGGCGGCCCTGCGCGCGGTGCCGCTGCTGGTGGCGCACGCGATGCCGCGCTGGGCGTACGAGACGGAAGCCGGCCGGCTGGCCGAGGTGGCCGCTTGGATGCGCGAGGGCGGCAGGAGCGTGCTGGCGGCGGCAGAGGAACGGGCGCGCGGCGACCAGCCGAAGATCAGCGTGCGGACGACGTTCCTGCCCGACGACCCGCGCACCGCCCTGATCGAGGCCGCGCGGGACGCCGAGCTCCTGGTCGTGGGCAGCCATGGGCTCGGCGGAGTGCGCGGGATGCTGGTCGGATCGGTCGCCTACGGGGTGGCCGGGCATGCGCCGTGCGATGTGGTCGTGGTTCGCCAGACTTCCTCGACGGCGGCTGGTGAGGTCGTCGCCGGTGTGGACGGTTCCCCGGCTTCGCCACAGGTGCTGGAGTTCGCTTTCGCTGAGGCGGTGCTGCGTGGTGGGCGGCTGCGAGTCGTGCACGCCAGGGCCCAGCAGGGGTTCGACCCCGTGGCGCAGGAGGGACCGGGCGCGCTGAAGGAGGCGCTGAGCGACCTTCGAGCACGGCATCCGGACGTGACCGTCGCCGAGGAGTTGGTGCACGGCCATCCGGTCGAGGTGCTGAGGGAGGCCGCGGCCGGTGCGGAGCTCCTGGTGGTCGGCTCCCACGGGCACGGCACGTTCGCCGGGATGGTACTGGGCTCCGTCAGCCACGCGCTGCTGCACCACGCCCCGTGCCCACTCGCCGTGGTCAGGACGGCACGATGACCCGAGACCACCTGGACGACTGCCTTTCCCGGATCGGCGCCATGCTGATCACGCGGCTGCGGTTCGGGCCCAACGGGTACGACCAGGGCGCCTCCAGGCACATCGAGGCCAAGCTGGGGCTGACCCCGTAGTGGGTCCGTGCGCTGAAGTCGCCGGCGCGGATGGGCAGCATGGGACGCCCGCATGAGCTGTGGGCGTGGCGGGCTGACCCTCACCCTGGGCAGATGCATCATGAGAACGATCCGGCTGGAAGAGGTCGAGGCTCGAAAGCCTCCGATGGCCGATCCGGACAACCGAAGCCCGGCCCCGATCGGGATGGGGGCCGGGCACGGCGTCTTGTCCTGGAGAGGTCACAGCTGGAAGACCAGGCGGGCGGGCACGGTGCCGGCCAGGACGTCGTCGAAGGACTGGTTGATCTCCTCCAGCTTGCGCGTCTCGTAGACGACCTTGGTGCGTCCCGCGGCGTGCAGTTCGAAGACCTCGGCCAGGTCGGCGCGGGTGCCGACGATGGAGCCGATGACGCTGATGCCACCGAGGACGGTCTGGAAGACGGGCAGGCTCATGGTGTTGTCCTTGGGCAGAGAGACCAGCACCAGGCGGCCGCCGCGGCGCACTGAGGCGTGCGCCTGCTCCAGCACGCGCGGACTCGCGGCCAGCACGATGGCCACGTCCGCCCCGCCCAGGGCTTCGATCTCGGCGACCGGGTCGCTGACGGCGGCGTTGACCGTGTGAGAGGCGCCCAGCTCCCGGGCCAGGCGCAGCTTCTCGTCGGTGACGTCGACCGCGATGGTCTCGCCGCCGAAGATCTGCGCGTACTGCTGCGCCAGGTGGCCGAGCCCGCCGATGCCGAAGATCGCGGCACGTTCGGAAGGCCGCAGACCAGAGACCTTGACCGCCTTGTACGTGGTCACGCCCGCGCAGGTCAAGGGCGCGGCCTCAGCCGAGGCGACGCCATCGGGCACCGGGACCACGTAGGCGGCGTGCGCGACCGCGTACTCGGCGTGGCCGCCGTTGATCGCGTACCCGCTGTTCAGCTGGGACTCGCACAGGGTCTCACGGCCGCTGACGCAGTATTCGCAGGTGCCGCAGGCGTAGCCGAGCCAGGGGATGGCCACCCGCTCGCCGACCGCCCGGCCGGTCACGGCGGAGCCGACCTCCTCGATGACGCCGACGCCCTCGTGGCCGGGGGTGAACGGCAGCGCGGGTTTGACCGGCCAGTCGCCGTGGGCGGCGTGGATGTCGGTGTGGCACAGCCCGCTCGCCTCGATGCGGACGAGGACCTGGGACGGCCCCGGCTCGGGTATGGGCACCTCCTGAAGTTCGACGGGCTTGTCGAAGGCGGTGACGACGGCAGCGCGCATGACGGTTCTCTTTCTCTATCGGGTCTCGACTTCAGCCTTCCGGTTACAGCGGCGCCCACATCAGGGCCGAAGGTCCCGCACTCGCGGAGTCCCGAGTCACCTCTGGCAGGGCCTTGTGTCATCCATCGTCCTCAACCGGCGGATCATCGTGCTCAGGCCGCCGAGCATGGGTGTTACGACACGTTCTATATATGGGGCGGCGGGTAAGCCGGGAAGCGACATGCGGACCGTGCGTCCAGCGCAGCGTGGGAGCGGTGGCCGGGAAGCCTGCTAGCGAGTTGCGTGCTTTGGGTGCTTGCGGACGGGTATGAGGCCGGAAACTGATGATCGTGCGCAGGTACCAGGGAAGGATCACGCGGCGATCCACGGCGGTGCCTGGCCGGCGAGATCCTCGAGATGAGGCGGAGCTCGATGACGGAGACCGGTAGGAGACAGGCGAGCGAGGCGGATGGCCAGGCCGCGCTGATGCTGGTCTTGGCGACGTTAGGCTTCGCGGTGAACTTCTGGGCCTGGGCCCTGCTCAGCCCGTTGGGTCCACGATTCAAGGAGATGCTCGGCCTCTCGGCGCCGCAGCAGGCGTTGCTGGTGGCGGTGCCGGTGATCGTCGGCTCGCTGGGGCGGATCCCCGTGGGCGCGCTGACTGACCGGTACGGCGCGCGGGTGATGTTCCCTCTGGTGTCCGCCGTCACGATCGCGCCCGTCCTGTTCATCGGCGTCGCAGGGCAGACCTCGCTGGCCGCCCTGCTGATCGGCGGGTTCTTCCTCGGTGTCGCCGGTACTGCCTTCGCTGTCGGGGTGCCGTTCGTCAGTGCGTGGTTCCCGCCGCAGCGGCGCGGGCTCGCAGTGGGGATCTTCGGCGCGGGCATGGGAGGCACCGCCGTCAGCGCGCTGACCACCGTCCCGCTGGTACGCGCCGGTGGTGCTGCCGCGCCGTTCGTCATCACGGCGGTCGTGCTCGCGGTCTACGCGGTCGTCTCATGGCTGATCCTTCGGGATGCGCCCGGGCGCAGCGTGGCCGGGCAGCCGCTGATCGCGCGGCTCGCGACCACGGCCAGGCTGCCGATCACGTGGCAGGCCTGCCTGCTGTACGCCGTCGCGTTCGGCGGTTATGTCGCCTTCTCCGTCTACCTGCCGGCCTATCTGCAGACTGGTTACGGGCTGGAACAGGCGGACGCGGCCTATCGAATGGCCGGATTCGTGGTGCTCGCAGTCCTCATGCGGCCGCTCGGAGGGTGGGCGTCGGATCGGATCGGCCCGGTACGGGTGCTGGCCGGGGTGTTCGCCGTGGTCGCCGTCATGGCGGCGATCCAGGCGCTGACACCTCCCTTGATGCCGGTGGGCACGGTCGCGTTCCTGTCCATGGCGGCGGCGCTGGGCGCGGGCAGCGGCGCCACGTTCGCGCTGGTCGCTCAGGTCGCCCCGGCCGACAAGGTCGGTTCGGTCACCGGCCTGGTGGGCGCGGCCGGAGGGCTGGGCGGTTTCGTGCCGCCGCTGGTCATGGGCTTCATCTATGGCCGGCTCGGCTCGTACGGGCTCGGCCTGGGCCTGCTGGCTGTCACCGCCGCGCTGGCCGTTCTCCTGACCCTGACCGCGGTACGTGCCCTGACCGCCGAGCGAACACACGCTGACTGATCTGCGGGCGACGCACGGCCTTTACCTGCCGCTCATGCCGGACGACCGCGGCACCGCTCACGCCATGGGGGCCGCGGTCCGATCCGGGGGACGTCAGTCGTCGTGAACGGTGCTGACGAGGCCGTAGTCCCCGTCAGCGCGGCGGTAGACGAGGCGGCCGGCTCCGGTGTCCGCGTCGGCGAAGAAGACGAACGCGAACCCGGTCAACTCCAGCCGTTCGATGGCCTCCTCCACGGTGAGCCGGGGAGCGGGCAACGGGCTGACCGAGATCGACGCGCACATCGGAGCCGGCAGATGCGCCTGCGGCACGAGCTGAGCGAGGCGGTAGCCGTCGCCGGTGCGGTAGACGACGCTGTCCTGGCCCGTCGCGTCCTCGGTGAACAGCAGGAAGTCGTAGTCGAGCTCCTCCATGTCCACCACAGCCTCGTCGGGCACGGCGCGGGCCGCCGCGAGAAGCCGTACGACCTGCCTCTCCCCGCCGGCCTGCCCGGCTGGACGCTGTCCGTGGTGGCGCCCCCGCCGGTTCTCCCAGTCCCTGGTGCTCTCCAGCAGCCGCGTCCGCAGCCGGTCACCGAGCAGCTGGACGGCTCCACGAGCGGAGGCCGCGCTGGCCCGGGCCCTGACGAGTCTCCCCTGGACATCCAGTACGGCCTCCGCCGTGCGTTGTCCCGCGCCGAACTCGGGCGCGGCGCCGAGCTTGACCCTCGCGCCGAGCACCGGTTCGTGGGCGAGCCGCGCCAGATGGGCCACGGTTTCCTGAGCGTGCCGGATGTCGGCGGGCCGGAACCCGCCACGGATCTTGACCTGCACGTCGGCGGGATCAAGAGCGATGGGCCTGTGCCTCATGCGTGAGCACCTTCTTCACATCCGTTGCTGATGACCCCACCCTCTGGCCAGTCCGGACGCCGCTGCCAGGGACTTTCGTCGGGCAAGGACGTTGGGCTCCTGCGGCGGAAGGTGTCGCTGGGGCCGGAGCGAGGTCCCTCGCCCGCCGCTGCAAGGACTTTGGTCCCTGCCCGGAGGTGACGGCAGGCGACAAGGTGGTCCCATGCGGATCCTGATGACGGAGTCGGACCCTTCCGGCGGTGCGGTGGCCGGGGCGTTACTCGCCCTCGAAGGACACGAGACGGCCTACTGCCACCCTCCAGGCGCGGCGCCCTCCCCGGCGCCGTGTACCGGCATGGCTCCTGGCGGTCGCTGCCCGCTGGCGGGCGGGGATGTGGACCTGCTCGTCGACGTCAGGCTGGCGCCGGGCCCCTTCACACTGCGAGAGGCCGGGGTCATGTGTGCCCTGCGCGCCCGGGTCCCGGTGCTGGTGGCGGGGCCTACACCGTCGGGGACCGGGCTGGAGGAGATCGTATCCAGATGCGAGCCCGTCGAGCTGGTCGAGACCTGCGCGGAAGCGGTGTCGCCGACCGGCCCCGCAGCTCTGCGGGCAGTCGCTGACGCGGTCCGGCCCCTGCTGCGCCGCGCGGGCATGCGTCCGCAGATACGACTCGTGGAGGTGGACGACACGGTGCACGTGTACCTGTCGTTCCTGAGCGAGATCAGCACAGCGCTCGCAGAAGAGATCCGCCAGACGGCCGCGCAGGCCTACACGCAGGTTACAGGCGACCGCTTCCAGATCGTCGCGCACGTGGCGCTGCTGGCCGCCACATAGATCCCGCACCTGCTCACCACGGTGAGCAGGTGGCGGCCGTCACGCCTGATTCCACGTCAGCGCGATGGCTCCCAGCCGCGTCGGGCGGCCCGTCCCTCGTCCCTGCTGCGGTAGACGATGTACGGGCGGGTGAGGTACCCGACGGGAGCGGTGAGCATGTGCACCAGCCGGGTGAACGGCCAGATCGCGAACAGCACCAGCGCACTGAGTGCGTGCAGCTGGAACAGCAGCGGCGCGCCTGCCATCAGCGCGGGTTCCGGCTGGAAGTAGAAGATCGACCGGAACCACGGCGAGACGGTGGTGCGGTAGTCGTAGCCGCCGCCGGTGATGTTGGCCACGACGGTGGCGGCCAGGCCGAGGGCGATGGTGATGGCCAGGACGGCGTACATCAGCTTGTCGTTGCGGGTGGTGGCGGTGAACACGGGACCGACGGTGCGGCGCCGGTAGATCAAGATGGCCAGGCCGCCCACGGTGGCGATGCCGGCGATGGTACCCAGCACGACGGCGGACAGGTGGTAGAGATCCTCGCTCATCCCCAGAGCTTCGGTCCAGCTCTTGGGGATCACCAGGCCGCCGACGTGGCCGAGCGCCACGACGAGGATGCCGAAGTGAAACAGCGGGCTACCGATACGCAGCAGCCGTGACTCGTACATCTGGGAGGACCGGGTGGTCCAGCCGAACTTGTCGTAGCGGTAACGCCACAGGTGACCGAGCACGAACACGGTCAATGCCACGTACGGCAGCACCACCCAGAGCAGGATGCTCATCGGCCCGCCTCCATCACTGCGTACGGTTCCAGGCCGACGGCTTCGGCCGGCGGTCCCTCGGCCGCCAGCCGTAGCGCGGCCTCCTGCTCGCGTGCGCCCGGCGGGGGCAGCGTGGCGATCACGGCGGCGACCACGTCCGCGTACGGCGAGCGTTCCTCCTGCAGCGCAGCGCGCAGCACCTCCACGCCCGCGCGGTGCTCCAGCAGCAGCCGCCGGGCCTCGCGGACGGCGCCGCGTGCCGACAGCTCGCACACCACGGCCAGGTGGTCGGGCAGCTCGCCGTCGGCGAGCTCGAAGCCCGCCGCGTTCAGCGCGTGCTTGAAGCGCAGCAGCGCGGCGCCGCGCTTGCGGGTGTCGCCGTAGGCGTAGTAGGTGAGGTACGGGCAGCAGCGCCGCTTGAGATCGAACGTCGCCACGTAGTGTGCGGCCAGTTCGGCGGGAGAGGTGGCGGCCACATGGGCGAGGAAGGCCGACAGCCGCTCGCGCGCCTCACCCTCCGGCAGCCCGTCCACCGCCTCCGCCAGCACGCCGAGCCCGTCGTACAGCCGTTCGTCGGGATAGCCGAGCAGCACCGAGGCCACCATGTGGGCGGTACGTACGTCGGCGCTCATTTCTTCCTCCTGGGGAACAATCCGTCTGGTGTGCCCTTGCCGTCCCAGTTGAGGAGGTTGACGCGGCCGTGCAGTTCGCCGGCATCGTCCAGGTCCTCGCCTGTCTGCCGCTCGCGCAGGGCGTGGAAGTTCTCCACCGCCACCGGGGCGGGCATGCCGGAGGCTTCGCCGAACGGGCCGTTCATACCCGGGCCGCCTTCGTAGTCGAGGCTGCAGCCGGTGGCCAGTTCCTCCAATTGCTCGCCCTGCTCGGCGTGGGCCTTGGGGATGACGTACCGCTCGTCGTAGGGGGCCAGGGCCAGCAGCCGGTGCATGCCTTCGACCTGCTCGCCGCTCATTCCCACGGCTGTGGCGATCGACTCCTCCCGATCCTGGCCCAGGTTGATGCGGCGCATGTAGGAGCGCATCGCGGCCAGCCGGCGCAGCACCGCCCGCACCGGCTCCGGATCGCCGGCGGTGAACAGCTCGGCCAGGTAGCCGATGGGGATGCGCAGGGCGTCGATGGCGCCGAACAGGTTTCCGGCGTCCTCACCGTCATGCCCGGTCCCCGCGAGCACGTCCACCACAGGTGACAGTGGCGGGATGTACCAGACCATGGGCATCGTCCGGTATTCCGGGTGCAGCGGCAGCGCCACGCCGTACTCGAAGATCAGCCGGTGGATGGGGGAGCGGCGGGCCGCCTCCAGCCAGTCCTCGGGGATGCCGGCGGCTCGGGCGGCGGTGATCACTTCGGGGTCGTGCGGATCGAGCATGACGCTCTTCTGCGCCTCGAACAGGTCCTTCTCGTCAGGAACGGAGGCCGCCTCGGTGACGCGGTCGGCGTCGTACAGGATGAGGCCGATGTAGCGCAGGCGGCCCACGCAGGTCTCCGAGCAGACGGTGGGGATGCCGACCTCGACACGCGGGTAGCAGAACGTGCACTTCTCCGCCTTGCCGGTGCGGTGGTTGAAGTACACCTTCTTGTACGGGCAGCCGGTCACGCACATCCGCCAGCCCCGGCAGCGGTCCTGGTCCACCAGGACGATGCCGTCCTCCGACCGCTTGTACAGCGCACCCGAGGGGCAGGAGGCCACGCAGGACGGGTTGAGGCAGTGCTCGCAGATGCGCGGCAGGTAGAACATGAACGCCCGCTCGAAGTCCAGCTTCACCTGATCCGACAGCTTGCGCAGCACGGGGTCGGCCGGGGCGAGCTCGGGCCCGCCGGCCAGGTTGTCGTCCCAGTTCGCACTCCAGCTGATCTTGGTGGGTTCGCCGGTGATGAGCGAGCGGGGCCGCGCCACCGGGGTATCGGCCTGCATGGGAGCGGAGAAGAGCTGGTCGTAGTCATAGGTCCAGGGCTCGTAGTAGTCCTGGATGGAGGGCATCAGCGGGTTGGCGAAGATCGAGAAGAGTTTCCTGATCCGGCCGCCTGCCTTCAGCCGCAGCCGACCGCGCCGGTTGAGCTCCCAGCCACCCTGCCACCGGTCCTGGTCCTGGTAGGTCCGGGGATAGCCCTGGCCCGGGCGGGTCTCGACGTTGTTGAACCAGACGTACTCGGTGCCCGCCCGGTTGGTCCAGGCCTGCTTGCAGGTAACCGAGCAGGTGTGGCAGCCGATGCACTTGTCCAGGTTCATCACCATGGCCAGCTGCGCCATGACACGCATCAGTAGTCGACCTCCTGGCTGCGGCGGCGGATCACGGTGATCTCGTCGCGCTGGTTCCCGGTGGGGCCCAGGTAGTTGAAGGCGAAGCTCAGCTGGGCGTAGCCGCCGATCAGGTGGGTGGGTTTGACCAGGAGCCGGGTGAGCGAATTGTGGATGCCGCCCCGCAGGCCCGAGGTCTCGCTCTTGGGCACGTCCACCACCCGCTCCTGGGCGTGGTACATGTACACCGTGCCCGCGGGCATGCGGTGCGAGACGATGGCGCGGGCCACCACGACGCCGTTGCGGTTGACGGCCTCCACCCAGTCGTTGTCGGCGATCTTCGCTCTGGCGGCGTCGGCCGGGCTCATCCAGATGGTCGGGCCGCCGCGTGACAGGGTGAGCATGAGCAGGTTGTCCTGGTACTCGGAGTGGATGGACCACTTGGAATGCGGGGTGAGATAACGCACCGTGATGCCGTTCTCGCCGGACTCTCCTACGCCGGGCTCGCCGAACATCGCGGTCATGTTCAGCGGTGGCCGGTAGACCGGCAGCGCCTCGCCCGCCTCGTGGATCCAGTCGTGGTCGAGGTAGAAGTGCTGGCGACCGGTGAGGGTGTGCCAGGGTTTGCGGTGCTCGACGTTGATCGTGAAGGCCGAGTAGCGGCGCCCGCCGCTTTCGCTGCCCGACCATTCCGGTGAGGTGATCACCGGCACCGGCCGGGCCTGGGTGTCGGCGAAGGTGATCTGCCTGTGCTCGTCGGCCAGGCCGTCGAACGACGTCCCGGTACGCCGGCCCAGCGTGGTGAACCCCTGCGCGGCCAGGTGCCCGTTGGTGGTGCCCGACAGGGCCAGGATGGCCTCGCACATGTCGACGTCGCGGGCCAGGGACGGGCGTCCGTCGGCGACGCCGCCGCGTACGGTGCCGTTCATCCTGCCCAGCCGGTCGATCTCGCCGGAGACGTCGAACGTCAGGCCCTTGGTGGTGGCGCCGAGCCGTTCCAGGAGGGGGCCGAGGGCGGTCATCTTGTCTGCCACGGCCCCGTAGTCGCGCTCGACGGTGACCAGTTTGGGGAAGTCGCGTCCCGGCGTCGGCGTCCCTCCTGTCGCGCGCCAGTCGTGCACCCGCCCGTGCGGGGTGGCGAGTTCGTCGGGGGTGTCGTGCAGGAGCGGAACGGCGACCAGGTCGGTACGCGTGCCCAGATGGGTCTTCGCCAGGCCGCTGAACGCCTTGGCGATGGCGTGGAAGGCGGCGAAGTCGGTGCGGGTCTGCCACGGCGGGTCGATCGCCGGCGTGAAGGCGTGCACGAACGGGTGCATGTCGGTGGAGGACAGGTCGTGTTTCTCGTACCAGGTGGCGGCCGGCAGCACGATGTCGGAGAACAGCGTGGTGGACGTCATCCGGAAGTCCAGCGACAGCAGCAGGTCGAGCTTGCCCCGAGGCGCCTCCTGCGGCCAGGCGACGCCTTCTGGCCGCTGTTCGGGAGCGGCTTCGTCGGCACGGACGGCCGAGTCGGCGCCCAGCAGATGACGCAGGAAGTACTCGTTGCCCTTGGCGGAGGAGCCGAGCAGGTTGGCCCGCCACACCGTGAGCACACGGGGCCAGTTCGCGGGCGCGTCGGGGTCCTCGCAGGCGAAGCCGAGCCGCCCCTCCGCGACCTGCCCGGCCACGTAGGGCCCTGGGTCGGCCCCCGCCGCGGCGGCCTCGTCGGCCAGGTCGAGCGGGTTGCGGTCGAACGTCGGGTATGAGGGCATCCACCCCAGACGTGCCGACAGCGACAGCAGGTCGGCGGTGGCCTTGCCGGTGAACGCGCCCTCGCCGAGCGGAGAGGAGACGACGTCTGCCGCGTAGGTGTCGTAGCGCCACTGATCGGTGTGCAGGTACCAGAAGGCGGTGCCGATCATCTGCCGGGGCGGGCGCGACCAGTCCAGCCCGAAGGCCAGCTGCGCCCACCCGGTGATCGGCCGGCACTTCTCCTGACCGACGTAGTGCGCCCAGCCGCCCCCGTTGACGCCCTGACAGCCGGTCAGCGTCGTCAGCGCCAGGAACGAGCGGTAGATCGTGTCGGAGTGGAACCAGTGATTCGTCCCCGCACCCATGATGATCATGGAGCGGCCGCCGGACTCTTCGGCGTTGCGGGCGAATTCCCGAGCGATGCGGGCCGCCGCCGCGGCCGGCACGCCGGTGATCGCCTCCTGCCAGGCGGGGGTGTAGGGCTCGGCAGCGTCGTCGTACCCGGATGGCCAGCGTCCGGGCAGCCCTTCGCGGGCGACCCCGTACTGAGCGAGCATCAGGTCGTAGACCGTGGTCACCAGGTGAGCGCCGACCCGCCGCACCGGCACGCCGCGCTGCAGCACGCCATCGCCGTGACCGTCGAAGCGCGGCAGCGCCACCGGCACCGACTCCGGCCCGAGACAGGTCAGCAGCGGGTCCACTCCGTCCAGGTCAAGGTTCCAGCGGCCCTGCCCCTGGTCGGAGTAGCGGAAGCCGAGCGAGCCGTTCGGCACGACCGGCTCGCCGGTCCGCGCGTCCACAAGCACCGTGGCGAACGCCGCCTCCTGGCCGTCCTGACCCAGGTCGGCCGCGGTGAGGAACTTGTCCGGCACGTATGATCCGTCGCGCTCTCGCAGCCGGATCAGGAACGGCAGATCGGTGAAGCGCTTGACGTAGTCGGCGAAGGCGGGCGTCGGCCGGTCCGTGAAGAACTCCTTGAGGATCACGTGGCCCATGGCCATGGCCAGTGCGCCGTCCGTGCCGGGGTGCGGGGCCAGCCACTCGTCGGCGAACTTGGCGGCGTCGTTGTAGTCGGGCGCCAGCACCACCACCTTCTGGCCGTGGTAACGCGCCTCGGCCATGTAGTGGGCGTCCGGCGTGCGGGTGACCGGCACGTTCGATCCCCACAACATCAGGTACGCCGCGTCCCACCAGTCCGCCGACTCCGGAACGTCGGTCTGGTCGCCGAACACCTGCGGCGAGGCCACCGGCAGGTCGGCGTACCAGTCGTAGAACGACAGCATCGCGCCGCCGATCAGCGAGATGAACCGGGCGCCCACCGCATGCGACGCCATCGACATCGCCGGAATGGGCGAGAAGCCCGCCACGCGGTCGGGACCGTAGGTCTTGATCGTGTGCACGTGCGCCGCCGCGATGATCTCGGTGGCCTCGTCCCAGGTGACGCGTACCAGGCCACCCTTGCCTCGGGCGGCCTGGTATCTTTCCCGTTTGCCTGGGTCCGTGGTGATCTCCGCCCACGCCTCGACCGGATCGCCCAGCCGCGCCCTGGCCTCCCGGTACATCTCCACCAGCACGCCCCGCGCGTAGGGGTAACGCACCCGGGTTGGGGAGTAGGTGTACCAGGAGAAGGCCGCGCCACGGGGGCAGCCACGCGGCTCGTACTCCGGCCGATCACCGCCGACGCTCGGATAGTCGGTCTGCTGCGCCTCCCAGGTGATGATCCCGTCCTTGACGTAGACCTTCCACGAGCACGAACCCGTGCAGTTCACCCCGTGCGTGGAGCGCACCACCTTGTCATGGCTCCACCGATCCCGATAGAAGGCGTCCGACTGCCGGCCGCCCACCTGGTACAACGACCGCAGGTCCGCCGAGACCGTACCCGGCCGCAGATGCCGGCCCATCTTCAGCAGCGCGTCGCTGACCGATCCATCCATGCCCGCCATATCACTCGTCCCTGCCGTCACGAATCCGACATGTCCGGTATGGGTGTTGTCTTAGCCCAACAAGAGGCGGGGAAACTCGAACCGGCCGGAAGTATGAGGGTTCCTGCTCAGGGGAGGCGGCGTGCGAGCGTTTGACGGGCGATCTCCCACCCCTTGTCGGCGGGGTTGACCAGGACGGGCACCTCGGCGCCATCGGGTGCGCGGTGTCGCGCTCGCCCACCCTGCCGCGTCAAGCCTCGAACGTGATCGCGTGGCCGTCATGGTTCCCCTTCGTGTCGAACGCCGGCTCTCACGCTTTTGATCTGGAGGGCGACCAGGTCGGTCGAAGGGCAGCTGCGAAGGGGACCAAGGTCATCAGGAATCGAGGACGTTGGCCTCCGTGCCTACTACTACGGCACTGATGTGCTGGTGATGATCCTGGAAGGAGGACATCATCATGTCCGTCACTCCGCTGCCACGGCGCCGCAAGCTGGGTCCGTGGATGGCGACCGCGCTGGTCGTCGGCAACATGATCGGCTCAGGCGTGTTCCTGCTGCCTGCCTCGCTGGCCGCCTTCGGCAGTGCCAGCCTGGTGGCCTGGACACTGACCGCGACCGGCGCGCTGCTGCTGGCGCTGGTCTTCGCGCGGCTCGGTCGTGCCTATCCCAAGACGGGCGGCCCGTACGCCTACGCCCGCCGTGCCTTCGGCGACTTCGTCGGCTTCCAGACCGCGTGGGGCTACTGGATCGCGGTCTGGGTGGGCAACGCGGCCATCGCGGTGGCGTTCGTCAGCTATCTCGGCTACTTCTGGCCCGCGCTCGGTGAGACCGCGCTGCTCGCGGCAGGTGTCGCGCTGGCGGCGATCTGGCTGCTGACCGCCATCAACGTCCGCGGGGTGCGGCAGGGCGGCTGGATCCAGGCGGTCACCACCGTCGCCAAGCTGCTCCCGCTGGTCGTGCTCGCCGTGGCCGCGCCGTTCTTCATCGACGCCGGCGACTTCGCCCCGTTCAACCCCAGTGGCCAGAGCACGTTCGGCGCCGTGACCGCCGCCGCGTCGCTGACGCTGTGGGCGTTCATCGGCATCGAGTCGGCCACCGTCCCGGCCGAGGACGTGGAGCACCCCGAGCGGACGATCCCGCGTGCCACGGTCATCGGCACGGTCGTCACTGCCGCCGTCTACATCCTGGGCACTATCGCCGTGTTTGCCGCCGTCCCCCGCCAGGTGCTGGTGGACTCCACCGCTCCGTTCGCGGACGCCGCCGCGGTCATGTTCGGCGACTGGGCCGGCACCGCGGTCGCGATCGGCGCGATCGTCAGCGCGTTCGGCGCGCTCAACGGCTGGATCCTGCTGCAGGGCCAGGTGCCGCTGGCCGCCGCCCGCGACGGGCTGTTCCCGAAGGTGTTCGCCAAGGTGTCGCGCTGGGGCACCCCGGCCGTGGGGCTGGTCGTCTCCAGCGTGCTGGTCACCGCCCTGATGCTGCTCAACTACAACGCGAGCCTGGTCGAGCAGTTCAACTTCGTGATCCTGCTGGCCACCCTCACCACCCTCATCCCGTACGCGTACGCGGCGATGGCGCAGCTCATGCTGATGCTCACCGACCGCGAACGGTTCTCCGGCAAGCGGCTTGCAGGGGACGGCACGGTCGCGGTCCTGGCGTTCGGGTACACGCTATGGACCATCGCCGGCTCCGGCTACGAGGTCGTCTACAAGGGCACCCTGCTGCTGCTCGCCGGCATCCCCGTCTACGTCTGGCTCAAGCACCGCGACCGCCACGACACCGCCGAGATCACCAGGAAGGCGGCATGACGGTGTTCCACGTCGACAGCGAGGCCGGCACGCTCCGGCAGGTCATCCTGCACCGCCCGGGGCTGGAGCTGATGCGGCTGACCCCCACCAACTGCGACGAGCTGCTCTTCGACGACGTGCTCTGGGTCAAACGCGCCCGCCAGGAGCACGACGCCTTCGCCGACACCCTGCGCGAGCGCGGGGTGACCGTCCACCTGTTCGACGAGCTGCTCACCGAGACCCTGAAACACGACCAGGCCCGGACGTGGGTGCTGGATCGCGTCGTCACCGAGCCCGCCTTCGGCCCCACGCTCGCCCCGCCACTGCGCGAGGCGCTGGAGGCGATGCCGGCCGACACCCTCACCCGCCACCTCGTCGGCGGCCTCACCCGGCGCGAGCTCGGCCTGCACACCGACAGCCTGCGCCTGGCCGGGCTGGGCGAGGACGACTTCGTCCTGCCGCCGCTGCCCAACCACCTGTTCACCCGCGACGCCTCGGCCTGGATCTACGGCGGGGTGTCCCTGCACCCGATGGCCAAGCCCGCCCGCCGCCGCGAGACCACGCACGTGGCCGCCGTCTACGCCTTCCACCCCATGTTCGCCGGGCGGGCGCCGGTCTGGTACCCGGCCGAGGCCGAGCAGCCCGCCACCATCGAGGGTGGCGACATCCATGTCGTCGGCGACGGTGCCGTCCTGGTGGGGATGAGCGAGCGCACCACCCCGCAGGCGATCGAGTTGCTGGCCCGCCGCCTGTTCGAGGCCGGCGCCGCCGACCGCGTGATCGCCGCCGCTCTGCCGTCCAAGCGGGCGTTCATGCATCTCGACACCGTCATGACGATGATCGACCGAGGCGTCTTCGTGGTCTACCCCGAGCTGCCTCCGCTGCGCTCGTTCACCCTCACCCCAGGGTTGCGGGTGCGCGAGAACGACGACCTGTTCACCGCGCTCGGCGCGGCCACCGTGCTGCGCGCGGAACAGGACGTGTGGGCCGCCGAACGCGAGCAGTGGGACGACGGCACCAACGTGCTCGCCATCGCGCCCAGCGTGGTCGTCGCCTACGAACGAAACGTCACCACCAACACCATGCTCCGCAAACACGGCGTCGAGGTCATCACCATCGCCGGCGCCGAACTCGGCCGAGGCCGTGGCGGCCCCCGCTGCATGAGCTGCCCCATCGAGAGGAACCCCCTGTGAAAGACCTGCTGCGCATCGCCGACCTGACCGAGCACGACCTCGCCTACCTGCTCGACCGGGCCGAACACCTCAAGCGCCACCCCGGCGCCGCAGGCGACCCGCTGGAAGGACAGACGGTGCTGCTCTACTTCGCCAAACCCTCCACCCGCACCCGCGTCTCCACCGAGACCGCCGTCGTCCGCCTGGGCGGCGTCCCGCTCACCGTCGGCCCTGCCGAGCTGCAGCTCGGCAGGGGCGAGACGATCGCCGACACCGCCCGCGTCATCGGCTCCTACGCCGCCGCCGTCGTGATCCGTACCTTCGACCACGACGACGTGGCCCGGTTCGCCCGGTCCGCCGAGGTCCCGGTGATCAACGCGCTCACCGACGCCCATCACCCGCTGCAGGCGCTCGCCGACCTGCTGACCCTGCGTGAGCACTTCGGCGACCTGCGCGGGCGCAAACTGGCCTACGTCGGCTCCGCCACCAACGTCACCCACAGCCTCATGGAGGCCACCGCGCTGGCCGGCATCTCCCTGGCCGTGGCCACCCCCGACGCCTACCGGCCGGATACGGAGGTCGAGGCGACCGCCCGGAAGATCTCCACCGCCGGTGAGCTCGTCCTCACCCAAGACCCCTACGAAGCGGTCCGGGACGCGGACGCCGTCTACACCGACGTGTGGCTGTCCATGGGAGATCCCACCGAGGAGAAGACGGCCAGGACCGCGGCGCTCACCCCATACCGCGTCACCGCCGGCCTGATGAGGGAAGCCGCACCTGGAGCGGTCTTCCTGCACTGCTTGCCCGCCCACCGCGGCGAGGAAGTCGCCGGAGACGTCATCGACGGCCCGGCCTCCCAGGTGTTTCCCCAGGCCGCCAACCGCCTACCCACCGCACAGGCGGTCCTGGAAGCGCTGGTCGGCCGCACCTTGGCAGGCGCAAGGTGAGGATCGTCATCGCGCTCGGCGGCAACGCGCTGCTGCACCGCGGGGAACGGGCCGACGCGGCCACGCAGATCCGCAACGCCGCCCACGCCGCCGAGCAGATCGCCCGCCTGGCCTCCCACCACCAGATCCTCGTCGTGCACGGCAACGGCCCCCAAGTGGGGCTGCTGGCCGAGGAGAGCGAACGCGACCCCACCCTGGAACGCGGCTACCCGCTCGACACCCTTGTCGCCGAGACCCAGGGCATGATCGGCTACTGGCTCGCCCAAGGCGTCGGCCGCCACCTGCCGGACGTGCCGGTCGCCGCGCTCGTCACCCAGGTCGTCGTGGACCCCGCGGACCCGGCCTTCGACCATCCGGAGAAACCCATCGGCCCCTACTATCCGGAGGCGGACGCCGAACGCCTCACAACCGAGCGTGGCTGGACCTTCGTCCGGGAACGGCACGGCTACCGTCGCGTCGTGCCCTCGCCGCGGCCCGAACGCGTCGTCGAACTGCCCGTCATCGCCCGGCTGCTGGACGCCGGCACAGTCGTGATCGCCGGCGGAGGCGGCGCCCCCGTCAGCGGCGACCTCACGGGCATTGAGGCGGTCGTGGACAAGGACGCCGTCGCTGCGCTGCTCGCCACACAACTCGAAGCGGACTTGCTGGCCATCCTCACCGATGTGCCCTACGTGTACGCCGACTACGGCACACCGCGCCAGCGTCCCATCACGACCGCGTCTCCCGACAAGCTGGACGGCGACTCCTTCACACCCGGTTCCATGGGGCCCAAGGTGGCGGCGGCCTGCGCGTTCAGCCGCGCCACCGGCCGGCCGGTGGCCATCGGCGCGCTGGACGAGCTCGCGCAGGTGGTGGACGGCACCAGCGGCACCCGCATCCAGCCCGCCACGTGACCTCCGCGCTGGCGATCAGGGACCAAAGGCACTGCTCTTGCAGGACTTCCTCCTCGGGAGTTCTTCCGCCGCCCTGGCGAAGCTGAGAGTGCGAGATCCGATCCGTTGAGGAGATGAGTGATGGCCAGTCAGATCGTGGTCGGCGTGGACGGCTCCGCCCCGTCCGCGGCCGCAGTGGAGTGGGCGGCGGCCGACGCCGGGAGGCGCGGGCACGACCTGCGACTCGTGCATGTGTGCGAGCAGTGGTCGCACAGCGAGGGCACCGAGTACTGCGCCGGCGCGCTGGAGGCCGCCGCCGACCGGGCGCGCGGCATCGCCAGCGGCGTCAAGGTGACGACGGACCTGCTGACCGGGAATGTCATCGACGAACTGATCGCCGAGTCCGCCACGGCCGACTGCCTGGTGCTGGGCAGCCGCGGGCTCGGCGGGTTCACCGGGATGATGCTCGGCTCGGTGAGCACCGCGATGGCCGGACATGCCATGGGAGCGGTCGTCGTCGTCCGCGGATCCCAGCCGGCCGAGCACGGCCGCGTCGTGATCGGCTACGACGGCTCCGAGCACGCGCAGGCGGCCATGGAGTACGCCGTCGAGCAGGCGATGAGGCGCAGGGCCGAGTTGCACGTGGTCACGGCCTGGCAGGTGCCGTCCTTCTCCCCGTACGCCGTCGCCTACAGCAGGCTGATCGAGCAGGTCATGCGGGAGGAGAAGCGTGCGGCACGCGAGCTGGTCGACCCCTGGCGCACGAACAACCCTGACCTCGTCATCACTGATGAGCAACCCTGCGAACACCCGGTCGCCGCCCTGACCAGGGCTGCCAAGGCGGCAGACCTCGTCGTGGTCGGCTCGCGCGGGCTGGGCGGCTTCGCCTCGGCGCTGCTCGGCTCGGTCAGTCACGCCGTACTGCATCACGTGGCCTGCCCGGTCGCCGTGGTCCGGTCGGCTCGGAAGGAGCAGTCATGACCGTCGAAGCGCTGACGGCCGGGCAGGTGATGAGCCGCGTCCTGGTCGCCGTCAAACCAGAGGAGTCGTCGCTCATGGCCTGGGAGCTGATGCGCCAGGCCGGTGTGCACCACCTGCCGGTCGTTGCCGGCAGTCACCTGCTGGGCATCGTGACCCGCGAGGACCTGGCCGCGTCCTGGTCCGGAGGGCCGCAGGAGCAGTCCACCCGGCACGTCCGCACCCTGCTGCGGCGGGAGAGGAGACCGCAGGTGCGGCCGGAGACGCCGCTGCCCCAGGTCGCGGCCGCCATGATCGACGCCGGCGTCGACGCCGTGCCGGTCCTGTCCGGCGACGGCCTGGTCGGCCTGATCACCGCCCGGGACGTGCTGGCCGCGGTCGCCGGCCGTGTCGGCCCTTCGGAGGAGCCGGGGGAGGTGGTGACCGGCATGTTCCACCTTGAACCCGTCCTGCCGACGCGAAGAGAACCGGTGCTGCCGACACGAAGCTGGAGGGAGGCGTGACATGGATGCATTAGTGATCTACGAGTCCATGTACGGCAACACCAAGAAGATCGCCGAGGCGGTGGCCGAGGGGCTGGCCACGCGGATGCGGGCCGAGGTGGTGGAGGTCGGCTCGGCACCCCCGCAGATCGGGAAGGAGATCGCGCTGCTGGTGGTGGGCGGGCCGACGCACGCCTTCTCGATGAGCCGGGCCTCCACCCGCCAGTCGGCCGCCCAGCAGGCGGCAGGCCCGCTGGTCTCCCAAGGAGGGGGCGTGCGGGAATGGCTGGCCACACTCGGCACATCCTCGGCCGGACTCGGCTCGGCCGCCTTCGACACCCGCGCCGCCAAGCCCCGCCTGCCCGGGTCTGCCGCCCACGCCGTCGCCAGACGATTGCGCCGCCTCGGCATCGGATCCGTCGCGCCCGCTGAGAGCTTCTACGTCACCGACACGCAGGGGCCGCTGGTCGAGGGCGAGCTGGAGCGGGCCAGGCAATGGGGTGAGAGCCTCGCGGCGTCGTTCCCGGTTCCCGCATCCTGACCTCACAGGCACACCCGGGGGTCGAACCGCCGGACCAAAGGCCCGGCCATCAGGGCAGAACGTCCCTGTTTTGCCCTGGTCCCTCGGTTCGATCATTGAGGCATGAGATTTCATCGCATCGTGGCCGGTGCCGACGGCACCAGGAATTGCGAGGCCGCCCTGCTGTGGGCCGCGGAACAAGCCGTCGGCCGCGGGGAACGATTGCTCGTCGTGCACGCGTGGGAACCCCGTGTCCCGTACAGGGCGCCGTACGCGCGGCAACCGGCACACTTCGACCTGGCGTATGAGCAGGTGCACGGCGATGCCGCACTCGATGGTGCGCTCACCCTGGTGGGGGACCGGTTCCCCGGAATTCGCGTCGAGGGACGGCTCGTTCCCGGCAGGCCCGAGTTCGTGCTCGCCGAGCAGGCGCGGGGGGCCGATCTGCTGGTGCTCGGGTCGGCCGCCCCGCTCGCCGGGGACGGCAGACTGGGCGCGGTGGTGCTGTCATGCCTGCGCCGGCCGCCGTGCCCGGTGGTCGTCGTACCCCCGATGGGGCTTGACGCTTCTCAACCGGTCGCCGTGGAGCTGGCCGAGGCGCGGTGAATGTCCTCTGGACAGCATGGGGGATGAGGCGCACAGATGGGCGATGGACGGCCGAACACCCGCTGAGCGCGGCAAGCGATCACCAGACGCTGACAGAGCAATGCGGCGTGCTGCTGAACGCGGCGACGAGCCGAGCTCAGGGAAGCCGTTCCGGCCTCGAGCTGGGAATCATGGCCACGGGAAGGGGCAGGTGAACATCAGCGCGCTGACCGGCAGTCGCCGAGACAGGCCGGCCTCTTCGCCCGACCTTCAGATGTCCTCAGTCATCGGCCGCTGCGCCGCTGGAACATTCCTGGCGATGCGGCGGCCGGACACCCGCTCGGCGTCCACCACGATGTAGTGGTCGCGGCTGCCCGGCGCCCACGCGGTCAGAGGCAGCGCGGCCAGCTCGGCGATCTCGACCGGGTCGTGCACCGCGCGCGCATGCCCGATGACGGTGACCGACCATCCCGTACGCTCTTCCGGGTCGAACTCGTCGGCCTCGAAGGCCACCACGGCGTTGCGGGTGGCGGCGGCCAGCTTCGAGCCGGTCCCGGTACGGATCACGATGCGCTCGCCGTCAAGGTGGAAGGCCACCGGCTGCACGGCGGGCAGGGCGCGGTCGGTGAAGACGATCCGTCCGATCAGCGCGGACGACAGCAATCGCAGGCACTCCGAACGGGAGAGCACCTGGAGGCCGGACGAGTCGAGTTGCATACCCTCAACCATGACCGCCCGGTGCCGCTCTTCATCAGAGGCGAAGGTCCCGTCATTCCCGTCGATCAGCTCGCAGCCGGGCGGCCAGGGCGGCGGCTTGGGTTCGGCGTTGCATGTCGAGCTTGGACAGCAGGTTGGAGACGTAGTTCTTGACCGTTTTCTCGGCGAGGAACATGCGCTCGCCGATCTGCCGGTTGGTCAGCCCTTCCCCGATGAGGTCGAGGATCTGCCGCTCCTGCTCGGTCAGTGCGGCGAGCGGGTCCTTCCTGGCGGCCTGGTCGCGCAGCCGCTGCAGCATGGCGGCGGTGGTCTGCGGGTCGAGCAGCGACTGGCCGGAGGCGACCGTGCGCACGGCGCCGACCAGGTCCGAGCCGTGGATCTGCTTGAGCACGTAGCCGGCGGCGCCGGCCATGACCGCGTCGAACAGCGCGTCGTCGTCGGCGAAGGACGTCAGCATCAGGCACGCCAGCCCGGGGAGCTTGGAGCGCACCTCGCGGCACACGTCCACCCCGTTGCCGTCGGGCAGCCGGACGTCCAGCACCGCGACATCCGGCCGCAGCGCCGGGATACGCGCCACGGCCGACTCGGCTGTGCCCGCCTCACCGATCACCTCGATGTCGTCCTCCGAGTCCAGCAGGGCGGCGACACCGCGCCGCACCACCTCATGGTCGTCGACGAGGAAAACGCGAATCATGCTCAGACGCTATCCAACACACGCAACATCGCAAAGTGACCAAAGTCCCGATAGTTGCGGCATGTTCGGCCTACCCACGGCCGCGTGGCCGGTCACCAGGGTCCGCTGGGTCAAGGTCGATCCCACGTGAAAGGAAGCTCGAGGATGTCGTCTTGCCGCCAGACGAGGTCCTCGTGGACGTCGACGACCCCGTCGAGCCTCTCGGCGGTGTGCGCGGCGGCGGCCGCCTGGCTGCGCCGGTCGATGTAGCCGGACAGTGTGACGATGCCGTCGTGCACCTCGACGATGATGCCGTCGCGGTCGTTCCACCTGTCCCGTGGCGTTATGCCCGCGACGACGCGGCGCCTGAGCTCCTCATCGTCGCGAAGGTAAGTCCTGAGGAGGTCCCGCCTGCTGACGACACCCTCCAGCCGGCCCTCCTCGTTGACGACGACCAGACGCTTGACGCCGTACTCGTCCATGAGGCGAGCCGCCCTGACCGTTGAGGCATGCGGCGCGACTGCCACCGCGGGAGCGGTCATCAGACCCGCGGCGGTGTCCGCCGCCGCCTTCGTACCGCCGTCCTCGCTCCGATCCGTCATTTTCCGGCGCAGCCTTGTCCGCAGCGAGGGCTGGTAGCTCTCGCCGTGATACTGCTCGCGGAATTCCTCCTTGCGCATGAGGTCTCCTTCGGAGACCACGCCGATGACCCGGCCGTCGGAGTCCAGCACCGGCGTGGCGCTGATCCCGTTCGCCACCAGGATCCGGGCCACGTCCTTGAATGGCGTTTCCTGCTCGACCGCGACAACCTGCTTGGTCATGACGTCGCTCACCGTGATCCGCATCATGAGCCTCCTTCGCTCCTGCCTGCATGACATCGCTAGCCGCGGTGTGACGCGTAGGGGCCGAAGACCTTGTGAGCACGGCCGTTGGTCGTGGTCTCGGCGCCGCGCACCCGCCGAAGGTCCCGGCAGGGCGGGGACGTACGGCTCTGCACGCGGCAGCTCGAATCCGATGTGCTGGAGGCAATGAAGAGAACAGGCACACAGCCCGCTGGAGGCGGCATCATGAGCACCGCGTATGCGAAGCCCGTCACGTACCACGACACCACCACTACCGGCGCGCGCCGCACGGTCGACTATGCCTGGGCGATCGTTCGGATCTCGATCGGCTGGGTCTTCCTGTGGGCATTCCTGGACAAGACCTTCGGCTGGGGCTTCGCCACACCCGCCAACCGGGCCTGGATAGAAGGGGGCAGCCCGACGACCGGCTTTCTGAAGGGTACCGGCGAGAACGCCCTGGGCGGGTTCTTCGGCGCACTCGCGGGACAGGCATGGGTGGACTGGCTGTTCATGGCCGGACTGCTCGGCATCGGCCTGGCACTCGTCCTGGGCGTCGGCACCCGCGTCGCCACGGCCGCCGGCGGCCTGATGCTGGCGCTGATGTGGGCGGCCGAGCTGCCGCTGGCCAACAACCCGTTCATGGATGAGCACATCATCTACGCGATCCTCCTCATCGGCCTCGCCCTCGCCGGCGCGGGCGGGACCCTGGGACTCGGCAACCTGCCGATCGTCCGGCGCAACGCCTGGCTCAAGTAGTCGCACGCCTCACCGGCCCACCCCGACGTTCGGGGTGGGCACCGTGCTGTCCCGGATGCGAGACTGATCGCATGTCGGAAAGCGAACTTCGTCCGTTGATGCCACAGATGCGGCTCGATGAACTGCTGGCGGAGTTGCAGACCAGGCTCAATGCCGTCCTGGCCACGCGCGACCGCGTCCACGCGCTGCTCGAGGCAGTGGTGTCGGTGGGTAGCGACCTGGACCTGGAGACGGTGCTACGGCGGATCGTGGAGACCGCGACCAAGCTGGTGGACGCCAGCTACGGGGCGCTGGGCGTGGTGGGCGAGGAGAACACGCTCCTGCAGTTCATCCCGGTCGGTCTCAGCGAGGAGGAGATCGCCAAGATCGAGCACTGGCCGCACGGTCTGGGCCTGCTCGGACTGCTCATCAAGGACGCCCGGCCGCTGCGGCTGGGCCGCATCTCCGACCACCCTGAGTCGTACGGGTTCCCGCCTGGCCACCCGCCGATGGGCACCTTCCTCGGCGTCCCCGTGCGCGTCCGCGACGAGGTCTTCGGCAACCTGTACCTGACCGAGAAGCGCGGCGGCGGCGAGTTCGACGAGGAGGACGAGGCCGTCGTCATCGCGCTGGCCACCGCGGCAGGCGTCGCGGTGGAGAACGCCCGCCTCTACGCGGAGTCGCGGCGGCGCGAGACCTGGCTGCAGGCCTCCGCGGAGCTCACCACCAGCCTGCTGTCCGGCGCCGACCCGCACGAGGTGCTCGCCACGATGGCGGCCCGCGCCCGCCAGATGTGCGACGCTGACCTGGTCCAGGTACTGCTGCCGGAGGCGTCCGGCAGTTCGCTGACCGTGGAGGTCGCCGACGGCGAAGGCGCGGACGAACTGCTGGGCACCACGTTCGACATCGCCGCCACCCTCGCAGGAGACGCGTTCACCAGAGGCGAGCCGCTGTCCGAGACCGACCTGCAGAACATCCCCGATCTCGACTCGCCGCTGCGGAGGCTGGGCTACGGTCCCGCGCTCTTGGTGCCGCTGGGCGCGATGCCCAGGGTGCGTGGGGTGCTCACACTCGCCAAGCGCAGCGGCCGGCTGCCCTTCAGCAGGGCGGATCAGCAGATGCTCGAGTCGTTCGCCGGCCAGGCCGCGATCGCGCTGGAGCTGGCCGAGGCCCGCCGGGACGCCGAACGGCTCGGCCTGCTGGAAGATCGCGACCGCATCGCCAAGGATTTGCACGATGTGGTCATCCAGCGGCTGTTCGCCACCGCCATGACGTTGATGAGCACGGTCCGGCTGGTGGAGCGGCCGGAGGCGTCCAAGCGGCTGCAGCACGCGATCGACGAGCTGGACGAGACCATCCGGCAGATCCGCTCGTCCATCTTCGCCCTGCAGGGCACGCGGGAGGACATCGTCCCGAGCCTGCGCGCACAGATCGTCGACCTGGTCGAGGGTGCGGGCGGCCATCTGGGCTTCATGCCGGGCCTGCGCATGGAGGGGCAGATCGACACCCTGGTGCCCGAGCAGGTCGCCGAGCACCTGCTCGCCGTCCTGCGCGAGGCGCTGTCCAACGTGGTGCGCCACTCCCACGCCACCCGGGCCGAGGTCTCGATCGTGGTCGCGGATCGGCGGCTCAACCTCACGGTCAGCGACAACGGTGTCGGATTGGGAGAGGGTGGACGCCGCAGCGGCCTGCGCAACATCGAGGAACGGGCCGGACGCTTGGGCGGCACCGCTGAGCTGGAGAGCCCGGAGGAGGGTGGGACGCGGTTGATCTGGCACGTCCCTCTCTGATCCTTGGGTTCGTATGAATCCGGCACGCTGGTTCGGCCGTCGCCCGTTCCGCGCCGTGGGTTTCGATCTGCGCGTGGGCTGGATCCAGGGTGACGGGCAGGACAGAGGCCCCATGCCGGATGGTGGCCCAGTCTGAAAGATCGGTCGCATGACGACGATGCAGCGAATCGATGCCTACAGGCGTGCCGCGAACTACCTGTCCGTGGGGCAGATCTACCTGCTGGACAAGCCTCTGCTGACCGAGCCGTTGCGGCCCGAGCACGTCAAGCCGCGTCTGCCCGGTCACTGGGGCACCACACCGGGCCTGAACTTCGTCTTTGCCCACCTCAACTGGATCATCGGCGAGCGCGGCCAGGACATGATCTACATTGCCGGGCCCGGCCACGGCGGCCCCACCGCCGTCGCGCATGCTGGGCTGGAGGGCTCCTACTGGGAGAAGTATCCCGAGATCTCCCAGGACGCGGCGGGCATGCGCAGGCTGTTACAGCAGTCCTCCTTCCCCGGTGGCATCCCCAGCCATGCGGCCCCTGAGACGCCGGCTCCATTCACGAGGGCGGCGAGTTGGGCTACTCGCTCGCCCACGCGTTCGGCGCGGCGTTCGACAACTCGCGCGTGGTCGTGGCATGCGTGGGTGACGATGAGGCGGAGACAGGACCACTGGCCGCGAGCTGGCACTCCAACAAGCTGCTCGACCCCTACCGGGACGGAGTGGTGCTGCCCATCCTGCACCTGAACGGCTACAAGATCGCCAATCCGACCATGCCGGCCAGGGTCCCGAAAGTGTCCCGGTAGCAATGAAGAAATTTCCGACGGAGTAGCCTCTGACCTGCATAAACGGAGACGCTTGACCACCTGTGGCAGGTGATGATTACGTCCGCTACGTTCGTTCCGGTTTCATCCGGTACGGCAGGTAGAGGTGGTGCGCTGTCCGAGAAGATGTTCTCCGAGGAGCAGCTGGAGCAGCTGCGCCTGACGCGCCGGGCAGGCGAGAGCCGTCATACGGGCCGCCGTGTCCATCGAGTACGGCGGCCGCCGGTTGGCCACGCGGAGCATGCGCGGCTGCGGTGCGGCTGCTTGGTCAGGCGGGCCGGCGGGCCTCCCATCCACCGGTCTGAGCAGGCAGGCTACCGTGGAGGTAGGTGTCGGATCGGCGTTAGGGGGACGCATGAAGCGACGCTCTGTCAGGGTCGCCATCGCCGCAGGGGCATTCCTGGCCACCACCATCGCAGCCTCGGGGGCCACCGCGGCGACCACTACGGCGACCATGGGATCTCCGCCGATGCCGTCCCCGAGTCCTTCTTCTCCGGGTCTGCAGCCGACATGCCCGGGCATGGGGCGGATGCAGCCCGTCACCAGTGAGTACGCTTACCTGTCGCAGATGGTGCCGCACCACCAGGAGGCCATCACCGCGGCGCGGCAGCTGCAGCGGTCCGAGCGACCCGAAATGCGGCGGCTCGGGCAAACGATGGTCACGACGCAGACCGCTGAGGTCGGCAAGATGAGGGGTTGGCTGGAGCAGTGGTACCGGCAGAGCCCGGCGCCGAGCCCGCGCGAGACCACGATGCCCGACCTGTCGGGGCTCTCCGGGGATCAGCTCGACAGGACGTTCCTGCAGCACATGATCCCGCATCACATGATGGCGATCATGATGTCGCAGCAACTCCTCATGCACGGCCAGGTCCAGCATTCCGAGGTCGCCGACTTCGCCCGTAGGGTGCGCGACGACCAGTGGGCGGAGGCCCGCACGATGCGGCGATACCTGGTCCATTGGTTCGGGCAGCAGAGCATGCCCTGCATCCCGCGCGTCCCCGGTATGCCCGGTATGACACCAGGGCCTCACATGCCGGACATGACGCCGGAGCCGCCTATGCCGGGAACGCCCGGCCGACCGACGTCCACAGATACCTCGCCTGCGGCCACCTGATTCAGCGACACTCCGCACTCGCAGGAGGCACTCACAAAGGCCGCCAGCGCCGACGGCAGGGCGCCGACGGCAGGGCGCCGGCCAGGGTGATCGGGGGCGTGACAGCATCGGCCCGTTGCGGTTCCGCGTCTGCTCGACACCGGCTCCTTGCATCGGCTCGCTCCAGGGCTGAACGCCGCGCCGGCGGCCGGGGTGGTGTCCGGAATGGTGCCCCATCGCCTGGGCGCCTGTGGGGAGCGGGCCCGGAGCTTCAGGCGAGCGTGATCCCGGATCAGGACGTGGGGCGAGACCTTCGTCCCATCTGCGCGGGACGTCCGGCCATATACCCCTGGGGGGAATGGCGGAATGCTGGTGATTGTGCTGGTCAGGGGCAGTAGACCAGTGCGGGCGACCACGCCCCTGAGGCAGCAGGGCAGGCTTGGCCGTCTCGCCGCCGCGACGCTCAGCCTCAAGGAGGGGTCATGATCAAACAACATCTGGTGCTGGCGGGTATCGCCGCGGTGGTGGCGCTGGGGGCGATCGCGGCCGGAGCTCCCGCGAGCACGGTCCTGATCGCGCTCATGCTGCTGGCCTGCCCTTTGATGATGCTCATGATGATGCGCGGCATGGGCGGGCAGGACACCACCGGCCGGCGCGGGACGGGCCATGAGGACCGGGATCCCGGCGACCGGGCCGGTGTCTCATGAGCGCGATCGACTGGGTCGTGGTGCTGTTGTCCGGCGCGCTGCTGGCCTTCCTGGCCTGGTACTTCTTCGGGCCGCGCGCCGGCCGTCTGGCGGACCTGCGCGAGGGGGTGCAAGAGGCCGGGATCGTGGTGCGTGGCGGCTACTCGCCGGATGTGGTCCGGGTGCGGCAGGGCATCCCGCTGCGGCTGGTCTTCGACCGGCGTGAGAGCGGCGAGTGCACCTCGCGGGTGGTCTTCCCCGACTTCGGCGTCAGCCGGTCGCTGCCCGCCTTCGGGCGGAGTGTCGTGGAGCTGGATCCCCGGCAGGCCGGGACGTACCGCTTCGCCTGCGGCGAGAACATGGTGCACGGCCGGTTGATCGTCGAGCCGGATGACCACCGCCGCTCGCCCACGCCGCCCCCGTCGTCGCGGGCGCCGTCCCGGGCGCCCGAGCCGGCCTCACCGCCAGCCCCGGCGGCTTCCCCGCCTGGGCAGGAACCGCAGGATACCGAGGCGGGCGAGCGGCGTGCCGAGATCCGTGACCTGTCCAGGCGCGTGCTGGTCGGCGCGGTGCTCACCGTGCCGGTGGCGTTCACCGTCATGGCGCACGAGTTCTTCGGCGCGACCTGGCTGCCGGAGCTGCTGCTGAACCGGTGGGCGCAACTCGCCTTGATCACGCCGGTGATGTTCTACACCGGCTGGCCGATCCACACGGTGGGCTGGCTGGCCCTGCGCCACCGCTCGGCGGAGATGAACAGCCTCATCACCCTCGGCACGAGCGCCGCCTACGGCTACAGCCTGCTGGTCACCCTCGCCCCGGACCTGCTGCCCGAGCAGGCGCGCGAGGTGTACTTCGAGGCGGTCGGCGTCATCCTGACGCTGATCCTGCTCGGCCGGCTGCTGGAGACGCGAGCCAAGGCGGGCACCGGCGAAGCCATCCGCAAGCTGATCGGCCTGCAGTCACGCACCGCCCGAGTCCGCCGCGACGGCGGTGAGGCCGAGATCGGCATCGACCAGGTGCTGCCCGGGGACGTGGTCGTCGTACGGCCGGGCGAGAAGGTCCCCGTCGACGGAGTGATCCTGACCGGCCGTTCGACCCTGGACGAGTCGATGGTCACCGGCGAGTCCATCCCGGTCGACAAGGGACCCGGGGACGAGGTGGTGGGCGCCACCGTCAACCAGACCGGCGCCTTCACCTTCCGCGCCGAGAAGGTCGGCGCCGCCACGATGCTGGCGCAGATCATCCGGCTGGTCCAGGCCGCCCAGGCCTCCCGCGCGCCGATCCAGCGCCTGGCGGACCTGGTGTCGGGCTACTTCGTCCCGGCGGTCATCGCCATCGCCGTCGTGACCTTCGCCGTGTGGTTCGTGGCCGGTCCTCCGCCGGCGCTGGCGCTGGCGCTGGTGGCGTCGGTCGCCGTGCTGATCATCGCCTGCCCGTGCGCGCTGGGCCTGGCCACCCCGCTGTCCATCATGGTCGGCACCGGCAAGGGCGCCCAGGCCGGCATCCTCATCCGGGACGCCGAAGCACTTGAGAGCGCCTGCAGGCTGGACACGATCGTGCTGGACAAGACCGGCACCATCACCCGCGGACAGCCCGTCCTCACCGACGTCGACCAGCACGTCGACCAGCACGTCGACCAGCACGGCGCCTGGACGGCGCAGGAAATGCTGCGCCTGGCCGCGACGGCCGAGCGCGTCTCGGAACACCCCCTCGCACGCGCGGTGGTGGACGGCGCCGCCGAACGCGGCCTGCCGCCCGGTGACCCCGCCGACTTCGAATCGGTCACCGGACAGGGCATCCACGCCACCGTGGACGGCCATCGCGTGCTGGTCGGCGGCTCCCGCCTGCTGGACGGACAGGGCGTCGACGCGAACGTGCTCGCCCCCGCCGCCGAGCGGCTGGCCCGCGCCGGCCGCACGCCCATCCTCATCGCCGTGGACGGCCGGCCCGCCGGCGTGCTGGGCGTGGCCGACACCGTCAAGGACGACTCGGCCGCCGCCGTCGCCGCGCTCCAGCAGCTCGGCCTGAACGTCGTGATGATCACCGGCGACAACCGGCGCACCGCCGAGGCCATCGCCGGCCAGGTCGGCATCACCGACGTGCTCGCCGAGGTGCTGCCCGACCGCAAGGCCGCCGAGATCGCCCGCCTCCAGGACCAGGGCCGGAAAGTGGGCATGGTCGGCGACGGCGTCAACGACGCCCCGGCGCTGGCGCAGGCCGACATCGGGTTCGCCATCGGTACCGGCACCGATGTGGCCATCGAGGCCTCCGACATCACTCTCATCTCCGGCGCGCTGTCCGGGGTGGTCACCGCGGTACGGCTGTCGCGGGCCACCATGCGCAACATCCGCCAGAACCTGTTCCTGGCCTTCGCCTACAACGTGGTCGGCATTCCCATCGCGGCCGGAGTCCTGTACCCGTTCCTGGGACTGCGGCTCTCGCCCATCATCGCGGCCGCCGCGATGGCCGCCTCCTCGCTGTCGGTCGTCGGCAATGCCAACCGGCTGCGTCGCTTCACCCCGCCGGGCTTGCCCTCCGCGCCGCAGAGCCCGGCCGGTCCAGCCGTCACCGGCAAGGACCGGAAGTGATGTTTCACAAGTGGCCGCCTATGAAACACCGCTTCCAGCCGGGCGCATCCAGGGTGAACGCTGTTTCATAGGTCGATGCAAACGGGCAGCCGTGTGAAACGCTCCTATGAAATACTTCCGGGGCGCGCAACGATGACTTCCTCCGCGTGGAGGCCCACGGCCGCCCGATGACCGCCTGCGCTGCCCCACCAGGTCGCCCTGCCGCACCGGCCGAGGCAAGGTGGCTCCAGTACCACACCGCCCGCTTCCGGCTCGTGCCCGCGCTTGCCAAGGCACTCAACGTCCCCACCCTGGCCATCCGCAAGCCGAGCCTGGCGTGGCCCAACTGCCCCGCCCGACCGCGGACGGCGTCGAGCCCGCGGGGCACGTGCGGATCGGCTACGCGCGCCTCCACTCTCCGCCAGTCCCTGGACACCCAGCTCGACGCGCTCAAGGCCGCCGGTGTCACCCGCGTCTTCGCCGAGAAGATCTCCACCCGAACCATCACCCGGTCAGAGCTCGACGAGGCCGGCACCCTGGCCCGGGAACTGCGCGCGGCCGGGGTGGCGGTCACCCTCGTGGTGCGCGAGCACAAGCGGCTCGGCCGCGGCCTGGACCTGGCCGCCCTGGCCGAGCAGTTGAGCAGGCCGGGCTCGACCCCGAACGCCTCACCCACCGCCCACCGTTCGACCCAGTCCTGCACATGCACCAGCGGCGCGGGCGAGGTCAGCCGGTTGGCCACCAGCACCTCGATCACCTGCCCATGAGTCAGCCCCGCAGTGTCCCGCACCGGGCAGGTCGCATCCACCAGCTCCCGGATCCGCAACCGCGAGCAAAACCGGGCCACCACCGGTAACGCCCCAAGCATCTTCTCGACGCTAACCTGGCCCCACTGCGCACGCTGTCTCACCGGCCAGGTCATACCGCGACGACGATCACCCCAGCAACCCGATGATCTTCAAACCACCCCCATACGGAAAACGGGGCTAGCCGGAGTCCGCGACAATCGCGCGCACCTGGCGATGCTGGAGGAGTGGATGCGCTCCTACCGGCCGGAGGAGCTGTTCGACGCCACCGGACGCCCGACGCCCGCCGTGCTGCAGGCCGTACCTGAGGGGGCGTTGCGGATGAGCGCCAACCCGCACGCCAACGAGGCGAACTGCTGGCCCCGCTGGCCTGCAGGACTTCCGCGACTACGCGGTAGAGCTGAAGGCCCCGGCCGCGCAGACGAGCGAGCCCGCCCGCGTCCTGGGCACGTTCCTGCGCGACGCGATCGCCGCCGACCCGCGCACCTTCCGCCTGATGGGCCCGGACGAGATCGCCTCCAGCCGGCTGCAGGCCGTCTTCGAGACCACGACGCGCGCCTGGAACGCACCGGCGAGGAGACCGACGAGTACCTCGCGGCCGGCGGCCGGGTGATGGAGATTCTCAGCGAGCACCTGTGCCAGGGATGGCTGGAGGGCTACCTGCCGGCTGGCCGCCACGGGCTGTTCAACCGCTACGAGGCGTTCATCCACATCATCGATGCCATGTTCAACCAGCACGTCAAGTGGCTGCAGGCCGCCAAGCGCATCCCTGGTGTCGCCCTGTCGCCGCGCTCAACTACCTGCTCTCCTCCCACGTGGGGCGCCAGGACCACAACCGGCTTCAGCCGCCAGGACCCCGGCTTCCTCGACGTCGTCGAGAACAAGAAGGCCGAGGTCGTGCGCGTCTTCCTGCCGCCGGTGGCCAACACGCTGCTCCCTGTCGGCGACCACTGCCTGCGCTCCCGCGACTACGTCAACGTCATCGCCGCCGGCAAGCAACCCGTGCTCGACCTGTTCACCAGAAACGAGGCCATCGCTCACTGCACACCCCCGGCCTCGGCATCCTGCCCTGGGCCTCCACCGACGACGGCTCCGGGCCGGACGGGTGCTGGTCTGCGCCGGCGACGCGCCCACCCTGGAGACCCCCGGCCGCCGCGGCCATCCTGCGCGAGCACCTGCCGCAGCTTGAAGTCAGAGTGATCGACGTCGTGGACCTGATGCGGCAGCCGCCGTCCGAGCACCCGCACGGCATGCCGGCCGCCGAGTTCGGCACCTTGCTCACCGACCGACAAGCCGATCATCTTCAATTTCCACGGCCACCCTGATCCACCACCCTCACCTACCGCCGTCACGGCCGTGCCAACCTGCACGTGCGCGGCTACAAGGAGGAGGACACCACCACGGCGCTGTTCGACATGTGCATGCTCAACGACATCGGCCGCTACCACCTCGTCATGGACGTCATCGACCGCGTCCCGGCCTGGGCTCGACCCAGGCGCACCTGCGCCACCACCTGAGCGACGAACAGCTGAGGGCACACGCCCACACCCGCGAGCACGGCGAGGACGCCGCCGAGATCCGCGACTGGACCTGGGCCTGAGCATCTGATGCGATGGCCGGGAGCCGCCCATTCAAGGGGCACTTCGCAGTATCGGCACCCAAGCCTCCTCCGGGGCAGGCTCCCCGCCGCCTTCAGTCCAGTCGCCAAGCTGGAACGCGGGTTACGGCACGTGGGCGGGAGCTCGTTGCCGCGCGTCCCTGACGGGCGTGGGACCAAGGTCCTTCCGGGCCGGGTCGCACGACCCTACGGCCGTGGCCATGCCCTGCAGGAGCCTGGCTGCCATGGACGTCCTGGACCTTTCCCGCTGGCAGTTCGGCATCACGACCGTCTACCACTTCCTGTTCGTGCCGCTGACGATCGGGCTGTCGATCATCGTAGCCGGGCTGCAGACGGCCTGGCATCGGACGAAAAAGCCGGAGTACCTGCGGCTGACCAGGTTCTGGGGCCGGCTGTTTTTGATCAACTTCGCCATGGGCGTGGTGACCGGGATCGTCCAGGAGTTCCAGTTCGGCATGAACTGGAGCGCCTACTCGCGCTTCGTCGGGGACGTCTTCGGGGCGCCGCTGGCCATGGAAGGGCTGATGGCCTTCTTCCTGGAGTCCACCTTCCTCGGCCTGTGGATCTTCGGATGGGACAAACTGCCGCCCCGGCTGCACCTGGCCACCATCTGGCTGGCCGCCATCGGCACCAACAACTCGGCCTACTTCATCCTCGCCGCGAACTCCTGGATGCAGCACCCCGTCGGCTATCGGATCAACAACGGCCGGGCCGAGCTGACCGACATCTGGGCCGTGCTCACCAACTCCACCACCCTCGTCACCTTCCCGCACGTGATCTTCGGCGCGTTCCTGACCGCCGCCGCCTTCGTGCTCGGCATCAGCGCCTGGTTCCTGCTGAAGAAGCGGGACACGCCGCTGTTTCGCACCTCGGCCCGGCTGGGACTGGCCGTCGCACTCGTCTCGGCGGTGGGTGTGTCGTTCTCCGGCCACTGGCAGGCGCAGATCATGACTGAGCAGCAGCCGATGAAGATGGCCGCCGCCGAGGCGCTGTGGGAGGACGAGAGCTCGGCGGGCTTCTCGCTGTTCGCCGTCGGTGACGTCGAGAACGGCCGCAACCACGTCAACCTGCAGATCCCGTACGGCCTCAGCCTGCTGTCCACCGACACCCTGGACGGCGAGGTCGAGGGCATCAACGACATCCAGGCCCGCTACCAGGAGCTCTACGGACCCGGTGACTACCGGCCGGTCGTCGGCCTGGCGTACTGGTCGTTCCGCCTGATGATCGGCTTCGGCGCGCTGTCGGCGCTGCTGGCCGCGGCCGGGCTCTGGCTGACCAGGCGCGGCAGACTCCCCGTCGGCCGCTGGGCCTACCGGCTGGCCATCGCCGGAATTGGCCTGCCGTTCCTGGCCAACAGCCTCGGCTGGATCTTCACCGAGATGGGCCGCCAGCCGTGGACGGTCTTCGGCATCATGCGCACCGCCGCTGCGGTCTCGCCGACCGCGGACGTCACGTCGGTCGCCATCACCCTCGTCGGCTTCACCCTCGTCTACGCCGTCCTGGCGGTCATCGAAATACGGCTGCTGCTCAAGTTCATCCGCGTCGGGCCGCATGAGCAGGCTGAGCCGGAAGCCCCCGTCCCCGCCCTGAGCTACTAGAAGGACCTTCCGCCATGGAACTGACCACCGTCTGGTTCGTGCTGATCGCTGTCTTGTGGACCGGCTACTTCGTACTCGAAGGCTTCGACTTCGGGGTGGGCATCCTGCTGCCCCTCCTGGGAGGCGACGAGGCCGAGCGGCGCGTCATCGTCAAGACGATCGGCCCGGTGTGGGACGGCAACGAGGTGTGGCTGCTGGTAGCGGGCGGGGCGACCTTCGCCGCCTTCCCCGAGTGGTACGCCACGTTGTTCAGCGGCTTCTACCTGCCTCTGTTCCTGATCCTGCTGGCCCTGATCGTGCGCGGGGTGGCGCTGGAGTACCGCAACAAGAGCGACAGCACACGTGGCTGGGACCGGGCCTTCTTCTGGGGCTCCCTCGGGCCCGCGTTCCTGTGGGGTGTCGCCTTCGCCAACATCGTGCGCGGCGTCCCGCTGGACGCCGACCACGAGTTCACCGGGAACCTGCTCACCCTGCTCAACCCGTTCGCCCTGCTCGGCGGCGCGGTCACGCTGGCCCTGTTCACCCTGCACGGCGCGATCTTCCTGGCCCTGCGGACCAGCGGAGAACTCCGCGAGGGCGCCGTCCGAATCGCCCGCACGCTCGCGCCGGTCACCATGCTCGTGATGATCGCCTTTCTGATCACTCTCGACGGCGGCAAGCCCGTCTGGTGGGCAGCGGTGGTGATGGCCGGGACCGGCCTGGCGGCCGCCCTGGTGGCGACCCTGCGCGGCCGGGACGGATGGGCGTTCACCGCCAGCGCGCTGGCGGTCGTCGCGTTCACCGCCGCCCTGTTCACCGGGCTGTGGCCGAACGTACTGCCGGCCCTCGACCCGGCCCACAGCCTCACCGTCACCAACGCCGCCTCCAGCCCCTACACCCTGACCGTGATGACCTGGGTCGCAGCCATCTTCACCCCCGTCGTGCTGGCCTACCAAGCCTGGACCTACTGGGTCTTCCGCCGCCGCCTCACCGGGGCGCCCGACGTGCCCGTTGGTCCACCGAACCCGGGACCTTCGGCCCTCACCCCCGCGAACGGCGGGTGATGTGCTGGTCGTATCCCGATGGAGGTGGATGCCATGACCACCCGTACAGCCGCGGAGAGCACCCTTGCCATTCGCGCATCGCTGGAGGCCGCCACGTGGGCGCCGTCCGTGCACAACAGCCAGCCCTGGTCGTTCGCCGTCTCCGGCGACGAGATCAGCGTGCGCGCGGACACGGACAGGAAACTGCGCTACTCCGACCCTGAGGGCAGGCAACTGCTCATCAGCTGCGGAGCCGCGCTGTTCAACATCTGCACCACGCTGCGCTGCCGCGGATTCGAGCCCGTCGTGCGAGTGCTGCCGGACCCGGATCGGCCCGCGCTGCTGGCGACCGTCCGGGTGGGAGAGAGTGTCACGGCCGACGAGCACACCAAGGCGCTGCACGCCCAGATCGAGCAACGTCGCACACACCGGGCCGCCTTCACCGACCTGCCCGTACCGGATCGGCTGGTGGAGACGCTGGTCCAGCAGGCGGCCGCCGAAGGAGCCCAGCTGACCCCCGTACGCGCGCCGCAAGCCGTACGGGCCGTCGCGGCGCTGACCGAGGCGGCCCAGAACATCCAGGCGCAGGACCGGATCCTCAACCTGGAGGTCATCCGCTGGGCCCGCCCGCCGGGCAGCGCCCGCAAGGACGGCGTCCCCGCCGACGCCTATCCCGCCGAGTCCGCCGACACCGATCCACGGTTCCCTCAACGTGACTACGCCTGGCGGCACGACTGGGGCACGCATCACGACACCGAAGCGAGCTCGACCGGTGTCGTGGCACTGCTCACCACCAGCGGCGACACCCGCGAGGCGTGGATCGCCGCCGGCCAGGCCCTGCAACGGGTCCTGCTGCACGCCTGCGCGCACGGAGTCAGTGCCGCCTTCCACACCCAAGCGCTAGAGATGCACCATTTGCGCGAGTTCCTGCGCCAGGAGCTCTGCTCGGGCCAGTACCCGCAGATGGTCATGCGCCTGGGGATCACGTTCGACCAGCACGCGGGCGTGCGCCGTCCCCTGCCCGATCTGGTGGATTGAGGGCAAATCTGTACCGCGTCAAACGCAGGGGTCTCGCCCTAAGGACAGGTGGTCAAGGTTTCGGCTGCAGGCAGGAGCGCTGCGGAGGTGTGGTCGGTGCGGAAGCCGACGGTGTGTACCCGGGTACGGGGCATGGCCATCGTGCCTCTGGAGGTGCACGGCTCGTCACGCCGGGCAGGGCCGCCGATCTTCCGGCAGGGTTGTGGCCTTGTCCTCAGCCGCCATCGTGCAGACGGTGCAGCCGATGAATCCCGAACCCGCGCTGTGACAGGGGCCCAGCGGATCGCTGCGAGAAGCAGCGGATCTTTTATCTGCTGGTCATCCGCGGCCTGGTGTGCAAGACGAGCCGGCTTGGACAAGCCTTGACGGGCCATGGGAGCACGTTGACCAGCGGTGCTTGGCAGGTCTTCCGAGTTGACCTTCAGATTGTGTTCTCTGAGGTCTGAACTGGCAATGGCAGCCCAAATGATCTACCGGGATACACGATCCGTACACAAGAGCAACCAGCGAGCAACCAACCATGATCAACAGCGATCTCGGAGGTTGGCGAAATCCGAGAAACCCCAGGTCGGATGCGGTATTGAAGAGTAGGGCGGGTGGGACTTGAACCCACGACCCACGGATTATGAGTCCGCAGGCTACGCACGACATCCGATGGTCCAGTTGCGGGTCAGGTGGTCCGGCGGGAGCGGATCAACGCCAAGACGCCGAGGAGGAGGGCGATCAGGGCCATCGCCAGGTCCACGTAGCCGCCGACGATGCCGTACCCCGTGCCAGGTCCGCCTTCTGCGGCGGCGATGATCCAGCCGCCGATGACCGCGGTGGCGAGCCCCGCCGTCAGAGCGATGGCTGCGCCCCGCCTTCCGAGGCGGCCGGTGGGGCGGGCCAGGGCCAGGCCGCCGATGGCGATGCCGGCCAGGCCCAGCACTGCGCCCACCACGGACCAGACGCGTCCCGTGGTCAGGGCGTAGGCGTCGACGGGCTGGGCCAGGAGATGTGCCGCTGGTGTCTCGAGCGTCAGCGTGGCAAGGATGGACATGAGGGTTCCTTCAGTCGAGTGAATGCCGAAGCAGAGTTTTCGGATCGCAGCGTCTCGGTCGGGTCCTTGCCGAGGTCAGCGGCTCATTTCGGGGCGGCGGCCGCGGGTCAGGGCCAAGCGGCCCAGGAGGGCGCCGAGCAGCCCGAGTGCCAGGGCCATGGCCGCGCCGAACACGCCGTTGCCGGTTCCGAGGCCGCCGTCGGCGATCGCCAGTTTCACTGCGCCGTTGAGGGCGCCGACGATCCCCAGGGTCAGGGCCGTGAGGGCTTTCCACCGCCCGGCGTTGCGTAGTGCCAGCCAGCCGATGATGGTGCTGCCCACCGCCACCAGGGCGGCCACGCTGGCCCAGATTCGTTCGGGGGTGCCGAGGAAGGTGTCGACGCCCTGGCCGGCGCATTCTGCGGCCGACGTACAGACGGGTGAGGCCAGCGCGAGCAGGAGGGACATGGGACGTCCTTTCGCCGAAGTTCTGTTGCCCATCGAGCGTCGCGCCGATGAGAGGGGTGTCGCTTCGGGCAGTGGATGGCGGCTGCTACGCAGGTGCGCGTAGGTGGGTGCGCGGTCGGTACGTCGGTTGGCGTAGGCGGACGGGACTGCGGGGGGAGGTGGTTCCAGCGGCGGCGATCGTAGGATCGCGGCATGAAACAGTCGTGGCGTCTGCCGGTGGCGGTGCAGGATGCGTTGATCGCGCTCTTCATCACCGTCATGCAGGTTCAGGGCACGATCGTGCGCAATGCCGGTGAGGTGGTGCCGCGGCCGCTCACCGACCTCGGCGATCTCGGGTACGTCCTGCTCGTCGTCAGTGGGCTGGTCGTCGCGGTTCGCCGGCGGTGGCCGGTGCCGGTGTTCGTCGTCACGGCGCTGGCCAGCGTGATCTACTATGTGCTCGATTTTCCCGATGGGCCTGGGTGGCTTGGGCTCTTTCTCGCGCTCTACACCCTGGCCGCCTATGGGGACGGGCGGCGGTCGCTGGTGATCGCCGGCGTGGGTGTGGCGGTGTTGTCCGCTGTCTGGCTGGTCGCCGCGGCTGATGTCGAGCCACGGGCGGCCATCGGGTGGGTGTACTTCCGGATTGGTGCCTCCGTCATGAGCGTGGCGCTCGGTGAGTCCGTACGGTCCCGGCAGGTCATCGCCGCCGACGCGCAGCGGCGGGCCGAGCTGGCCGAGCGGACGCGTGAGGAGGAGGCGCGGGCACGGGTGGACGCCGAGCGGCTGCGGATCGCGCGTGAGGTCCATGACACGGTCGCGCATGCCATCGCGATCATCAACGTGCAGTCCGGGGTGACGGCGCACGTGCTCGACAAGCGGCCGGACGTCGCGCGGGAGGCGCTGCGCGCGATCGAGCAGACGAGTTCGCGGGCGTTGCGGGAGATGCGGGCCATTCTCGGGGTGCTGCGGGATGACGATGAGGAGGGGCGGGAGCCGTACCCGGGGCTGGAGCAGGTCGGGGAGCTGGTCGCCAAGGCCCGCGCGGCCGGGCTCGACGTCGAGGTCCAGGAGAGCTCGCCCGCGACGCCGTTGCCGAGCGCGGTGGGCGGTGCGGCGTACCGGATCGTGCAGGAGTCGATCACGAACGTCGTCCGCCACGTCGGTCCGACCCGGGTGACGGTGGTGCTCGATCCTGGGCCCGAAGCCTTGGAGGTCCGGGTGACCGATGAAGGCCGGGGCACCGTCGTGGAGCCGCCTGACGAGTCCGGGCGCGGGATCGTCGGGATGCGGGAGCGCTGCCGGTTGCTGGGTGGGGAGCTCGCTGCCGGGCCGAGGCCGGGCGGTGGGTTCGAGGTCAGGGCTCGGCTGCCTCTCGCGCCGACGGGGGTGCGGCTGTGATCAAGGTGTTGCTCGCCGATGACGAAGGGCTCGTACGGTCGGGGTTCAAGGTGCTGCTCGACCTTGAGGACGACATCACGGTGGTCGGAGAGGCGAGGAACGGCGCGGAAGCCGTCGAGGGGGCCCTGGCCACGCGTCCCGACGTCGTGCTCATGGACATCCGCATGCCCCACGTGGACGGGATCGAGGCCACCGCCGAGATCGCCCGGACGCGCGGGCTGGAGCAGGTCCGCGTGCTGATATTGACCACGTACGACACCGACGAGTACGTCTTCGACGCCCTCCAGGCCGGAGCCAGCGGGTTCCTGCTCAAGGACGCGGGGCCGGCCGAGCTGCTGCATGCCATCCGGGTGATCGCCGCCGGCGACGCGCTGCTCGCACCCCGGATCACGCGGCGTCTCATCGGTCAGTTCACCGCCCGGCGGACGGCCGTACGGGTCGCGGAAGACCGGCTGGCGGTGCTGACCGAGCGCGAACGCGAGGTGCTGGCCCTGGTGGGGGAGGGGCTCAGCAACCAGGAGATCGGCGCCCGGCTGTTCCTGAGCCCGGCGACCGCGCGGACGCATGTCAGCCGCGCGATGACGAAACTGGGGGCACGTGATCGTGCGCAACTGGTCGTGATCGCCTACCAGACGGGCCTGGTCAGCCCTTCGGCGTGAGGCCGGGAGCGGCCGAGGCATAGGTTGGGCGGATGATTTACGTCCAGACGCCTTTCACCCGGGAGATCCGCGAAGCCGTCGCGCTGGCCTGGGGTGTCATGGGGGAGGGGGAGCGGCTGCACGGTGGTGAGGAGTCGGCCGCCTACCGTCTCGACGGGCACGTGGTCCGGCTCGGTCCTGTGGGGCGTAGCGTCGCCGAGGCGGAGTGGTGTCATGCGGTCGCGCGGCATGGCGCCGCTGGTCTGCCTGAGGCCGTTGCGCCGCTGGCGACTCCTGAAGGGGCGACGGTCGTCGTCGTGGGTGGCCGTCCGGTCTCCTGCTGGCCGTACGTCGAGGGTGGCTGGCCGGACTCCGACGTCCCGGCTCAGCGCGAGGCCGGTGCTCGGTTGCTCGCCAGGCTGCACAGGTCGCTCTCCGGGTGTCGTCCTGGTCCGCGGCCGGTGGCCGCCTTCCAGGAGTCCGGTCTGTACGGCGATCCGCCCCAGGACGCCGCCGAGCTGGCCGACCCCGGCCTGGACCGCTGGCTGGCCGACTTCCACGCCAGGCATCCCGTGCGCCACCCCCTGCACGGCGACTACTACACCGGCAACACCTTGGCCCGGGACGGCCGGTTGGTGGCGGTTCTCGACTGGGACGAGGCCTTCGTCGGTGCCCCTGAGCTGGAGCTGGCCGCCGCCGCTCTGGAGTGGGGTGATGACGTGGCCGGGCCGAGCAAGGAGTTCGTGGCGGCGTACCACGAGGAGGGCGGCACGGCGGGGCACCTGGACGACGAGTCGCTGACCCAGCTCGTCAGGCACAAGCTGCGCAGGGAGTACGCCTACTTCCACAAGGCCGCCCGCGCCGGAGTCGCGCACGATGAGGAGGACCGCGAATACCACCGCGCCCGGGTGGAGCTGTTCCACCGTCTGCGCCCCTGACGCAGCCACGACGGCAGGCGGAAGCCCGGGAATCATCGGAAGGTGGGCGGAGGTCCGGGCCCCGCCAGGCGTAGGACCATGGCGGACAGGTCCAGCGCGGGAAGGCTGCCACCCAGGCGGCCGGGCGGGCGGGTTCGGGCTGCGCGAGCATCGCCGTCTAAGAGTCCTTCAGCAGGCCGCGTTCGCCGAAGACCTTCTTGGCGACGAACGTGGCGTTGATGGCCTTGGGCATGCCGCAGTAGACGGCGGTGTGCAGCAGGGCTTCGGCGATCTCGTCGCTGGTGAGGCCGACGTTGAGCGCCGCGTTGATGTGCACGTCGAGCTGGGGTTCGCAGCCGCCGAGGGCGGTGAGCATGCCGAGGGTGACCAGTTGGCGGTCGCGTGGCGACAGGCCGGGCCGGTTGTAGATCTCGCCGAAGCCCCAGGCCACGACCTGGTGGCCGAGCTCGGGGTTGACGTCGGCGAGTGCGTCGATGACGCGCTGCCCGCTCTCGCCGTCGACGCGGTTGAGTACCTCCATCCCGCGCTCGAAACGCTCCTGACGGGTCTCGGCGGTGCTGTCCGAGGTGGGGTGCGTGGGTCCCGTGGTGAGGTCGGTGGGTCCCGTGGTGGGTTCCGTGGTGGGGCCGGTGGTCATGGTTGGTCCGTTTCCGGCTGCTGGTCGAGCAGCGTCTCGTAGTGCTTGATCTTGTCGCCCAGGGCGGCGGCGTTGCGGAGCAGGCCGCGGATGCGCTCGTCGAGCTCGGCCTGGTGTTCGCGGAGCAGGGCCAGCCGGTCGGCGAGGGTGGCGTCGCCGGCGGCGCGCAGCCGGGCGTACCGCTGCATGTCGCTGATCGACATGCCGGTCTCGCGCAGCCGCAGCAGGAACTCCAGCCAGTCCAGGTCGGAGGCCGCGTAGCAGCGCTGGTTGCCGGGGGTGCGGCCGACTCCTTCGATCAGCCCGGCGCGCTCGTAGTAGCGCAGGGTGTCCGGGGTGAGGCCGGTGCGCGCGGCGACCTGGGCGATCGTGAGGGTCGGCTGCTCCTCTGGCCGGGCATGTCCGTCACTCATGGGACGAACGGTAGAAGTTGGAGCGCGCTCCAAGTCAAGCCGGGTCAGACGCTCAGGGTGTGCAGCAGGAACCGGATGCGGGTGGTGAGGTCGTCGGCCGTACGGACGAATGCCGGGTAGCCGCCCTGATCAGGGGCCGCCGGGTCGGGGAGGCTCCAGTGCGTCGTCTCGGGAGCACCGGGCAACTCGGGACATACCTCGCGGACCCGGTCGCACAGGGTGATCACCCGGTCGAAGCGGCGGCCGGTGAACTCGCCCAGGTGCTTGGGGTGGTGGGCGCTCATGTCGAGGCCGCGTTCGTGCATGACACGGATCGCGTCGGGATGGAGCGGTTTGGGGGCGCTGCCCGCGCTGGCGGCCTCGGCCCGCGGCCCCGCCAGGTGCCGCAGGAGCGCCTCGGCCATCTGCGATCGGGAGCTGTTGCCCGTGCAGAGGAACAGGACGCGGAGGGGAGCGGAGCCGACCTGGGGCGGGGGCGGCGCGGCGGGGATCAGGCGAAGGCCGGGATGCAGCGCGGCGCCGGCCTGCATGAGCAGGGTGCGGCAGGCGGCGAGGTCGAGGCTGTAGTACGTGTCGCGCTTGTCGGCCGAGCTGCGGCGCATGGTGACCAGGCCGCCGGTGCGCAATTGGCCCAGATGGTACGAGGTGAGGCTCTGCTTCTGGCCTACCAGGGCCGTGAGCTCACGTACCTGCAGATCGCTGCGCGCCAGCTCGTTCAGCAGCCGCCACCGCACCGGATGCCCGGTCAGGCGCAGGACCTCGGGCGGCGAGAGAGTGTCGCTCACTCTCACCACGATACATCAAATCAAATTGATGAGAATGCCGATCGCGGCGCCGCCCGCGATGAGCCAGGCGTTGTTGAGTTGGGTACGCCACAGCAGCACCAGGCTGATCACGGCGATGGCCACCGTCGGCACGTCGATGAGGGCGGTGCGGGCGAGCTGGTACGACACGCCGGCCATGAGCGCCAGCGCGGTGGCGTTGACGCCGTCGAGCAGGGCGGAGGTCCACCGGGATGCGCGGAGCCGGTGGGTGATCTTGGTGAGCAGGCCGACGAAGACGAAGGAGGGCAGGAAGATGGCGACGGTGGCGAGGAACGCGCCGATGGGGCCGGCGACGAGGTAGCCGATGAAGGTGGCGGTGGTGAAGACCGGCCCCGGAGTGACCTGGCCGATGGAGACGGCGTCGATGAGCTGGGCGGAGGTGATCCAGCCGAGCCGGTCGACGAAGTCGCCGCGCAGGAAGGCGAGCAGGACGTAGCCGCTGCCGTACAGCACCGAGCCGATCTTGAGCATGGTGAGGAAGAGCTGGGCGAGCTGGCCGCCGGTGGGGTCGGGGAAGACGGGTGCGCCGAGCATGGGGACGCCGAGCATGGGGACGCCGAGCAGGCCGTGCACGCCGCCGGGGCGGCGCGGGAGGTGGGCGGCCGCGGCCAGGAGCGCGCCCGCCGCCAGGATGAGGAGTTCGTTGACGCCCAGCAGGTACGCCGTCAGCGCCCCGGCCGCCACCGCCGCGAGCCACCAGGACTTGATCACGGCCCTGAGCAGGCCGAACAGGGCGTGGGCGATGATGGCGATGACCACGGGGACGATGCCGTACAGGATGCCCTCGACGGCCGGGGTCCTGCCGTAGGTGACGTAGGCCCAGGCCAGGGCGGTGACGATGAGGGCGGCGGGCAGGATGAAGCAGGCACCGGCCAGGATGAGGCCGCGCCGTCCCGCGCGGTCGTGGCCGAGGTGGATGGCGAGTTCGGTGGAGTTGGGGCCGGGGATCAGGTTCGTGGCGCCCATCAGGTCGGCGAAGCGTTCGTCGGTGACCCAGCCGCGGCGGCGTACCAGCTCGTCGCGCATCATCGCGGTGTGCGCGGCGGGGCCGCCGAACGCGATGGTGCCCAGTTTGAGGAAGAGCAGCGCCACCTCCCGCGCCGCGCCGCCCTGGCGATCGTCCACCCCGCCGTCCTTCCGCTCGCCCTCGCTTGTACGGGTACATCAAACCAGATTGATGTACCATCGCCTCACGGCGGCCCCCGGGTAGCGACGCCGCCGCGACAGGAGGCTCCCATCATGGCCACATCCGACCAGTACGCCGGCGTCCGCTACCTCGTGGACGACGTCCAGGCCGCCGTCGACTTCTACACGACGCACCTCGGTTTCACCGTCCGCACCGCCGTCGCGCCCGCCTTCGCCGACGTCGTACGCGGCCCCCTGCGGCTCCTGCTGTCCGGCCCGCCCAGCTCCGGCGCCCGCGCCACCCCCGAGGGCACCCCGCCCGGCCGTAACCGCGTCCACCTCCTCTACGAGGACCTGGACGCGGAGATCGACCGGCTCCGGGCCGCCGGGCTGTCGTTCCGCAGCGAGGTCGTCTCGGGTCCCGGCGGCCGGCAGATCCTCCTCGAAGACCCCTCCGGCAACCTCGTCGAACTCTTCGAGCCCGCCACCCCGCACTGAACCACCGGCCCGCGCAGAGGCACGCCCGTTCACGCCGGCGCGGGGGTGACGAGGGCCCCCTTATCGCTCTGGCGGGTGCTGGGCCTGCACGGGCTCGCACGCGTCCGTGGGTGGTGCGGGCTGACTTCTCACCCGCGGGGCCGCGCCTAGGCCGCGCTCTCTACGCTGGCTCCATGCACCCACGACTCAGGGACGATCTCGCCGACCTGCCCGGCCTGCTGCACGAGGCTCGCGAGCACGCCACCCGGTTCCTGGCGGGGCTGGGGGAGCGGCCGGTCGGGCCGCCGCCCGGCCCGCGCGAGCCGGTCGCGCTGCCGGAGCGCGGAGCCGGGGCGAGGGGTGCGCTGGAGGTGTTCGAGCGGCGCTGGGCAGCCGGGTTCTCGGGTGGTGCCGGTCCCCGGTACCTGGGGTTCGTCGTCGGTGGCAGTACGCCGGCCGCGCTCGCCGGTGACTGGCTGACGGCCGCCTACGACCAGAACGCCGACAGCGGTGTCGACTCCTCGGTCGCCGACCTCGAACGTGAGGCCGTCGGCTGGCTGCGCGACCTGTTCGGGCTTCCTGGCGCGCACGAGGGGGCGTTCGTCAGCGGCGCCACCATGTCGAACGCCACCGGCCTGGCCATCGGCCGCGAGTGGGTCGGGGAGCGGCGCGGCGTCTCGGTGGCCGATCAGGGGCTCGCGGCGCTGGGGCCGGTGCGGGTGCTGTCCGGGACGCCGCACTCCAGCATCGGCAAGGCGCTGTCGATGCTCGGGCTCGGCCGTGCGGCGCTGCGCAGGGTCGGCGTGCTGCCCGGCAGGGAGGCGGTGGACGTGCAGAGCCTCGAAGCGGCGCTGCGCGAGCTGGACGGCGAGCCCGCGATCGTGGTCGCGAACGCCGGCACGGTCAACACCGTCGACTACGACGACCTGCGGGCGATCGCCGCGCTGCGCGAGCGGTACCCGTTCTGGCTGCACGTGGATGCCGCCTTCGGCGCCTTCGCCGCGCTCTCGCCCGGCCACGCCCACCTCGTGGACGGCCTGGGAGAGGCCGACTCGATCTGTCTCGACCTGCACAAGTGGCTGAACGTCCCGTACGACAGCGCCGCGCAGTTCACCCGCCGCCGCGACCTCCAAGCGCGGGTCTTCCAGAACTCGGCCGCCTACCTCGGCTCGCTCGGCGACCGGCCCGACTTCCTGCACCTCACGCCGGAGAACTCGCGGCGGCTGCGGGCGCTGGCGGCCTGGTTCACGCTGGCGGCGTACGGGCGGGAGGGCCACGCCGAGATCGTCCGGCGGGACATCGCGCTCGCCGCCCGCCTCGGTGAGCGCCTGGCCGCGATGCCCGCGTACCGGCTGCTGGCCCCGGTCCGGCTGAACGTCGTCTGCTTCACCCTCGCCGACGCCCCCGAGCGGGCCGCCGAGGTGGCCCGCTCGGTCGCGGAGTCCGGCGAGGCGTTCGTCACCACCACCGAGTACGCGGGCGTTCCGGCCCTGCGGGCGGCGTTCTCCAACTGGCGCACGACCGAGGCCGACGTCGACCGCGCGGCCAAGGCCCTGGAACGCGCGGCCGGCTGAGCCAGCCGGCCGGGTCTAGCGAGCGGCGGCGTGCGTACGGGCGCGCAGGCGCAGGATCACCATGGCCACCAGCGCCGCCGCGACCGACCCGGTCAGCACGGCCACCTTCACCTGCGCGACCTCCGCCGCACCGAAAGCCAGCTCGCCGATCAGCAGCGACACCGTGAACCCGATCCCGGACAGCACGGCGAGCCCCGCCATGTCGATCCACCCCAGCCCCTCGTCCAGCGTGGCGCGGGTGAACCTGGCCACCAGCCACGTCGCGCCCAGGATGCCAAGGGGCTTGCCGATCAGCAGCCCGGCCAGGATGCCGGCGGCGATCGGCTCGGTCAGCGTGCCGGCCAGCCCGCTCAGCCCGCCCAGCGACACCCCGGCGGAGAAGAACGCGAACACGGGCACGGCGACCCCGGCCGAGACCGGGCGGAACCGGTGCTCGAAGTGCTCGGCGAGCCCGGTCGCGTTCTCGCCTGAGTGCGCCGCGACGGGAACGGTCAGCGCCAGCAGCACCCCCGCCACGGTGGCGTGCACCCCGGAGGCGTGCACCAGCGCCCATGTGGCGAACGCGAGCGGCAGCAGCAGCCACCAGGCCCGTACGCCGCGTCGTACCAGCACCGCGAAGACCGCCAGCGGGACGAGGGCGCCCAGCAGCGGCAGCACCGCGAGGTGTGCGGTGTAGAAGAGGGCGATGACCACGATGGCGATCAGGTCGTCCACCACGGCCAGGGTCAACAGGAAGGTCCGCAGCGCCTCCGGCAGGGAGCGGCCGATCACGGCCAGCACCGCCAGCGCGAACGCGATGTCGGTGGCGGTCGGGATCGCCCAGCCTTGCGCGCCGCCAGAGCCGCCGGCGATCGCGAGGTAGACCAGCGCGGGCACGACGACCCCGCCGACGGCGGCGGCCACCGGCACCGCGGCCCGCCGCACGTCGCGCAGGTCGCCCGCGACGAACTCGCGCTTCAGCTCCAGGCCCGCCACGAAGAAGAAGATCGCCAGCAGGCCGTCCGCGGCCCACGTGGCCAGGTCCAGATCGAGGTGCAGCGTAGCGGGGCCCACCTCGAAGGCGCGCAGGTCCTCGTACGTCTGCGCCCACGGCGAGTTGGCCCAGACGAGCGCGACGAGTGCGGCGGCCAGCAGCAGCGCGCCGCCGATGGTCTCCTTGCGCAGGATGCCGGCGATGCGGCGGGCCTCGGAACGGTAGAACAGGTTCCGGGCAGGACGAGATGGCGTGGTGAAGGTGCCGGGCATGAAGCTCCGCTCGTGGTCGGGGAACAGGACGTACGCTCGCCGACCAGACTTCCCGGCACACCACCTAAAACCTATCAAACTACGCAAACATCGCTTAGCCCCGGGAGAGGACGGCGTCCACCAGCGTGTCGGTGAACTCCCGCGTCACGGGCTCGCCGGTGACCAGGACGCGGTAGTAGATCGGCCCCATGATCTGGTCGACGGCCAGGTCGATGTCCACGCCGGGGTCGAGGTCGCCCCGGATATGCGCGCGTTCGAAGGGGAGCCGGTCGTGGCCGCGCTGCTTGCCGAGGTGCTCGGCCTGCAGCCGGGCGGCGAGCGCCGGGTCGTGCTGGGCCTGGGCGGTGAGGGCGCGGAACACGGCGCCGGCGTCGGAGGCGGTGAGGAAGGCGGCGACGTTGCGGGCGTGGGTGCGCAGGTCATGCCGCAGGTCGCCGGTGTCGGACGGGATGAGCGCCTCGGCGGCGTCCTGGACGAAGGCGTCCATGAGGATGTCGTTCTTGGACGTCCACCAGCGGTAGATCGTCTGCTTGGCCACGCCCGCCCGCTCGGCGATGCCCTCGATGGTCAGGCGCGCGTAGCCGACCTCCACCAGCAGGTCGTCGGCCGCCTCCAGCACGCTCTGGCGCGCCTCCTCGCTGCGGCCGTACCGGTTGCCGCGGTGCTTCTGCGCGGTGCCGCCCATGGGCTCCCTCCTTCGACGCGTCCGACCTTAGCAGGTTGTCTAGACGCAACGGTGAGTCTACGGTAGGCGCCATGAACACCTTGACGAAGCCCGAAACCGCGCGACTCCTCGACCGCCTCTTCACTGCGGCCGACCGCGAAGAGGCCGACCCCGCCCCCTGGCCGCTCGACATCCCGTACGCCGAGGCGACCGCGCGGCAGCGTGCCGACGCGCTGGCGGGGGAGTACATGCCGATCTCCAGGGCGGGCGGCCGGCTGCTGTACGCGCTGGCGCGCAACGGCCGCCCCGAGACGATCGTCGAGTTCGGCACCTCGTACGCCATCTCCACCCTCCACCTGGCGGCCGCGGTCGCCGACAACGGCACGGGCCACGTCTGGACGACCGAGCTCAGCGACGTCAAGGTCAAGGCCGCCCGCGCCAACCTGGAGCAGGCGGGGCTGGCCGAGCACGTGACGATCCTGCCCGGCGACGCCTTCGAGACGCTGGCCGAGGTGCCGGGACCGATCGGCCTGCTGCTGCTCGACGGCTGGAAGGAGCTGTGCCTGCCGGTGCTGCGGCTGCTCGAAGACCGCCTGGCCCCGGGGGCGCTCGTGGTTGCGGACGACATCACGTTCGCGAGCATGGCCGACTATCTCGCCTACGTCCGCGACCCCGCGCACGGCTACGTCTCCGTCGCCTTCCCCGTGGAGGACGGCATGGAGATCAGCTGCCGCCCCTAGCGCTTTGCCGATGCGGCAAACGGCTTTGCGGACCACGCGCCGCCGCCCCGACCCTGGTCACTGAGCAACCCCTACCGACAGGAAGCCACAGTGAACAAGGACCTCGCCGGCCCCACCGCACCGGTCACCGGAGCCGCCGACCTCGCCGGCCGGACAGCGCTGATCACCGGAGCCACCGCGGGCATCGGCCGCGCCACCGCCCTGGCCCTGGCCGGGCGCGGCGCCCGCGTCATCGTGCACGGCCGCGACCGCGAGCGTGCGGAGGCCACGCTGCGCCGGATCGAGGAGGCGGGCGGCTCGGCCCGCTTCGAACCCGCCGACCTCACCCGGCCGGCCGAGGTGACGGCGCTGGCCGAACGCGCCGGGGACGTCGACATCCTCGTCAACAACGCCGGCGTGTTCCACTTCGCCCACACCGCCGACACCGACCAGACGACCTTCGACACGCACGTCGAGGTCAACCTGCGCGCCCCCTACCTGCTCGTGCAGGCCCTGGCCCCCGCCATGGCGAAGCGCGGGCACGGCGCGATCGTCAACGTCAGCAGCGGCGCCGCCACCACCCCCGGCCACGGCACCGGCGTCTACGGCGCCACCAAGGCCGCCCTGGAATCCCTCACCAGGACCTGGGCGGCGGAGTACGGCCCGGCGGGCGTCCGGGTCAACGCCGTCGCGGCCGGTCCCACTCGCACGGAGGGGACGGCCGCGTTCGGCGACGCCTTCGAAGCCGCGGGACGGTCGGTCGCCCTGGGACGCCTCGCGGACGCCGGGGAGATCGCCGCGGCCGTCGCCTTCCTCGCCTCCCCGTCCGCCAGCTACGTCAACGGCACCACCCTCAGCGCCGTCGGCGGCCTGCCCGCCCACGGTTGAGCGTGATGATGGAGCCAGCTCGCGGATGACCTCGCTCCATCGTCAAAGCCCTACCTCCTGGCACCAGAAACGGCCAGACGCAGGTGGAGGAGATCGCTTCCCGCCTTGAGGTTGATCGTTTCCCGGGACGGCCCGTTCAGAAGATCAGCGCGACCTTGCCCTTCAAGCTCCCCCGCTGGAAATGCTCGTGCGCGGCTTTCACGTTCTGCATGGCGTATTGCGCGTCTACCCGGATCTTCAGTCGCCCGCCGTCCACGGCTGCGGCAAGTTCGGCGAGCCCGCGGCCGTCTTCGCGTACCTGGTTGACCGTGGTGCGCACCCGACGATGCGACAGGTCGGGTACGGGCCCGGCTTGGGTGGCGATCGAGGCGTACCTGCCGCCATCGGCCACGGCGTCGGTGACGAAGGCGCCGAAGGTGTCGAAGACGGCGTCGTAGCCGCCCACCGGCAGGGTGGTCCTGTCGGCGGTGATGTGGTCGGCTCCCAGCTCCTGTACCACCTTGATGTGCGCCTGTCTGGACACCAGCGCGTCCACCTGCGCTCCGCGAGCACACGCGAGTTGCACTGCCAGTCCGCCGACGGCTCCTGCCGCGCCTGCCACCAGCAACTTGTCTCCCTGGCCGACCCGCAGCCAGTCCATGGTCTGCAACGCGGTCAGTCCCGGCAGGGGCAGGGTCGCCGCCTCGACGAGGCTGACCGACGTGGGCGCCTGGGCGATGGAGGCAGCCGGGATGACGACGAGGTCGGCCCATGACCCCCGCCCGGTCGCCAGCTGATGCGACATGCCGAACACCCGCTCGCCGACGGACAGCCCGCTCGTGCCCGGGTTGACGACGATCCCCGCCAGTTCCCAGCCCAGCGTCATCGGCAACGGTGGCGTGCCCTCACCGATGGCCCCTTCCCTCGTCTTGTCATCGACCGGGTTGATGGCCGAGGCGATGACCCGCACCAGCACCTCGCCATCGGCCGGTTGCGGTTCCGGTACGTTGACCAGCGCCAACACATCGAGATCTCCAAAGCGGTCGATCTGAAGAGCACGCATACCCAACTCCCAAACTGTCCGATGAACGTCCAACATTAACGGTGGCCCCTTTCGCGCCGGTGGCAGACCGGCGCCCTGTGCGGTGATGGCTCCGGGTTCAGTAAGGGGATCCTGCAGTCCTGGGGCCCCGGCGATGCCATTGCCGCCAACAGTGTGGAGTTTCAGCTATGCCTTGAGCCTTCCGCGACACGGTCCACACCTCACAGCAGTGCTCGCACTGCGGCTGGGCAGTGAGTCACGCTGCCTGACGCGGACCGGACCGTCGAAGCCGTCGACGGTGAGGAGCCGCGAGCTCGGTCGTTCACGGCCGAGAAGCCGACGGGGTGTAGCGGTAGCCCATGCCGGGTTCGGTGATGAGATGGCGGGGGTGGGCGGGGTCGGGTTCGAGTTTCTTGCGCAGCTGGGCCATGTACTGGCGCAGATAGTGGGTCTCCTTGACGGCCTGGCCGCCCCAGACCTCGGTGAGCAGGTAGCGCTGCGAGATGAGCTTGCCGGGATTGCGCAGCAGGATCTCCAGGATGTGCCATTCGGTGGGGGTGAGCCGGAGCCCGCCGGAGACGGTCTTGCCGGCCAGGTCGACGACGTGCTCGCCGATGCGGACGGTGACCGGCTCGGCGTCCTGGGCGGCGTCGTGGACCGCGGCGCGGCGGGAGACGGCGCGGATGCGGGCCAAGAGCTCCTCGATGCTGAACGGCTTGGTCACGTAGTCGTCGGCTCCGGCGTCCAGGGCGTCGATCTTGTCCTGGTTGTCGGCGCGGCCCGACAGCACGACGATGGGCACGCGGGTCCAGCCGCGCAGGCCGTGGATGACGTCCGTGCCGTCGATGTCGGGCAGCCCGAGGTCGAGGATGACGAGGTCGGGGTGCCATCGGGCGGCCTGGCGCAGCGCCGATGAGCCGTCGGCGGCGACCTCGACCTCGTAGTGGCGGGCGACCAGGTTGATGCGCAGGGCGCGCAGGATCTGCGGCTCGTCGTCGACGACGAGGATCTTGGTCATGACGGCTCCACCGCGTCGTGGACGGGCATGCTCACCATCATCGTCAGCCCTCCTCCCGGCGTCTCCTCCGGGGTGAGGGCGCCGCCCATGGCCTCGGTCAGGCCGCGCGACAGCGCGAGCCCGAGGCCGACGCCGGTGTCGTTGTCGCGGTCGCCGAGTCGCTGAAAGGCCAGGAAGACGCGCTCGCGGTCGGCGCGCGGGATGCCGGGGCCGCGGTCGATCACCCGGATCTCCACCTTGTCGTCGTGCCTGCTTCCGGTGATGAGCACCTTGTGCTCGGGCGGGCTGTGGCGTACGGCGTTGGCCATCAGGTTGACCAGCACCCGCTCCAGCAGGGCGGGGTCGGCCACGATGTCGGGCAGGTCGGCGGCGAGGTCGCCCTCGATGCGGTCGCGCAGGGCGCCGAGGTCGTCCACGGCGCGGGGCACGACCTCCTCGAGCGCGACGGGTTGCAGCGACAACCCGAGGACGCCGGCCTGCAGACGGCTCATGTCGAGCAGGTTCTCCACCAGCCGGTGCAGCCGGGTCAGGGACTCGTCGGCGGTGGCGAGCAGCTCGTCGCGGTCCTGGGGCGTCCAGGCGACCTCGTCGTTGCGCAGGCTCTCGACGGCGGCCTTGGCGGCGGCGAGCGGGGTGCGCAGGTCGTGGCTGACGGCGGCCAGCAGGGCGGTGCGCATCTTGTCGGCAGCGGCCAGCGGCTCGGCCCGTTCCGCCGCCTCCTGGAGGCGTTCCTGGCGCAGCGCGACGGCGGCCTCGGCGGCGAATGCCTCCAGCACCCGCCTGTCGCTGGCGTCCAGCAGCCGGCCGCGGGCGGCGAGGACCAGGTCCTCCCCGACGGCGACGTCGGTGTCGGCCATGGCGGGCGCAGTGCAGGGGGCGGCGCCCGAGGTGGCGACGATGCGCCAGGCACCGGGGTCCTGCCGGTCGCCGGCACGTTCGAGCAGGGTGACCGCGTCGAGCCCGAAGGTCTCGCGCAGCCGTCCGAGGAGCGAGGACAGCGCTGCCTCGCCGCGCAGCACGTGACCGGCCAGTGCGGACAGCACCTCGGCGTCCGCGCCCGCGCGTGCGGCCTGCCGGGTGCGCCGGGCCGCCAGGTCCACGATCGTGCTGACGGCCGCCGCGACCAGGACGAACACCACCAGGGCGAACAGGTTCTCCGGCGCGGCGATGGTGATCCGCCCGGTGGGCGAGGTGAAGAACCAGTTGAGCAGGAGCGAGCCGCCGACGGCGGTGACGATCGCCGGCCACATGCCGCCGACGAGGGCGACGCCGACGACGAGGCAAAGGAACAGCAGGATCTCGCTGGGTAGCGAGAGCACGCCGCGGAACGGCGACAGGGCGGCGGTCAGCGCGGGCATCCCGGCCAGCGCCACGGCCCATCCGGCCAGCCGGCGCGTACGGGTGAGCGCGGCGCGGGCACGCTCCGGCCGCCTGCGGCCCTTCTTGGCCTCCTCGTGAGGCACCAGGTGCACGTCGATGGAGCCGGACAGCGAGGTCGTCTCCACGCCGACGCCGCGCGAGAGGATCTGCGCGAACCGTCCTCTGCGGGAGGCGCCCAGGACGAGCTGGGTGGCGTTGACGCCGCGCGCGAAGTCGAGCAGCGCGCGGGGGACGTCGTCGCCGACGACCTGGTGGTAGCTGCCGCCCATGTCCTCGACCAGCGTGCGCTGCCTGGCCAGGTTCGCCGGGTCGGCGCCGGCCAGCCCGTCGGAACTGGTGACGTGGACGGCCAGCAGGTCGGCGCCCTTGGTGCGGGCCGCGATGCGGGCGGCTCTGCGGACGAGCGTGTCACCCTCGGGGCCGCCGGTGAGGGCGACCACGACGCGTTCGCGGGTCTCCCAGGTGCCCTCGATGCCGTGGTCGGCGCGGTAGCGGTCGAGCTGCTCGTCCACCTTGCCCGCCACCCACAGCAGCGCCAGCTCGCGCAGCGCGGTGAGGTTGCCGACGCGGAAGTAGTTCGCCATGGCGGCGCTGACCTTCTCGGGCGCGTACACATTGCCGTGCGCCATGCGGCGGCGCAGTGCCTCCGGCGACATGTCGACCAGCTCGATCTGGTCGGCGCGGCGCACCACCTCGTCCGGCACTGTCTCGCGCTGCGGCACGCCGGTGATCTCCTGGACGACGTCGTTGACCGACTCCAGGTGCTGGATGTTCACGGTGGAGACGACGTCGATGCCGGCGTCCAGGAGCTTGTCGATGTCCTGCCAGCGCTTGACGTTCTTCGAGCCGGGCACGTTGGTGTGGGCCAGCTCGTCGATGAGCGCCACCGCCGGCCGGCGCGCGATCACGGCGGCCACGTCCAGCTCGGTGAAGGTGGCGCCGCGGTGGACGACACGCCTGCGCGGGACGACCTCCAGCCCTTCCAGCAGGGCGGCGGTACGGGGCCTGCCGTGGGTCTCGACCAGGCCCACGACCACGTCCCTGCCGCGCTCGCGCGCGCGGCGGCCCTCGCCGAGCATCGCGTACGTCTTGCCGACCCCGGGCGCCGCCCCGAGGTAGATGCGCAGCCGTCCCCTCATGTCACCTCCCGTCGAGGGCGAGGTTGAGCGCGAGCACGTTCACGGCGGGCTCGCCCATGAAGCCCAGCGCCCGGCCGATGGTGTGCCGCCTGATGAGCTGTTCGACCTCGGCAAGGCGGAGCCCGCGCGCTCTGGCGACGCGGGGCGCCTGAAGCTCGGCGTAGGCGACGGAGATGTGCGGGTCCAGGCCGGAGCCGCTCGCCGTCACCGCGTCGGCCGGCACCCGCACGGCGGTCACGTCACCGCGGACGGGGACGGTACGTCCGGCCGCGTAGTCCTCGCCCCTCCTGGCGCACTCCACCGTCACCCCCTGGTACGTGCGCACGAACGGGACGGCCGGACAGACCTGGTTGACGCTCACCACCCGGCCGGGGAACACCTTGAGCACCGCGCCGACCCCGTCCGCCGTGCAGTACGGACGCGCGCCGCTGACCCCCTCCAGCTCGCCCACCGCCTTGGACCGGGCGCAGACCAGGGTCAGCAGCGACGGCCTGCCCGCGTCCACGACGTCCTCGGGCCCCAGGTTGGAGGCGCCGCTCGCGGCCGGGTCGTAGCCGGTCGCCGACGGGCGGGACTGGAAGTACGCGCGGATCGGCTCACCGCCGGCGCCGGTGAAGGACTGGCCGATGAGCGCGCTGCCGACGGCCCTGCCGTGCGCGGTGACGATCGAGCCGTTGGCGCGGCCGTGGAACAGCGCCTGCGCGACGCCGGTGACGGCCAGCGGATAGACGACGCCGAGCAGCGCGCTGAGAACGGCCACCGCTCTCAGCGCGGCCACGTGCCGGCGAACCCAGCTGGGCATACGTTCCATTTAACCCATCCCTGGAAGGAGGCTGACGAGCAGGTCGATGGCCTTGATGCCGAAGAACGGCGCGACGACGCCGCCGAGGCCGTAGACGTACAGATTGCGGCTGAGCAGCTTGGACGCGCTGGACGGCCGGTATCTGACGCCTCTGAGCGCCAGCGGGATCAGCGCGACGATGACGAGCGCATTGAAGATCACCGCGGCCAGGATCGCGGACTGCGGGCTGGACAGGCGCATGACGTTGAGCGCGTCGAGACCGGGGTAGACCGCGGCGAACATGGCCGGAATGATCGCGAAGTATTTGGCGAGGTCGTTGGCGATCGAGAACGTGGTGAGCGCGCCCCGCGTGATGAGCAGCTGCTTGCCGATCTCGACGATCTCGATGAGCTTGGTCGGGTCGGAGTCGAGGTCCACCATGTTCCCGGCCTCCTTGGCGGCGGAGGTGCCGGTGTTCATGGCGACGCCGACGTCTGACTGGGCCAGGGCGGGGGCGTCGTTGGTGCCGTCGCCGGTCATCGCGACCAGGCGGCCGCCCTGCTGTTCCGCCTTGATGAGGGCGAGCTTGTCCTCGGGGGTGGCCTCGGAGAGGAAGTCGTCCACGCCGGCTTCATCGGCGATGGCCGCGGCGGTCAGCGGGTTGTCGCCGGTGATCATGATGGTGCGGATGCCCATGCGGCGCAGTTCGGCGAAGCGTTCCCCCATGCCCTCCTTGACGACGTCCTTGAGGTGGATCACGCCGAGCACGCGGCCGGCCTCCGCGACCACCAGCGGGGTGCCGCCGGAGGCGGAGATGCCGTCCACGACCTGCCCGACCTCGCCGGACGGGCGGCCGCCCGTCTCGCGCACCCACGCCAGCACCGCGGCGGCGGCGCCCTTGCGCACCTGGCGGCCGTCCACGTCGACGCCGGACATGCGGGTATGGGCGGTGAACGGCACCCAGGTCGCGTGCGCGAGCTCGCCCGGAGGGCGCTCGCGCAGGCCGTGGCGCCGCTTGGCGAACACCACGATCGAGCGGCCCTCGGGGGTCTCGTCGGCCAGGCTGGACAGCTGCGCCGCCTCGGCCAGCTCGGTCTCGCCGGCCCCGTCCACCGGGACGAACGCGGCGGCCTGCCGGTTGCCGAGCGTGATGGTGCCGGTCTTGTCCAGCAGCAGCGTGGACACGTCGCCGGCCGCCTCGACCGCGCGGCCCGACATCGCGAGCACGTTGCGCTGCACGAGGCGGTCCATGCCGGCGATGCCGATGGCCGACAGCAGCGCGCCGATCGTGGTCGGGATCAGGCAGACCAGCAGCGACACCAGCACGACGCCGGTGACGCCGTCGCGGCCGATGGCGAGGGAGCCGGGGACGCCGGGGTTGGCGGCGACGGAGTAGACGGCCGCCGGCTGCAGGGTGACGGTGGTGACGAGGAAGATGATCGTCAGCGCGGCCAGGAGGATGTTGAGCGCGATCTCGTTCGGCGTCTTCTGCCGGTTCGCGCCCTCGACCAGCGCGATCATCCGGTCGATGAAGCTCTCGCCGGGCTTCTGGGTGATCCGCACGATGATGCGGTCGGACAGCACCTTCGTGCCGCCGGTCACGGCGGAGCGGTCGCCGCCCGACTCGCGGATGACCGGGGCGGACTCGCCGGTGATGGCGGACTCGTCCACGCTGGCGATGCCCTCGACGACGTCGCCGTCGCCGGGGACGACCTCGCTGGCCTCGACGATCACGTGGTCGCCGGGCCGCAGCTCGGCGGCCGGGACGACGTCCCAGGTGCCGGGGTCGTGCGGGCTGCGCAGCCGGCGGGCCCGGGTGCCGGCCTTGGCCTGGCGCAGCGTGGCCGCCTGCGCCTTGCCGCGGCCCTCGGCGACCGCCTCCGCCAGGTTGGCGAAGAGCACGGTCAGCCACAGCCACACCACGATCGCCCAGGCGAGGAACGAAGGATCGGCGACGGCGAGGATGGTGGTGAGAGCCGCGCCGGCTTCGACGACGAACATCACCGGGTTGCGCCACAGCGTGACCGGGTTGAGCTTGCGCAGCGCGTCCGGCAGCGCGGCGGCCAGCTGACGGGGGTCGAGCAGGCCGCCCTTCAGCACAGAGGTTGGCATGTCAGGACAGCCCTTCTGCGAGGGGCCCGAGCGCGAGGGCAGGGAGGAAGGTGAGGGCGACCAGGATCACGGTGACGCCGATGAGCAGGCCCACGAACAGCGGCCGGTGCGTCGGCAGCGTGCCCGCGCCCTCGGGGACGGGCGCCTGCGCGGCCAGCGACCCGGCCAGGGCCAGCACCAGGACGATCGGCAGGAAACGGCCGAAGGCCATGCACAGGCCGAGCGCCACGTCGTACCAGGGGGTGCCGGCCGTGAGGCCGGCGAAGGCGGAGCCGTTGTTGTTCGAGGCGCTGGTGAAGGCGTACAGGACCTCGGACAGGCCGTGCGGGCCGGCGTTCAGCATGCCCGCTCGCCCCTCGCCCGAGCCCAGCGCGGCGGCGCTGCCGGACAGCACCAGCACCGGCATGACCAGGAAGTACAGCGAGGCCAGCTTGATCTCGCGGGCGCCGATCCGCTTGCCGAGGTATTCCGGGGTGCGCCCGACCAGCAGCCCGGCGACGAACACCGTGATGACGGCCAGCACGAGCATGCCGTACAGGCCCGCGCCGACCCCGCCGGGCGCGACCTCGCCCAGCATCATGTTCAGGAGCGTCATCATGCCGCCGAACGGGGTGAAGGAGTCGTGGAAGGAGTTCACCGCGCCGGTGCTCGTGAGCGTGGTGGCGGCGGCGAACGTGGCCGAGCCTGAAACGCCGAAGCGCAGCTCCTTGCCCTCCATCGCGGCGCCGGCCGCCTGCGGCACGGTGGCGGCGCCGGACAGCTCGAAGACGTTGGTGAGCAGCACGCTCGCCACCGCGAGCACCCCCATCACCGCCAGGATCGCATACCCCTGCCTGACCTGGCCCACCAGGCGGCCGAAGGTACGGGTGAGCGCGAACGGGATCACCAGGATCAGGACGATCTCGAACCAGTTCGTCCAGCTCGTCGCGTTCTCGAACGGGTGGGCCGAGTTCGCGTTGTAGAAGCCGCCGCCGTTGGTGCCCAGCTCCTTGATGGCCTCCTGGGAGGCGACAGGCCCGCCGGTGATGGCCTGCGTGCCGCCGGTCAGGGTCGTCACGTGCTGGACGCCGGAGAGGTTCTGCACCACGCCGCCCGCCACCAGCACCAGCGCGCCGGCGAAGGCGAGCGGCAGCAGGATGCGCAGCGTGCCGCGGACCAGGTCCACCCAGAAGTTGCCGATCGTGGCCGACTCCCGGCGGGCGAAGCCGCGTACCAGGGCGACCGCGACCGCCATGCCGGCCGCGGCCGAGACGAAGTTCTGCACGGCCAGCGCGGCCATCTGCGTCAGGTGTCCCATGGTGGACTCGCCGGCGTACGCCTGCCAGTTGGTGTTGGTGACGAAGCTGATCGCGGTGTTCCAGGCGATGTGGCCGGTCACCGGTTCCATGCCGAGGCTCAGCGGCAGCCGGTCCTGCAGGCGCTGCATGCCGTACACGACGAGGACCGAGACCAGCGAGAACGCCAGCAGGGCGCGGGCGTAGACGGGCCAGCTCTGCTCGGCGTCCGCGCGGACCCCCAGCAGGCGGTAGACGCCGCGCTCGGCCGCGGTGTGCCGGGACGTCGCGTAGACGCGGTACATGTGGTCGCCGAGCGGCTTCCAGGCCAGCGCCAGCGCGGCGATCAGGGAGCCGGCGAAGAGCGTGGCGGCCATCAGAAGCGCTCCGGGAACAGCAGGGCCGCGACCATGAAGACCACCAGGGCGCCGGCCACGATGAGGCCGGTGGCGTCGACGGCGCTCACAGCCGCTCCACCGCCCGTACGACCAGCCCGAAGACCGCGAAGATCGCGATCGTCATGGCGACGAAGATGACGTCGGCCATCCCCACTCCTCAGCTCGGATGATCAGAGCGCCGCCCCTGGATGAGCGGCGCAGATCAAGCAAACGTCGGAAATATGGGTGTTTCGCCGTTCTTGACGGGATTCATACGGCTATGGCGCGGATATTGACGGCCTCGCTACGCCTACGGCTGGAGGGTCGCGCGGGTACCAGGCGCCGGGCTTGTCACCGACGTCCTCAGGGGCGGCCGGGCTGATCGGGACGAAACCGGCGCGCGACTCTATCCGGACGTGAACAGCGAGGTGTAGGCGCTGGAGTGCTGCTGACCGGACATGAAGGAGACGAACTGCCGGACGAACGCGCTGCGCGAGTAGGCGTCGCCGCTGCCCGCCAGGTCGCGGTGGAAGGCCGTGCGGAACAGGTCGCGGTATTCGCCGGCGTCGATCTTCTCGTCGTCGTCGGTGTCGGTGACGTCGAACAGCACGTCGGCGATCCTGATGAGGCCGGTGCCGGGCAGGCGGGCCGCCGCGGCGGCGTACTCCTCGCGGGTGACCCGCCCGTCGCCGTCGCGGTCGAGCGCGGCCTGCAGCTCGGACCACCACGCGGCGTACGCCTGGAACAGCCGCTCCTCCTCCTGCCCGCCGAGGTCGAGCCGGGTGGCGATCTCGCGCGCCATGGCGGCCAGGTCGGGCCAGCGCAGGCAGCCGTCGCCGGTCTGGTCGAGCACCTCGGTGAAGAACCGGTCGGCCGAGCGGGTCACCTGCTCGCCCTCGTCGTCGCCGGCAGGGGTGAGCAGGCGTACGAGGGCCGCGGCCTTGCGGGCCTGCCTGCGTACGGTCTCCAACGGGGCTTCGCCCTGGCCGTCCAGGAGGTTCATGAAGAAGTCCACCCGCGTCCAGCTCTCCGGCAGGTGGCGGGTGGCGAGGGCGGCGCCCAGGTAGGCGCTCTGCATGAGCGTGCGGGCGCCCGGCAGGTCGGGCAGCGCGACCCGCCTGCTGAACGCCTCGGGGAGCGAGGCGATGGTGATCGCCGTGGCCAGCGGGCTCGCCACGGCCCGGCCCGCCGTCCACAACGCCGGGTGGGCGCGCAGCACGGGAGGAGCGGGCACGTTCGCGAAGAGCCGGTAGAGGATGACGCCGACCGCCTCGTTGTTCTCCAGGCGGTGCTCGACGATGTCGTCGAAGTAGGGCCAGAACTCGGGCAGCGTCGCGGGCAGGTGGTCGGCGGTGCCCTCCATCAGCGCGAGGAACGTACGGTGTTCGTCGTAGAGGCGGCGCATCGCGTCGGCGCCGAGCGCGTCGCCGCTCAGCCGGCACATCGTCACCGTCGAGTCGAACAGGGTGGCCACCACCCACGCGCGCGCCTCGGGATCGGTCGCGTCGTAGGGGCGGCCCTGGGCGTCGGTGCCGGACATGCGGGAGTGCAGGCGGTTGAGCCGGGCCGCCTCGCGGTCGCGTACGCGCGGGTCGGGGTCGAGCAGCCGCCGCGCGCTCGTGACGGTGTTGCGCAGCCGCCGCCACGGATGCGTCAGGAACGTGGAGTTCTCCATCAGCGCCGCGCCGATCTGCGGATGGGCGGCCTCCAGCAGGGTGGCCCTGGTCACCGCGAGCCCCCAGCGCGCCTCGGAGGTCACGGGGCGCAGGAGCGAGTCGGGGCCGAAGACGTCCTGCTGCGGGTCGGTGTGGCTCAACGAAGGCCCTTTCCTGTGACGGTGGTGGGGTGGACGTCGCCGAAGCGGCGCCGGCGCCGCAGGTAGGCGTCGAGGCATTCGGCGAAGTGGGCGGCGCGGAAGTCGGGCCAGAGCACCTGGGGGAACACCCACTCGGCGTAGGCGACCTGCCAGAGCATGAAGTTGGAGATGCGCTGCTCGCCCGAGGTGCGGATGACGAGATCGACGTCGGGGGTGTCGGGATAGGGCAGGTGGGCGGCGAAGCCGGCCTCGGTGACCTCGTCGGCGGGTGTCGCGGACCTGATCAGCGAGCGGGCGGCCTGCACGATGTCGCGGCGGCCGCCGTGGTCGAAGGCGACGGTCAGCGTCATGCGGGTGTTGTCACGGGTGAGCGTCATCAGGTCGGTGATGTCGCGGACCAGCGGGGCTGGGATGCGCGGGTCGCTCATGCCGAGGAAGCGGCAGCGGATGCCGCGGGTGTGCAGCGCGGGCGCGTGCTTGCGGATGGCGCGGCGCACGAGCCGCATGAGGATGTCGATCTCGCCCGCCGGGCGCCGCCAGTTCTCGGTGGAGAAGGCGTACAGGCTGAGCCAGGTGACGCCGGCGGCGCGGGCCGCCTCGATGACGTCCATGACGGCGGCCTCGGCGGCCTCGTGACCCGCGGTGCGCGGCAGCGAGCGCTGCTCGGCCCAGCGGCCGTTCCCATCCATCACGCAGGCCACGTGACGCGGTACGGCCATGACCACCTCCATAGCTGACCGTTACTGTTCCAATACTCTAAGCGATGCACTTCGTGGGTGGGAGTGGCAGGTCCCGGTTGCCGCTCGGCACGAAGAGCATCCTGTTCGACATGGAGCGAACGGGTCGTGCCGAGGTCCGGGCCGAGGTCCGGGCCGAGGTCCGGGCCGAGGTTCGGGTCGAGAGTCTTGAGGGCGTCGACGACTTCGCTCGGCGCGGCCCTGTTCCATCGAGGACCCGAACAACTACGCAACGTGAAGATGGAGTGACGTTCATCCACGAGATGGCTGGCGAAGGGGATCCGGGTCGCCATTTCAGGAGATTAGGTTCTTACGGGCCAATGGGCCAGGTTTGATATATCCGCAGGTCAGGCCGGTAAGCCCGGAAACGGTCACGGAACGTGATCATGGGAACGCTACCAAGCCCTTTTCATCCCGTTTTAAGGGCATTTATGGGCATTCATGAGTGCCGTCCACGCTATTTGACTATCTTGGTCTCCCCGGAATACTGGGTGGGCGAACGGCGCCGGTTCGCCCTTTCCTCCTAGCTCAGGACTGTCATGCCGTCAGATTTTGTCAGCGTCGCGATAGTGGCAGGCGTCGTCGCCATCGCTCTCGCCGCCGTGCTGATCTACCGAAACCGCGCCGGCCGTGAGCTCGCGCAGACCCGCGCGCAGCTGACCGAAACCCGGCGCGCGCACGAACGCCTGTCCCGCGAGGGCGGCCAGTGGGAGCAGCGCCTGCGGCAGGCCGAACACCAGGCCAGAGAGGCCGAACGCCAGATCAGGGAGGCCGAGCACAAGGCCAGGGAGGCCGAGCATCAGGCTCGTGAGGCCGAGCACCAGGCCCGTGAGGTCGAACGGCAGGCCCGCGAGGTCGAACGGCAGGCCCGCGAGGCCGCCGAGGAGGCCCGCGAGCTGCGCGCCCAGCACGACCTCGCCCGCGCCGAGACCGACCACCTGCTGACCACCCGCATCCCCGCCCTGGTCTCCCACCTGCGCGCCTCCCACGTCACCGTGCCAGGGCTGCAGAACGCGAAGCTGGCCGGCACCGACATCGACCGCCAGCACCTCGCCGTGCTCGACGCGATCTCCAGCGCGGTGCGCGAGGAGTCCGTACGCATCGACGAGGCCGCCCAGGCGATCGTGCGCGGCGCGATGTCGCGCGTGCAGACCCAGGCCCTGCGCGCCCAGGACCTGCTGTCGTCCGTCCAGCAGCGCTACAGCGGCGACGAGCACACCGACCTGCTGCGCGAGGTGCTCGGCCTCGACATGTTCAACGAACTCATCATCCGCCGCGCCCAGGCCACCGGCATCGCCTGTGGCGCCACCGCCGGGCTGTCGCGCGACGACACCTACCTCGTCGACCTCGTGGTCGGCGCCGTCGCCCGCGTCGAGAACTTCGACCAGCGCATCGACGGGCCCGCCAACCACCTGCGCCGCCGCGTCGGCGTGGCCGCCAGGGCCGCCGAGCCGATCCTGTTCGTCACCTCCGAGCTGCTCGCCAACGCCGTCCACCACTCCCACGGCACGCTCAAGGTGACCATCGCCCTCCACGAGACCAACACCGGCGCGGCCATCGTCATCGACGACGCCGGCGTCGGCCTCAACGAGGAACAGTACGCCCGCGCCGGGCGGCTGCTCAGCGGCCGGCACTCCGTACGCCTGGTCGACCTCGGCAACCCGCCCCACACCGGGTGGGCCGCCATCGGCCGGCAGGTCGCGCAGTACGGCATGCAGGTCACGGTGAAGAAGAGCGCCTACGGCGGCGTCCAGGCCGTGGTGAGCGTCCCCGCGGGACTGCTGGTGGAGATGCCGGAGAACACCCGCCCGTCCGTGCTCGCGCCCGAGCCGGTCAGGGCCGTCGTCGCGACGTCGCCGTACCAGCAGCGCCTGCCCGAGGCGGCGCCGGTGCCCGCCGCGATCGCCCCGCGCCCCATGCGCGCGCCCGAGCCGCCCGAGCCGCGCCCCATGCGTGCGGCCGAGCCGCCCGAGCCGCGGCCGGTGCGCACGGCCTCCCTGACGGACGCGCCCACCGACCCGGGCACCGACCCGGGCACCGGCCCGGCGGCCCTCTCGGACACCGGGATCGACGGCCTGCCAGGGCTGCCGCAGCGCCGCCGCCAGACGCCGCGGCGCGCCCCCACGGGCCCCGCCACCACCCCGCTCACCACCCCCGAGGAGGCCCAGAAGCGGTGGGGCGACTTCCAGACGGGCGCAGAAGCGGGCCGCCGCGAAGCGCTGCCGTCTCAGCACGACGACGCGACCGAAGGGAACTGAACCCTCCATGGACCACACCCCCGCCGCCACCCCCCGCCCGCGCCGCCGGCCGCTGACGCTCGACGTCTCCTGGGTCCTGTCACCGCTCCTCGCGCTGCCCGGCGTCACCAGCGGCGTGGTGCTGAGCCGCGACGGGCTCATCCTCGGCGGTTCCGCCAACGTGAGCGTCGAGGCGGGAGAGCGTACGGCCGCGATGACGAGCTCGGTGCTGGGAGCCGCCCGCGCCCTGTGCGAGGGGCTCAGCAACGGCGCCGACGGCGAGGTCGTGGACATCGTCATCTCCGCGGGCACCGGCTACTACTACCTCGCTCCCGCCGGTGACCGCGCCGCCATCGTCGTGGCCGCCACCGGCGCCGTCCAGATCGGGTCACTCGCGTACGAGGTGCAGCTCCAGGTGCAGAAGCTCATCAAGGCGCTCAACGACGCCAGCGCCGCCAGGACGCCGGAAGCCCCGGCATGACCTCCGGACGGCAGCGGCGGCGTGTCGTCCCCGACTTCATGGCCGCCGCCAAGCTGGCCGTGCCAGAACACATCAGCGTCGAACGGACGACCCTCGTCTACGTCGCCCCCGAGGCGGTCCACGGCGCGCTGGACCCACCGGGCTCTCACCTGGTGAACCTCCTGGAGGAGGGCCCGCTGTCCGTCTATGAGTGCGCGGCGCACCTGGGCCTGCCGTACTGCGTGGTACGGCTGCTGGTGGCGGGGCTGGCGGCCTCCGGCACGCTGCTGACCCGGGATCCGCCGCGCGCGGACGGACCCGACATAGAAATCTTGGAGTTGGTACTCAGTGGCCTCCGCGCTCTCTGATAGCCGGATCAGCGCCGACCACATCCCGGTCAAGCTGATCATCGCCGGACCCTTCGGCGTGGGCAAGACGACCATGGTCAGCGCCCTGTCGGAGATCGAGCCCCTCAACACCGAAGAGGTCCTCACCCAGGCGGGCACGCTGGTCGACGACCTCACCGGCGTCAACGAGAAGACCACCACCACCACCGCGATCGACTTCGGCCGGCTCACCCTGCCCGGCGTGGTGCTGTACCTGTTCGGCGCTCCCGGGCAGACCCGCTTCCAGGTGCTGTGGGAGGAGCTGGCGCGCGGCGCGCTCGGCGTGCTGGTGCTCGCCGACACCCGCCGCATCGACGACAGCTTCGCCGTGCTCGACCTGGTCGAGAACGCCGGAATCCGGTACGCGGTCGCCGTCAACCACTTCCCCGACTCGCCCGAGTACCCGGCCGAGGCGCTGCGGCAGGCCCTGGACCTCGACCCGCGCACGCCGCTGCTGGTGTGCGACGCCCGCGACCCCGTCTCCGCCCGCGCCTCCCTCATCGCGCTGGTGGAACACATCAAGGAACTGATGTCGACATGACCCTGCGTTATCTGCCCGACGCGGGCAAGCTGTACGGGCCCGAGTTCACCAACGACCCGCAGGCGGTCTACGCGCGGCTGCGGGAGCGGCACGGGGCCGTCGCGCCCGTGGAGATCGCCCCCGGCATCCAGGCGCACCTGGTGATCAGCTACCAGGCCGCGCTCGACGTGCTGACCAATGCCGACGGCGCGTGGAGCAAGGACTCGCGCCCGTGGCAGGTCAGGCTGCCGGACACGCCCGGCGCGGCGGCCGCGCTCGGCATGCTCGCCCACCGCGACAACGTGCTGTTCTCCGACGGCGCCGACCACGCCCGCTACCGCCGGGTGGTGATCGACTGCTACAGCATGATCCAGCCGCACAAGCTGCGCGACATGGTGATCGAGGTCTCCGACTCGCTGATCCGCGGCTTCGCCGCCAAGGGCTCGGCCGACCTGGTGCACGAGTTCGCCAGGCCGATCCCGCTGCGCGTGTTCAACCTGCTGCTCGGCCGCCCCGACTCCGACAGCGCCGCGCTCATCTCGGCCCTGTACGACATGATGGAGGCCGACCCCGAGGCGGGCGCGCGCGGCTCCGAGAACTACTACCGCTACATCATCGAGCTGATCGAGTCGAAGTACGCCAGCCGCGGCGACGACCTGACCTCGTGGTTCATCGACCACCCCGCCGGGCTGACCCAGCAGGAGGTCATCGAGGCGCTCGTCGTCACGCTGGCCGCCGGCTTCGACCCGATGGCGAGCCTCATCTCCAACACGATCTCCCGCATGGTCAGCGACGACCGCTACTACAGCTCGCTGACCAACGGCGCGCTCAGCACGTACGACGCGCTCATGGAGGCGCTGCGCGCCGAGCCGGCCATGGCCAACTACGGCCCCTACTTCACCACGCGGGCGGTCGACTTCCACGGCACCTGGATCCAGCCGGCCGAGCTGGTCCTGGTGTCGTACGCCGCGGCGAACACCGAGCCGACCCACGTACCGGACGAGCTGCGCTCCGACGGCGGCTCCTACCTGGGCTTCGGCGCCGGCGCGCACCGCTGCCCGGCCTCCGACCCGGCGACGCTCATCGCCATGACCGCCATCGAGCGGCTCACCTCGTACCTGAGCGACCTCGAGCTGGACGTGCCGCGCGAGGAGCTCGAGTGGCGGCCGGGGCCGTTCATCCGCTCGCTGGCCACCCTTCCGGTCAGTTTCACCCCCATCCGCCCCGACCAGCCTGGAGAGTCCCCTTGGTCAGCGCAGAGCGCGTCGCCCTCGACCCCTTCGGAACCGACCTTCCCGGCGAGTCCCGCCGACTACGCGACCTCGGCCCCCTGGTCCTCGTAGAGCTCGCCGGCGGCATCCCCGCCTGGGCGGTGACCCGGCACGACCTGCTCAAGGAGCTCGTGCTCAATCCGCTGGTCAGCAAGGACAAGCAGCACTGGCGGCTGTGGGAGGAGGTCGGCGGCCGGCCCGAGTGGATGTGGATCGCGGGCTGGATCGGCGTGCGCAACATGCTCAGCACGTACGGCGCCGATCACCGCAGGCTGCGCAAGCTCATCGCGCCGAGCTTCACCGCCCGCCGCAGCAAGGCGCTGCAGCCCGTCATCGAGCGCATCATCGCCGAACTGCTCGACGACATGGCCGCCACGCCTCCAGGGCAGCCGGTCGACCTGCGGTCGGCGTACGCGCATCCGCTGCCGATGCGGGTGATCTGCGAGCTGTTCGGGGTGCCCGAGCACATGCGGACCGACATGGCCGAGATCATGGAAGCGGTCATGGACACCACGGCCACGCCCGAGGCGACGGCGGCCAACCTGCAGCGCATCGCCACCGTCCTGCCCGCGCTGGTCGCCTACAAGCGCGAGCACCCCGGCGACGACCTCACCACGGAGCTGATCGAGGCCCGCGACCAGGGCGACCGGCTCAGCGACGACGAGCTGCGCGACACGCTGCTGCTGCTCATCGCCGCCGGGCACGAGACCACCGTCAACCTGATCGGCAACGCGGTGCACGCCCTGCTGACCCACCCCGAGCAGCTCCGCCGGGTGCTGGCCGGGGAGATCACGTGGGAGGCGGCGGTGGAGGAGACGCTGCGCTGGGCGCCGTCCATCGCCAACCTGCCGCTGCGGTTCGCGATCGAGGACATCGAGATCGCCGGTACGCGGATCCCGGCCGGCGACGCCATCATCACCACGTACCTGGCGGCCAACCACGACCCCGCCCAGCACGGTGAGGACGCCGACCGGTTCGACGTCGCCCGGGACCAGGCGGAGCACCTGGCCTTCGGCGTCGGCGTGCACCGCTGCATCGGCGCGCCGCTGGCCAGGCAGGAGGCGCTCACCGCGCTGCCCGCCCTGTTCGCCCGTTTCCCCCACCTGCGCCTGGCCGAGCCGAGCGGTGAGGCGCCGCACGTGCCGTCGTTCATCGCGCACGGCTGGAGCGAGCTGCCGCTGCTGCTCGACGACCCGTCCTGACGCCGTGACACGATCATGACATCGCGCTGACGGCGCGCGGACATCGCCGCACCACAGTGATTCGGAGCCGCCCCCGGGCCGGCTCCGAATCACTGCAGGAAGGCTGATGGATCGTGACAGAACGCGTACGCGTGGCCGTCTTGGGAGGCGGGCCGTCCGCCGAGCACGAGGTGTCGCTGCAGTCGGCTCAGGCCGTGCTCGACGCCTTGCCCGCCGACCTTTACAAGCCTGTCCCGGTCATCATCGACCGGCGCGGCCGGTGGCCGGTGGAGCTGCGGCGCGACGTGGTGGACGTGGTCTTCCCCGTGCTGCACGGCCCGTACGGGGAGGACGGCGTCGTCCAGGGGCACCTGGAGGCGCTCGGCCTGCCGTACGTGGGGTGCGGCGTGCTGGCCTCGGCCGTCGCGATGGACAAGGTCGCGATGCGGCGCGCGTTCGTCGCGGAGGACGTGCCGGTCACCTCGTCCGTGTGGTTCTCCGCCCGCGAGTGGCGCGCCACCACCGACCCGTGGGCGCTGGTGAAGCCGCTCGACTGGCCGATGTACGTCAAACCGGCCAACATGGGCTCCTCCATCGGCATCTCCCGCGTCACCTCCGTGGACGAGCTGCGCGCCGGCGTGGAGCTGGCGCTCACCCACGACCGGGTGGTGGTCGTCGAGCAGGGCGTGAGCGCGCGGGAGTTCGTGTGCGGCGTGCTCGGCGGCCACGACGAGCCGGACGTCTCGGTGCCCGGCGAGCTGCTCGTGCCCGGCGACTGGCTCGACTACGAGGCCAAGTACCTCGGCCGGTCCGAGATCGCCGCCATCCCCGCCGTCCTGCCCGACCGGATCGCGGGCGACATGCGCGAGCTGTCCCTGCGCGCCTACCGCGCGATCGGCGGCTACGGGCTGGCCCGGGTCGACTTCCTCTACGAGGAGGCGACGGGCCGCCTGTACGTCGGCGAGATCAACACGATGCCGGGCTTCACCGCGCGGTCCGTGTACGCCAGGTGCTGGGAGGCGAGCGGTGTCCCGTACCCGGAGATGCTGCGCCGCCTCATCGACCTCGCCTTCGCGCGGAGCCGCGCGTGATCCCCATGACGCTGCGCGAGATCGCCGAGGTCGTCGGCGCGCGCCTGCACGACGTGGCCCGCCCCGGGACGGTGGTGTCGGGTCCCGCTGCGGTGGACTCCCGCGAGGTGCGGCGGGGCGGGCTGTTCGCCGCCACGGCCGGCGCCCACGTGGACGGGCACGACTTCGCCGGTGCCGCCGTCGCGGGCGGCGCCGTCGCGGTGCTCGCCGCGCGACCCGTCGGGGTGCCCGCGCTGGTCGTCGAGGACGTCCAGCTCGCGCTCGGGCGGCTGGCCGGGCACGTGCTCCGGCGGCTCCGCCCGGCGGTGATCGGCCTGACCGGGTCCGTCGGCAAGACCACGACCAAGGACCTGCTGGCCCAGGTGCTCGAACGGCACGGGCCGACCGTGGCCACCGACCGGTCGTTCAACAACGAGCTGGGGCTGCCGCTCACCGTGCTGCGCGCCGACGCCGGCACCCGCTACCTGGTGCTGGAGATGGGGGCGAGCAGGAAGGGCGATCTGACCTATCTGACCGGCATCGCGCCGCCCGGGCTCGGGCTGGTGCTGAACGTCGGGGCCGCGCACGTGGAGCGCATGGGCGGCGGGCTCGCCGACGTGGCCGCGGCCAAGGGCGAGCTGGTCGAGGCGCTGCCCGCCGACGGGTGCGCGCTGCTCAACGCCGACGATCCGTACGTGCTGGGCATGGCGGGTCGTACCCGTGCGCCGATCCTGCTGTACGGGCGCGCGCCGCAGGCCGAGGTGCGGGCCGAGCACGTGCGGCTGGACGGGCGGGCACGTGCCGCTTTCGACCTGATCACCCCGACCGGCCGGGCCCCGGTCCAGCTGGACCTCATCGGCGCGCACCAGGTCGCCAACGCCCTGGCGGCCGCCGCCGTCGCCACCGCGCTCGGCCTGGACGCCGCCGAGATCGCCGACGGCCTGACCGCCGCCCGCCGCCGCTCGGCCGGCCGGCTGGAGATCGTCGAACGGCCCGACGGTGTCACCGTCGTGGACGACGCCTACAACGCCAACCCCGAGTCCATGCGGGCCGGGCTGCGGGCGGTCCGGGCCCTGGCCGGCGACCGCCGTACCGTCGCCGTGCTCGGCGCCATGGGGCAGCAGGCGGACGCCTCCCGCGCCCGGCACGCCGACGTGGGCGCGCTCGTCACGCTGCTCGGCTTCGACGTGCTGATCGCGGTCGGCGCGGGCGACCCGCACGCCATGGCGGAGGCCGCGGCATCCCGCGGCGTGCACGTCCACACCGTCGCCGACCCCGCCGAGGCCGCCGCCCTGGCCACTGAGCTGCTGCGGCCGGGGGACGTGGTGTTCGTCAAGGCGTCCAGCGAGATCGGGCTCGGCGCCTGCGCCCGCGCCCTCACCCACTGAACGGAGAACGCACATGCGCGCGATCGGCCTCATCGGCGGGCTGAGCTGGGAATCGACCGCCATCTACTACCAGATCATCAACCAGCGGGTACGCGAGCGGCTCGGCGGCAGCCACTCGGCCGACAGCCTCATCTGGTCCGTCGACTACACCACCGTCGAGGACCTCATCTTCGCCGGCCGCTGGGACGAGGTGAGCGCCCTGCTGGCCGACGCCGGCCGCAAGCTGGAGGACCTCGGCGCCGGCGTGCTGCTCGTCTGCAGCAACACCTTCAGCAAGGTCAGCGACGACGTGGCGCGGGCCACCGGCGTGCCCGTGCTGCACATCGCCGACGCCGTGGGCGCCGAGGTCCGCTCCCGGGGGATGCGCAAGGTCGGCCTGCTCGGCACCCGCTTCACCATGGAGCAGCGCTTCTACCGTGACCGGCTGGTCTCCCACGGCTTCGAGGTGATCGTCCCGCCGCGCGAGCAGCGGGACCTGGTGCACGACGTGATCTTCGGTGAGCTGGTGCGCGGCGTGATCCGCGAGGCGTCCAGGGACGCCTACGCCGAGATCATCGACGGGCTCGCCGCCGCCGGGGCCGAGGGCGTCATCCTCGGCTGCACGGAGATCGAGCTCCTGATCACCGAGAAGGACACCACCGTCCCGCTGCTCCCCACCGCCCGCCTCCACGCCGAAGCCGCCGCCACCTTCGCCCTGTCGGGCTGACGCCGGGGGCCGCCTTGGCTCTGGCGGGATGGCCCCGGCCGTCGCCGCCTTCGCCTCGATGGGCCGGCCCCAGGGCGCCGCCTTCCCTTCCTGACGGGGCTGACCTCAGGGCGCCACGCGTGAGCGCGGGCGCCCTGAGGCGGTCAGGGGGCGGTGAGGAGGGCATGCAGGTTGCGGCATTCGTGGGCGAAGCGCGACTTCCTGCGGGTGCCGGCATGGCCGGCGATCACCGGGATCTCACCGCGGGCGTCCGTCCACGCGGCCACCTCGGCGGCGAAGGCGACCCAGGTGGTGTGGGCGGTGATGCGCCGATCCGTCCCCGCACCGGGAACCAGCTCGGGGAGCAGGCCCCGCAGGATGCGCCACACCTCGTGGTGACCGCCGGCCTCGGCCAGCTCGGTCAGCGCCGCGATGGCCGCCTTGGTCTCCCGCCAGGTGCGGCGCAGCACCAGCGCGAGCTGCCGGCCGATCGCCTCGCACGGCAGCGTGCCCCGCGCGGCCAGGCAGAGGACCAGCGGCAGCGTGCCGTGCAGCTCACCGCCCAGCATGAACGCGATGATCACCCCCGTGGCCTCGCCGAAGGGACCGTCCGAGAGCTCCAGAGCGGCGACGTCGGCGGGGAACAGCCCCGCACCCCAGTAGTCGTGGAGCAGGGCGGGCAGGGCGCTGACGGCCACGATCTCGGGGTGCGAGGGCACCATCGCCGCCCAGGCGGGAAGCTGGCCGCGCAAGTCGTCCCGCCGCCAGTAGTCCGGCTCCCGCAGCAGCACCTCGTCGATCATCCGATGGCCGCTGGGCGCCGTCACCCGCACCACGGGCCGCAGCTTGACCTCGGTGAAATGCTCGGGCTCGCTGTCGCCGAAGTCCACCATGGACGCGCCGACCATGTGCTGCCACACCGGCCCGCACTCGGGGTCGGTCATGCCGCCCTCGGCGAGCCACCGGGCGGCCGAGCCCGCCGCCTCCGAGCCGATCTCGGCGGCCCGCGCGGCCGCCGCGGGGTGCGTTCCGCGCGGCAGCCGCAGCAGCGCCTGGGCCAGGTCGGCGGGCAGCGGCTCCACCCCGGCGGCGGCGCAGACCGCCAGCCGATCGACCAGCACGCCGGGGTCGAGGTGACCGCTCGTCGAGGTCGGCGTGGCCAGCAGCACCGGCGGCAACGCGTCGGCGCGCAGGGCCGCGGCAAGCTCGGCGTAGCGGTGCAGCAGGAAGTCGTGCAGCGGGGCGACCGAGCCGCCACGCGGCAGCCGGTTGACCCGACGCCACTCCTCCGGCTCGGGCAGCTCCTCCGGCATGAACGACCGCAGCCGGGCCGGCATGTAGGAGACGGTCACCTCGACCAGCGGCTCGTCCGGGGCCGGCACGGGCACCGGCTGCCCGGCGCGCATCGCCGCGATTCTGTCAGGGGCGACGCCCAGCTCGGCCATGCGCTCGTAGACGTCTTCGAGGATGTGGGACGGCATGGCCTCATCGGAGGCGTCGTAGCGGACGCCGGGCCGCGACCGTAAGGCGTGGCGGTGATCAGGCGGCCCGGAGAACACGTCGTCGTCCGCGGGGGCCGGGCCGGTGAGGACGTCCCACCTAGCCTCCTCTTCCGGCTGCCGGTGGCCAGCGGGGGAGTCGAGGTGGACCCGGCCGCCGCTGAAGGCGACCTCCTTGCCGTGCTCGCGGGCCACCGCGGCGCCCGGACCCTCGTCACTGGTCCAGGTGATGTCGATGACGCGCAGCGGGCTGTCGTCGTCAAGGTAGCGGCCAGGACGGTAACCGCCGAACACCGCGAACCCTCTGGCCCGGCGACGCGGCTCCGGCGGGGGCTCCTCGCCGCGCGGGATGGCGCGTACCCGTACGGAATGGCTGGAGTTGTCCCAGGCCTTCCGCGGCTGGACCGGCGGCACCTCCGGCAGGCTGCCGGGACTCACCAGCTCGCGCGCCAGCGCCAGCTGCCAGCGGTCGGGCTCGTCGAGCACCTTCCTGGGATGCCAGTGCCGGCGCTCGACCTCCGGCTTGAGCTCGCCGCTGAGGCGGGCCCGGTCGTCGGCGACCCCGGCGACGAAGGCCGCGAGCCAACACTCCCTGCGCACCCAGAACTCGCCGGCGTCCGGATGGATCGACGGCGCGGGGAACGGCTCCGCCTGACGCGGCGCGGGCAGCGGCGGGAACACCTTGCGCTCCTGCTCCTCGACCGGGACCTCCCCGCCGAACCGCGCGACCAGCCGCGCCCGCTGGTCGGCGGGCAGGTGCTCGAAGCCGTCGCCGACGGCCTCGGCGTGATCGGCTAACAGCCCGGCATGCTTGAGCGTCAGCTCCACCGCGCGGTTGCGCACCTCGAAGGACGTGTGCGCGTACGCGGTCGTCAGCGCCGGAACGAAGTCACCGGCTGCGTCGGGTGTGGCCCGCAGCCCCTCGTCGAGCCAGCGCAGGCCCATGACCGCGAGCTTGGCCTCCGCCCTGAACGTGAGCGCCTCCACCGCCTCGACCAGGTCGGCGTGGCCGAGCGGCGGCGCCGCGCGCACCTGCCCGGCCGCCAGCTCGGCGACCGTGCCGGGCGCCGACGGCAGCAGCCGCAGGTAGTCGCGCAGGCGGGCGGCGGACTCGGCGGGCGTCGGTTCGAGCAGTGTGTGCAGCCGGACGAAGAACCGCAGATCCTGGACGTCGCCGCCGCGCAGGAAGCGGCTCACGCACCCGTCGAGCGCCTCCTGCCGCGGCAGCCCGCGCGCGGCGGTGGCCAGCCAGTGGGTCGGGCGGGGATCCAGGCGTTCCTCACGCAGGACGCGGCCCGCGCCGTCGGCGGTGAAGATCCGGGGCAGCAGCACCGGCAGCAGGGGATCATTGGGCACGCTCGGCGCGGCCAGCCAGGCGGCCACCAGCGGGTCGTGGTCGGGCGGCGTGACGCCGGACGCGCGCAGCAGCGCCACGGCCAGCGGCGCGATGCGATCGGCCGGACGGCGCACCCGCAGGGCCAGCCGGGCCGCGACGTCGCGACGCCACTCCGGCGAACGCGGGGCGGCCACCCGGCACACCTGGGCGACGTCGATGTCGCGGGCCCAGCGGCGGTTGACGTCGCGGCTGGTCACCCACGACACCGTCGCCGCGGGCCCGCCGATGACCCCCACCCCGGCCAGCAGCAGCCCACCGGCCACCATCCTGATCCCGTCGGCGACCTGCCAGGAGATCATGTCCACGTGGCTCTCGTGGTGTTCGGCGCGCAGCTTCTCCGTCAACGCCTCGCGCAGCTCCTTGACCAGGCCGGGCAACCGGCCCGCCAGCTCCGCGCGCTCCTCGTCGGTGAGCGCGACCAGGCGGTCCGCCAGCCGGGCGGTCCGCTTCTCGCTGATCAGCGTACGGATCTCCGTCCAGAGACTCATCGGGAGACCTCCACGGCGGCGCGGGCGACGATCCTGGCGGCCAGCACGTGCTTGCACGGCCCACGGGAGCCGCGATGGTCCCACCACCACTCGCACGTACACGACCCGTCCGTCAGCGACACCCGCCGCTCGCCGCCCGAGGTGCGCACGGTCGCCAGCTCGCCCTCCAGCCGCACCGCGCCCGCCTCGGCCAGCCTGCGCGCCTTGGCCAGGCGCGGGTTGAGCAGCAGCACGTTGTCCTTGTCGTACGGCAGCTCGCGGTGGAAGTGCGCGGCCTCCGCCAGGTCGTAGCCGACCCGGCCGGCGACGCCGAGCTGCGTCAGCGCGGCGCGTACGCGGTCGGCCGGGATGCCCGCCCGGTCGGCCAGCAGGCCGATCTCGACCTCGGGCTCGAAGTTGAGCAGCATGCCCACCACGTCGGCGTCGTTCTCGGCCTCGTCGGTGGCGAGGTCGTGGAGCACCGCGCCCTCGCCGGAGAAGCCGCGCCAGCCCTCGGGGGAGAGGGTCAGCGTGTAGCGCATGCCGGGCAGCTCCAGCTCCCAGGCGCTGGACGCGGCGTCGGCGGCGCCGTAGACGCGCAGGGTCTTGGCGAAGCGCAGCAGCGGCAGCAGGGTGGCGAGCCGGTTGGGGCCGGCCAGGCGTACGGACCCCGGCGTCTGCCGCTCCGACGCCTTCAGCTCGCGCCCCGCCTGCGTCACCCACAGCGTGCCGCGCTTGGGCAGCCCGCGCAGGAACCGCACCGCCGCCATGCCCGCCAGCTCGCCCCGCTGGTCCATGCCCGAGGCGATCACCTGCACCTCGGCGAAGCCGCGCAGCCAGCGCTCGGGCAGCGGCACCTTCTTCTCCACCACCGCGCCGTCGCCCGTGGTCACCACCAGCTCGTCGAGCCCCACCCCGAGGTGCAGCGGGTCGCGCGCGCCGATGCGGGCCAGCGCCTCGCGCAGGGGCGCGTTCACGTCGACGTTGGTGGTGCCCCGGTCGAACACCTCGCCGTCGAGCGCGCCGCCCAGCAGGTCGAGCCGGGCGTAGACGCCGCCGCAGGCCGAGAACGACTCGAAGCGCAGCCGGTCGCCGTTGCACGTGACGACCGGGTCGCGTACCCAGCCGGGCCGCGACTGCGGCTGGTGGTAGCGGGCGAGCGCCACATCGGCGACGCCGAGCAGCGCCGCGGCGGCCGGAGCCGCCTGAGTGACCACGCCACTGAAGAAGCGCGGAGCGAGGGCGGGCCCGGACAGGGCCCTGCCACCGGAGGTCGCCAGCCCGAGGCGACCGTCGACAAGGGAGGAAGGCGCGGCGTACGTGTACGCCTGCGTCGCTGCAGTCATGGCGGGGACGATAGATCGCCCCACCGACAGATTCCACCGGGGCCCCGAGGCCGATCTCGGACGCTGCCCGATCAACGCCGGCGGCCCGCTCGGGGCTTGACTAGATCCCGCATCCACCGCCCTGGTCGGCAAGCGGCGGCATCGGGGCACCCACCTGCTTCCACTCCGTCTCCTGGCGTCTCCCCAGACCGTGCTCGTCTATCCGGGTGCTGAAGGTCGACGCGAGAAGGCGCTCTTTGGCCAGTCTCGCCTCCGCGGACGTCGCCAATCGCAACTCTGTGCTTCTTCTGTAGTGGGAGTCGGGAATGCTCGGATGGGCCGCGGCGACTCTGAGCTCGATCGCCTCGATCCACATGGCTTCGTGCATCCGGTCCCGCGCCAGGCGTTTCTTCTCCCGATGCCGTGTCAATGACTGCTTTTCGAAGCGGCAGATCCAGTGGCCGTTCTCTCGCTCGATGGAGATCGGCTGAGGCGGCGAGTCGCGCCACATGGACGAGTCCGCCTTCTTGGATACGACCAGATAAGCCAGTACATAAAGTGCGAACGCTCTGGCTTCGTCCGCATCGAGGCCCGTGTCGCGGTCCCCGCGACGCCTGCGCACGAATGCGCGCACGGCGCTCTTGGCGCCATCGTAGATGGCGTTTCCCATCACCCCTGCGATGGCCGCCTCAGCGCCCCACTGCAGCGCCATGGAGATCAGAACATAGTCGATGTCCAGGTGAGGATCGGGGTCCTTGTGCTTTATGGCGGCGTACTGCTCGCCCAGGAGAGTCCGCGCGTCTTTCCCGGCATCCTGAGCGCCCAATAGGTCGTGAACCGCTTGAAGGTCCTCGGCGTCCTCATCACTGGTGGGTGGCGTGGTCACTTTTCCACTTTCTCATGAGCGGTCTCACCGGCAGTGCGGGAAATGTGCATGCGCTCTGGAGCCGCCTCGTCGCCGGCGCATTCCGCGGGGCCGGGTCAGGCGGGTGGGGCGGTGCTGGCGCGGATGATGAGTTCGGTGGCCAGTTCGACGCGGGTTTGCGCCAGTTGTTCGCCTTGGGCCAGGGTCAGGAGCATGGACGTCGCGGCGGCGGCCATGTCGGCCAGCGGCTGGCGGATCGTGGTCAACGGCGGGATGGCCCAGCGGACGGAGGGCAGGTCGTCGAAGCCGATGACGCTCAGGTCGTCGGGGATGCGCAGGCCGAGCTGGTGGGCGGCGTGGTAGACGCCGATGGCCTGGCCGTCGTTGGTGGCGAAGACGGCCGTGGGGCGGTCGGGCAGGCGCAGCATGCGCAGGGCCTCGGTCAGGCCGCCCTGGATGAGGAAGTCGCCGCGGCCGATCAGCTCGGGGTCGACGGGCAGGCCGGCCATGTCGAGGGCGGTGCGGTAGCCGTCGAGGCGGGCGCGGCTGGACAGGGCGGAGTCGGGCCCGGTGATGATGGCGATGCGGCGGTGGCCGAGGTCGAGGAGGTGGCGGGTGGCGGTCAGGCCGCCGTGCCAGTTGCCCGCGCCGACGGACGGGACGTCGCCGCCGGGGGTGTCGGCGGGGTCGAGCAGGACGAGCGGGATCTCGCGGCGGGCCAGCAGGTCGTGCTGGGCCAGGGTGAGGCCGGAGAACACCGCGATCACGCCGCTCGGCCGCCGCCGCAGCACGCCCTCCAGCCAGGCGTCGCCCTCGGCGCTGTCACGGTGGACGTCGGAGACCGCCACCGTCAGCTCGTGCTTGCGGGCGACCTGCGCCACGCCCTTGGTGATCTCGACGGGGTAGTCGCCCTCGAGGGCGTGGAAGACCAGCTCGACCAGGGCCGTGGGGGTGGAGCGGCGGCGCTGGCGGCGGTAGCCGTGGCGGCGGATGAGCTCTTCGACGGCGGCGCGGGTCTCGGAGGACACCTCTGAACGGCCGTTGACGACCTTGGAGACCGTCGCGGTGGAGACGCCGGCCAGCTCGGCGAGCTGGGCGATGGTGAGTGGAGACGACTCCGTGGTCATGGCCGCAGTCTAGCCAGGCGAAGCCCGAACCAGGGCGGTCCCGGCCCGCCAAGATCAGGCCTTCAGCGTACGTTCCGCGCCCTGGCGGTGCTGTCGCGGGCTATGAGCTGGGGCGGGACGACCAGCACCTCGTGAGCGGCCGGCCGAGCCGCGTCCATCCGCCCGAGCAGCAGCTCGATGCTCAGCCTGCCGACCTGACCGAAGTCCTGCCGGACGGTGGTGAGGGCGGGGGTGAAGTACGCGGACTCGGGGACGTCGTCGAACCCCACCACGGACACCTGCTCGGGCACCCTGATCCCCGCCTCGCTGAACGCCCGCAGCAGGCCGAGCGCCATCTGGTCGTTCGCCACGAACACCGCGCTCAGGTCGGGGACGCGGGCCAGCTCTCCGCCGGCCACGTATCCGGATCTGGGCGTCCAGTCGCCCGTCAGCGGCTCGGGGATCTCGCGTCCCGCCGCCGACAGGGCGGCTCGCCATCCCTCGCGTCGTCCCTCGGACTCCAGCCAGCCGTCCGGGCCGCTGACGTGCCAGACGGTCTCGTGGCCCAGCGCGAGGAGGAGAGCGGTCGCCTGCCGCGCGCCTTCGGCCTGGTCCACGCGGACCACGGGCACGTGGCCGTGGTGCGGGTACTCGATCGCCACGGCGGGCAGGCCGGCAGGCAGACCGGCCAGGGCTCGCGCGGCGGCGTGCTGCGGCGCGACCACCACGACACCGTCGACGCCCTGCTCGACCAGGTGACCGATGGCCTCGTCCACGCCCTGCTCCACCAGGCTGCTGATGGCGGTGGGGGCGTTGATGGTGCGCAGGCTCAGGACGCTGACGAAGTAGCCGGCTTCTCTGGCCGCTTGTTCGATGCCGTGGACGGTTCTGGCGGGGCCGTACAGGGTGGTGTTGAAGCCGATGACGCCGAGCCGGTGGGAGCGTCTGGTGACCAGCGCTCGCGCGGCCAGGTTTCGGCGGTAGCCGAGGATGCCGATGGCGTGCAGGACGCGCGCCCGCGTCGCCTCGCGCACTCTCGGGTGCTTGTTCAGCACGCGGGAGACGGTCTGCTGGGAGACGCCCGCCAGCTTGGCCACGTCGGCCATGATCGGGAGGTGGCGCTCGGCGGGTGGCCGCAATCTGTCCCTCTTCCGGCGTACGGCAGCATGCGGCGTCAGGCTAAGCCTCCCCGCCGACGAGCGTCAAGATTGTTTTCGGTGATTCGACAGTAACGTTCGGCAGGTGTGGTGCTTCCTCGGAGGATGAGGTCGGTGCCCAGCTCGACGCGGTGCCGGACCGGGCGATCGCCGCGGGCCAGGGCGAGGACCAGGTCGGCGGCGGTCGCGGCCATCTCGGGGAGCGGGCGGCGGATCGTGGTGAGGGGCGGGTCCATCCACCGGCCGGCCAGCGGGGCGTCGAAGCCGATCACGCTGACGTCGTCGGGGATGCGCAGGCCGAGCCGGTGCACGATGCGGTAGACCCCGGCGGCCTGGCCGTCGTCGCAGGTGAGGATGGCCGTCGGTGGGGACGGCAGCCGCAGGAGGCGCTCAGGGGCGTCTCCTGGGCCGGCGATCAGCCCGGGGTCGACGGGCAGGCCGGCCATGTCGAGCGCGGTGCGGTAGCCGTCGAGGCGGGCACGGGCGGCCAGGGCGTCGGCGGGGCCCGCGACGGCGGCGATGCGGCGGTGACCGAGTGAGAGCAGGTGGCGGGTGGCCGTGAGGCCGCCGCTCCAGTCGCTCGCGCCCACCGAGGCGACCTCGGCCGGCTGCTCGTCTCGCGGATCGAGCAGGACGAGCGGGATGCCGCGGGTGGCGAGCTGCTCGCGTTCGGTGCCGGTGAGGCTGCAGAACACCGAGATCACGCCCGTGGGACGGCGGCTGAGCACCCCCTCGATCCAGTCTCTGCCCCGGTCGTCGCCGTAGCGCAGCCGCGACAGCGTCACGGCCATGCCGTGCTCGCGCGTCACCCGTTCGACGCCTGCCGCGACCTCGGCGGGCGCCTCGCCGTCGAGCGTGTCGAAGGCCAGCTCCACCAGGGGCGCGAAGGGGGCGCGGCGCCGTTGCGGCCGGTAGCCGTGCTCGTGGATGAGCCGCTCGATGAGCGCGCGGGTCTCCGGCCTGACCTCCGTACGGCCGTTGACGACCTTCGAGACGGTGGCCGTGGAGACTTGGGCCAGCTCGGCGAGCTGCGCGATGGTCAGCGGCCGTGGCTGCGTGGCGCCGTCGTCGGGTGGCCCTGCGACCATGCTCATGCCGAAAGTCTAGCCAGCAGTTTTCGGGACTTCGGACCTTAGTTTTCGGCGGCATCGATGACAGCGGGAGGCCGGGGCCGCTGGGCGGCCCCGGCCTGGATTCACGGCCTCAGCGCTGCAAGGTGAGCAGGCCGGGGCGGTAGGGGAGGAGGCCGTAGTCGCCGCCGCTGTTCGGGCTGCGGCCCTGGTAGAGGAGCTGCAGGTTGCAGGGGTCCACGGTGAACGTCTGGTCCGCGCTCGCCCTGACCAGCTCGCCGTGGCTGATGTCGTTGGTCCACGTCGCGCCGCTGTTGGCCTTGCCGGCGAACGGGTTGCCCTCGCTCGCCGCCTGCGGCGTCCACGTGCCGTTCAGGCTGGTCGCCGTGAACGAACGGAAGTAGCGTCCCTGCGAGCCGATCGCCTCGACCAGCATCAGGTACTTGTTCTGGCCCTGCAGCTTGTAGACCTGCACGCCCTCGAACAGGTTGTTCGTCGAGTCGCTCATGATGATCGTCGAGGACGAGCCGAAGTTGCCGGGGAAGTTCCCGATGGGCATGCTCGCCCGGTAGATCCGGCCGTTGTCCCCGGCGAAGAACAGGTACATGTTCGAGCCGTCACCGATGAGCGTCTGGTCGATCGGGCCGGTGCCGGAGCCGGAGATGCTGCCGGTGAACAGCGGCTGCTCGCCCGACCAGCCGTTCGGGTTGGTGGGGTCGGTGGAGGTCCGGTACGAGAAGGCCGAGCTGCCCCACTGGTAGGCCAGCACCCAGATGTTGCGCGGCGCGAAGTAGAACAGGGTGGGCGCGACGGTGCCGGAGTTCATGGCGTTCTGGCTGGCCGAGCCCATCTCCGACCAGTTGGTGAACGGGCTGAAGTTCATCGACCCCCAGCGCGTGCCGGTGTCGTGCGTGGTCGCGTAGACCAGGTGCCGGCCGTTGTAGGGGGCGACGGTGAAGTCCTTGAGCGACACCCAGCCCGACCGCGGCTGCGCCAGCGGCCCCGTCGAGGTCCAGCGGTAGCTCGACGGCAGGTCGCACTGTCCGGGGTTGCCGGGGTCGGTGCCGCCGTCCACCTTGACGAGCTGCCACTGCTGGTTGGCGCCGCCCCAGTCGTCGTACTGCACGATGTTGCCGCCGTCGGCGGTGGAAGCGCCCTGCACTTCGAGGGCCTTGTTGCTGTTGCGGTTGATGAAGCGGACGTGGCCGTCGGAGCTGTCGGCCAGCCGCCACTGCTGGTTGGTGCCGTTGTGGTCGCTCCACTGGACGACGGACGCGCCGTTGGCGGTGGAGAAGTTGTAGACGTCGAGCACCTTGCCGGAATGGCGGGACTTGATGCGGTAGTAGCCGCCGCCGGAGTCGACGAACTGCCACTGCTGCTGGTTCTGGTTGTTACGGCTCCACTGGGTGATGCGGGCGCCGTCGTTGGTGGCCAGGTTGTAGACGTCCAGCGCCTTGCCGCTGTTGCGGTTGACCAGGATGTACCAGGCGTTGGTGTCCACGGTGGCCGCGCGGGCCGGTAGGGCGACGAGCAGGCCCGCCAATAACGAGCCCAGCGCCGCGAGGACGGCCAGGAGTCTGCGATTCACGAAGCATGCCTTTCTCGAGAGGGGGGTTCGATCAGGGTGCGGTGAGGTCGAAGCGGCGCACGGTCACCGCGCCGCCGAGCGACCTGGTGGCGTAGTTGAAGATTCCGAAGCGGTAGCCCATGAAGAACTGCCAGGCGTTGTTCAGCGTGAACGCCCGGCCGAGGCTCACGTACGTGCTGCCGTCCGTGCTGTACGAGAAGCGCGCCTGCCGGCCCGACCCCGGCCGGACGTCGGCGGTGACCCGCAACCAGATCCGGCCGCCCGAGACGGGAGCGCTCGCCGCCTCCGTACCGGTGCCGGTCGTCTGCCACGAACTGTTCATGGTCAGCCCGTCCGTCATCGCGACCCGGGTGACCCCGTTGTCGCGCCGGACGCCGATCCACGCCGACTGGTCGCGCAGCATCGCCAGGCCGGCGCGGTCGCCGTCGGCCATCTGCGCGTAGTCGAGCTCGATCGTCGCCGTGGACTGCGGCCCCTGGATGCGGTGGGTCAGCGTGTTGCGGGCGTTGTAGAGGTCGTTCGTGACGGTCGCGGTCTGCAGCCGCAGGCCGTTGCCGGTGGAGTAGCGGCTGGTGTCGGGGTTGTGGTTCCACTCCCAGCGGTGGCCGAGGCTGCCCGACGAGAACGTGTCGGGGCCGATCATGGACGCCACGGTCTTGGACGTCTGGATGTTCGGCTTCGGGTACGTCACGCCCCAGCGTCCGTTGACGGTCTGCAGCACCGGCCAGTCGCCGCTCCACGTGATCGGCGCGAGCGCCGGGACCCGGCCGCCGGGGTAGGCGTCGACGAAGGACATGTAGTACCAGTCGCCGTTCTGCGTCTGGACGAGCCCGCCCTGGTGCGGCACGCCGCCGCCGGAGATGGGACCGGGCAGGTCGAGCAGGACCTGGCGCATCTCGTACGGGCCCCACGGGGAGGTGGAACGGAGCACGTACTGGCCGTTGGCGGGCCTGGTCAGCCAGATGTAGTAGTAGCCGTTGCGCTTGTAGAAGCGGGCGCCCTCGAGGGTGCCGACGCTGCTCGGCGTCTGGAACACCTGCTGCGCCCGCACCTGGCTCAGCCCGTCGGCGGAGAGCTGGGCGACGCTGATGGTGCCGTTGCCGTAGGCGACGTACATGGTGTCGTCGGTGTCGATGAGCAGGCCCGCGTCGTAGTAGCAGTTGTTGATCTGCGAGCGCTTGGTCCAGGTGCCGTCCACGGCGGAGGCGGTGTAGACGTACGTGCGGTTGAACTCGATGCAACCCATCCAGTAGTAGGTGGAGTTGCTCGGCCGGTAGTTGAGCGTCGAGGCCCAGATGCCCTTCACGTACGCCCGTCCGCCGCTCAGGTCGTACGCGCCGGAGCCGAAGTCGAGCCGCGGCACCGAGTGCCCGGCGTACTCCCAGTCGACCAGGTTGTACGAGCGCAGGATCGGCGCGCCGGGGGAGTAGTGCATGGTCGAGGCCGAGTAGTAGTAGGCGTCGCCGACCCGGATGATGTCGCCGTCGGCGAAGTCCTGCCAGACGACGGGGTTGCCGTAGGTGTCACCGGGGTTGCCGGGGTCGGTGCCGTCGACCTTGACGAGCTGCCATTGCTGGTTGGCGCCGCCCCAGTCGTCGTACTGCACGATGTTCGCGTTGTCCGCGGTCGACGCGTTCTGCACTTCGAGGGCCTTGTTGCTGTTGCGGTTGATGAAGCGGACGTGGCCGTCGGAGCTGTCGGCCAGCCGCCACTGCTGGTTGGTGCCGTTGTGGTCGCTCCACTGGACGACGGACGCGCCGTTGGCGGTGGAGAAGCCGGACACGTCGAGGACCTTGCCGGAATGGCGGGACTTGATCCGGTAGTAGCCGCTGCCCGAGTCGACGAACTGCCATTGCTGCTGGTTCTGGTTGTTACGGCTCCACTGGGTGATGCGGGCGCCGTCGTTGGTGGCCAGGTTGTAGACGTCCAGCGCCTTGCCGCTGTTGCGGTTGACCAGGACGTACCAGGCGTTGGTGTCGACCGTCGCCGCTTGAGCAGTCGTCGGCGTCAGCAGCACGCCGATGAGCGTGAGGGCCGAGAGGATCGCGAGCGCACGCCTCACGGGGACCTCCAGCACGTACGCAACCGGGCTGTTAGCGCTAACATTTCGCTCCGCATGATGAGATGTCACTCCTTCTCAGGGTGCGTTGTCGGGGAGTACATCCGACGGTCCGGCCCGCCGTCAACGAACGTCAACGAAGGACGCCCCGCCGCCGGGCGGGGCGCGGCGCTCCTGCCTGGCGTTTCACGCCGTCAGAAGGACCGCTGTGCGCGGAGCGAGGTCATGAAAATTTCATGCGCTGATCGAGTTACGTTACGAGCGCGGCTGTCTCGTCCCGGTACCCGCCCGTCCGGGACCGGGACGAGAGCTCAAGCCGCGGTCAGGACCCGGAGTTGTAGGTCCACCGCTGGTTCGCGCCACCGTGGCAGGTGTAGAGCTGCAGCCCCGTGCCGTTGGCGGTGCCCTGGCCGACGGCGTCGAGACAGAGGTTCGACTGGACGCCGGTGATGCTGCCGTCGGAGTTCACGCGCCACTTCTGGTTGTCGCCGCCCCAGCAGGAGTAGATCTGGATGCGGGCGCCGTTGCCGCTGCCTCCGGCGTCGAGACACTTGTTGCCGTAGACGCGCAGCTCACCGGACGAGGTCTGGCTCCACTGCTGGTTGGTGCCGGTGTTGCAGTCCCAGAGCTGGACCGCGGTGCCGTCGCTGGTCGAGGCGTTCGGCACGTCCACGCAGCGGCCCGAGCCGGCGCCCCTGATCTGCCCCTCACCCTCCGGGTCGGGGCCGGGCGTCCCGGTGTCGCCGCCGTTCAGCGCGTTGAGGACCGCGGTATAGGCGGCCTTCTTGTTGCCGTTGCCGTCGAAGAGCAGCGCCTGGGCGCCGCTGCCGAGCCAGGAGTCGGTGTCGCGCACGCCCCAGACCGTGATGCCGGTGCAGCGCGACACGGCCAGGCAGTCGTTGACGACGTTGGCGTACGTGGTGGCCGAGCCGCCCTGGATGTCCAGCTCGGTGATCTGCACGTCAACACCCAGTGCAGCGAAGCTCGAGATGGTCGTGCGGTAGTTGCTGTTGTACGGGCTGTTGCTGTTGAAGTGGGACTGCAGGCCGACGCAGTCGATCGGCACGCCACGCGCCTTGAAGTCCCTGACCATGTTGTAGACGCCCTGCGTCTTGGCCCAGTTCCAGTTGTCGATGTTGTAGTCGTTGTAGCAGAGCTTGGCGCTCGGGTCGGCGGCACGGGCGGTGCGGAAGGCCACCTCGATCCAGTCGTTGCCGGTGCGCTGCAGGTTGGAGTCGCGCCGGCCGCCGGAGTTGCCGTCGGCGAAGGCCTCGTTGACCACGTCCCAGGCGTAGATCTTGCCCCTGTAGTGGTTCATGACGCCGTTGATGTGATTGATCATGGCCTGGCGCAGCGAGCCGCCCTCCATCGACCGCATCCAGTTCGGCTGCTGGTTGTGCCAGGCCAGGGTGTGGCCGCGGACCCGCTTGCCGTTCTGCACGGCCCAGTTGTAGATCCGGTCGCCGCCGCTGAAGTTGAACTGCCCCTGGTTGGGCTCGGTGGCGTCGATCTTCATCTCGTTCTCGGCGGTGATCATGTCGAACTCGCGCGAGGCGATCGAGGTGTACTGGCCGTCGCCGAGCTTGCCCTGGGCTATGGCGGTGCCGAAGTAGCGGCCGGTCTGCGCGGCCGCCGCGCCGAGCGTGCTCTCGGCCGCCTGCGCGGGTAAGGGCGCCGTCATGGCCGCGATCACGCCGATCCCGGCGATGGCGCTCACCACGCCGGCGATCAGCGCCCGCTTGCGCCTGCCGGGCGCGGGCGGGAAGGTGGGTGGGGACATGGCGTTCTCGCCCATGCCTGAGCCTCCATGTACGTGTCGGGGGGAAGGAAGCCAGCGGGGGACACCCGCGGCAGCGACGCCGCGGTGCGCACCACGGCGGTCGTGACGGCGCCCCCTGCCGCACACCACCGTTCCTGACAGGGGAGATCGTCGTGCGGTCTCAGTCTGGGAATCGCTCCGAAAGTTGTCAAGGATTTAGTGAAAGTTTCGGTCAGGGCGTCTTCGCGGTGTCCGTGACATCGTCCCGGAACACCTGATCAGCGTATTTGAAACTTTCGGCGGCCCGCCGATGGGAATGAAAGTTTCACGGCGCGGATCCCGATCGTGGCTGGTGAGCGCCTGCGGCGCGGCCCATGGCCGCACGGGGACTCTTGACACAACGTTTCTGCTCGGATTTGCTCCGTGCGCCACCACCGAACAGGCCCGAGGACACTCGGGGACACCCCTTGTTAGCGCTAACAGCAAGCGTCCGGCCCCCAGAAAGGACGTGCAGCATGAGAACGCGAAGGTACGCCGGCATCGGTGCCGGCCTGGTGGCGCTCATCGCGGCGATCGCGACCGGGCTGTCGTTGTCCCTGACCGCCCCGCAAGCGTCGGCGGCGGCGCTGACCGAGGTGACGAACTTCGGCAACAACCCGGGCGGCCTGCGTATGTACCTCTATGTCCCCGACCGTCCCGCCGCCAGGCCGGGCGTGCTGGTGGCGATGCACGGGTGCAACGGCTGGGCCCAGGGCTTCCACCAGGGGACGGAGTTCGCCTCCCTGGCCGACCGCCACGGCTTCATCGTCATCTACCCGCAGGCCAACAAGAGCGCCAACGGCATGTCGAACTGCTTCGACGTGTGGTCGAACGAGGCGCTGCGGCACGGCGGCGGCAGCGACCCCGTCTCGATCGTTTCCATGGTCAACTACGTGCTCCAGCGCCACTCGGGAGACCCGGAGCGGGTGTTCGCCACCGGCTTCTCCTCCGGCGCGATGGAGACGCTCAACCTGCTCGCCACGTACCCCGACGTGTTCAAGGCCGGCGCTCCGTTCGCGGGCGTGCCGTACGCGTGCCTCGGCCCGGCCGGCTGCGGGGACAAGTCGCCGCAGCAGTGGGGTGACCTGGTCAGGAACGCCTACCCCGGCTACACCGGAGCCCGGCCGCGCGTGACGGCCTGGCACGGCACCAACGACTCCGTCCTGCCGTACTCGATGCTGCAGGAGGAGATCGACCAGTGGACCAACGTGCACGGGCTGAGCCAGACCCCGACCTCCACCGACAGCCCGCAGTCCGGCTGGACCCGGCGCGTCTACGGCTCCGGGCAGGTCGAGGCGTACACGATCAACGGCGCCGGCCACGACCTGCCGCACAACGGGATGGCCGCGCACGCCATCCGCTTCTTCGGCCTCGACGGCGACGGCACGACCCCGCCACCGGACCCGGAGGGTGAGGGGCAGATCAGGGGAGTGGGCTCGGGCCGCTGCATCGACGTGCCGAACAACGCGACCAGCGACGGCACCGCCGTCCAGCTCTGGGACTGCAACACCGGCGCCAACCAGCAGTGGACGCAGAGTTCGTCCAGCGAGCTGCGTGTCTACGGCAACAAGTGCCTGGACGCGGCCGGCTCCGGCAACGGCGCCCGCATCCAGATCTACGCCTGCCACGGCGGCGCCAACCAGCAGTGGCGCCTCAACTCCGACGGCAGCATCACCGGCGTCCAGTCGAACCTCTGCCTCGACGCCGTCGGCCAGGGAACAGCGAACGGCACCCGCCTGCAGCTCTACTCCTGCCACGGCGGCGCCAATCAGCGCTGGACCCACAGCTGACCGCCACCGTCCGGCCCCGCGGCTGGGGGCCGTAGCCGCAGACCCGCCCGCGCCGGAAGCAGAGGACGACTTCCGGCGCGGGCGCTCCGGCCTCACGTCCGGCGGTAGCGCGGACCGTCCCGCGCTCCGTCCCGCGCTCCGGCATCGCCGCAGCCGCCGGCATCAGGGGCGTCAGCGGGTGCGGCGGGCGTAGGCGCGGGCGGCGCGGGCGCGGTCTCCGCACCGGGTGGAACACCAATGGCGGCGGCCGTGGCGCAGCAGGTAGCGGTTGCAGGGAGTGGAACCGCAGCCGGTGAGGCGTTCGGCGTCCGGCCCCGTGAGCAGGTCGGCGGTGTCGGCGGCGAGGGCCGCGAGCGCGTGGTCGAGGACCTCGTTGACGGGGCACGGCGCCGCACGATAGGGGCCGGTCTTCTCGTCCCAGTACAGCAGGGCGGCCGTCGGCGCCCTGGTCAGCGCGTCGTTGACGGCGGACAGAGCCGCGGGCAACGCGGGCAGCCCGGCGACCCGGGCGGCGAACAGCGCCCTGACGTGCTCGCGCAGCGAGCGCAGCTGCGTGGCGCACATCTCCTGCACCCCGGCGTCGGGCGGAGCGAGGCCGCGTTCGGCGAGCCACTGATTCGTCGACGCCGGGGTGCCGAGGAGGTCGATGAACTGCCCGCCCGGCAGCGCGATCGCGCTGTTGACGAAGTCGAGAGCGACGTAGTCGGCCGCCCCTGGCGCGGGCGGCAGGACGGGCTCTGCGGTCGGGGTCTCGCTCATACCTCTCATGGTACGGCTTGCGCTCATCCGTGAGGCTCCTCTACCTTCATCACGGATGAACCGCTTTCTATCCGTGAGGTATTCGACATGACCGATCCGGCCCCCGAGCCGTTCCCCGTCCGCGTCATCGGCGGCCCCACCGCCCTCTTCGACTACGGCGGCCTGCGCTTTCTGACCGACCCGACCTTCGACGCGCCCGGTGACTACCACGTACCGGGAGGCCGGCTGACCAAGACGGCCCACTCCGCCGCCGCACCGGCCGACCTCGGCCCGATCGACGTGGTCCTGCTCTCCCATGACGAGCACCCGGACAACCTGGACGCCGCCGGGCGGGCGCTGCTCGCCGACGTCCCCCTCACGCTCACCACGCCCGGGGGAGCCCGGCGCCTGGGAGGCGGTGCCAGAGGGCTCGGCGAGTGGGAGTCGATCGAGGTGGAACGTTCCGGCGGCGGCACCGTGACCGTCACCGGCGTGCCCGCCGTGCACGGGCCCGGCCCGCGCGAGCAGGTCGAAGCGATCCTCGGCGAGGTCACGGGGTTCGTCCTGACCGGCGAGGGGCTGCCCACGGTCTACGTGAGTGGTGACAACGCCTCGCTGGACGCGGTCAGACAGGTAGCCGAGCGCTACCGCCCGGTGGACACCGCCATCCTCTTCGCCGGGGCGCCCCGGTTCGACATCCTCTTCGGCGGCGAGCAGATCGTCCTCAGCAGCGCGGAGGCCGTCACGGCTGCCGAGATCCTGCACGCCCGCCGCGTGGTACCCGTCCACTACGAGGGCTGGGCCCACTTCACCGAGGGCCGCGACGCCCTGCTCGCCGCCTTCACCACCGCCGGCCTGACCGACCACCTGGACCTGGGCCGGCGCGGCTGACCCCCGCCCCGCCGGACTCGCCGAGCCCGGCCGAGCCTGGCCGATCGCCTGGTCCCGGGCTGGTGGGGATGCCCCCAGCCCGGCCGAGCCTGGCTGATCGCCTGGTCTCCGGTTGGTGGGGGGTGACTTCCGCTCGCCGGGACCGCCGCCGAGCCGGCCGATCGGCTGGTCCTGGGTCGGCGGGGTGAGTGTCTGGCTTGCCGGAACCGTCGCCGGTGGCTTCTGGGCCCGTGTCCTTTTCTGAGAAGAGCCTTCATCGTGACAACCAACGCGCCTGTTCGGAACGGGGATGTCTCCCGCCTCCGGGTACAGCGCCGTTCCCTGATCGTCCTGGTGGCCGCGCAGATCCTCAGCGGTGCCGGGCTCGCGGCCGGTGTGACCGTCGGAGCCTTGCTGGCGCAGGACGTCTTCAGCTCCACCGGCCTCGCCGGGCTGCCCAGTGCCGTGGGCACCGCCGGTTCCGCGGTCGCGGCCGTCGCCGTCGGGCGCGTGTCCCAGGCCCGCGGGCGCCGGCCCGGCCTGGCCGCCGGTTACCTGGCCGGTGCCGCCGGCAGCGCTGGCGTCGTCGTCGCCGCCATCGCCGGCAGCCCGTTCCTGCTGCTCCTCGCCCTGTTCTGCTACGGCGCCGGCACGGCCACCAATCTGCTGGCTCGTTACGCCGGCGCCGACCTGGCCGCTCCGGGCAACCGGGCCCGCGCCGTGTCCACCGTGCTGGTCGCCACGACCCTGGGAGGAGTCGCCGGCCCCAACCTCGCCGCCCCCGCCGGCGATCTCGCCCGGTCTTTGGGTATTCCCACACTGGCAGGACCGTTCCTCCTCGCCGCAGCCGCGTACGCGCTGGCCGCCGCCGTCCTGGCCGTCTACCTCCGCCCCGACCCCCTGCTGCTGGCCCGCGCTCTGAAGCCCGAACGCGACAGCGATGGGGACGGAGACGGTGACGAGGCCGATGACCGGCCGCCCGCAGCGGCCGGGGGTGCTGCCGGATCCGGCAACGGCGATGTGGTTGAAGGGTGGCGGCCGGTGGCGCAGGGTGTCGTCGCGTCGGCTGAGGGCGATGTGGATGGAGGGTCGCGGCCGGTGGAGGGGCGGCGACGTCCCGGTGTGCTGGTGGGTGCGGGGATCATGGCCCTCACTCAGCTGGTCATGGTCGCGATCATGACGATGACGCCCGTTCACATGCGCGACCACGGACACGGCACCGCTGCCGCCGGGCTCGTCATCGCCGTCCACATCGGTGCGATGTACCTGCCCTCGCCGCTGACCGGGTGGCTCGTCGACCGCTACGGCCGCCTCGTGGTCGCCGCCGCCTCCGGGCCGGTCCTCCTGGCCGCCGGGGTCGTCGCCGCCACCGCGCCCGCCGGCTCCGCCACCGCGTTCGCGATCGCCCTCGTCCTGCTGGGGCTGGGGTGGAACTTCGGCCTGATCGCCGGGACCGCCATCATCACCGACGCCGTCCCGCCGGCCGTTCGCGCCAGGACCCAGGGCTCGGCCGACGTCCTCGTCTCCGTCGCCGGCGCCACCGGCGGCATGGCCTCGGGCCTCGTCGTCGCCGTCGCGGGCTACCCCTTCCTCGCCATCTGCGGCGGCATCCTGGCGCTGGCCGTCGTGCCGGCGACGGTCGCCGCAGCGCGCGGCCGGTGAGCGCCGGCCCGCCACGGCGCGCCCGGTGGGTGCGTCATCGGCCCACCCTGCCCGATTGGCCACCCCGGCCGCCTCGGCCACCCCGGCTGTCTCGGCCCACCCCGGCTGTCTCGGCGCTGCTGGTCAGGGCCGGTCCTTCGTCGGGTACCGGGGTGGCCGGCCCCGCTTCGCAGCGAGGCCGGCCGGGTGGTCAGGGGGTCTTGCCGTGTGGGCCCGCCTGGTCGATGACCCTCTTGGCCTCCGCCGGGAGGTCGTCGGCGGTGACGGTGGTGTTGTCGCGGACGGTGTTGCCGCGTTCGCCGTCCACCAGCCCCGTGATGGCGGGGTTCGTGGTGTAGTTGCCGGTCAGCGTGATGTCGCCGGTGTGGTTGCCGTTCTGGTTGTTGGCGTGTGCCCACTGGGCGGCGGTGCCGACGAACACGTTCTCACTGGCGGACATGTACCGGGAGCCCTCGTCGAAGTACACGCCGGGTTGTCCGCTCTTCTCGCAGTAGTTCTGGTCGATGTGGCTGCGCGGCATCGCCGACAGCGTGTAGATGCAGCCGGCGTCGAACATCGTGTGCACGACGTCGCGCACGTGGTTCCCCACGACGCGGACCTCGGTGGACGTGGTCGGCGTGTCGTAGATCGGCTGGAAGTCGTACAGACCCCGGTTGATGTACTCGGGGCTGCCGCCCGGGTCGTTGGCGCCCCAGCCGAAGCCGATCCCGATCCCGGTGTACGGCAGGTCGGCGACCTCGTTCTGCTCGATGGTCAGCCGCGTGACGTAGCTGGCGAAGATGCCGTCCTGGTCGAGGTACTCGCGGGCGGTGGAGTAGATGCGGTTGCCGCTGATCCTGATGTCCTTGTTGACCATGCGCGGATCGGAGGGGTGGTGCGCGTCGGGCCGTACGCCGCCGACGACGATGCCGCCACCGGCGCTCGCGGTGAACGTGCTGTCCTTGACGGTCACGCCGTGCGCGCCCAGCCCGACCCCGGTGGCGTGGGCGTTGGCGTCGTTGCCGATGCCGAGCCCGACGGAGCCGAGGTTGACGAACGTGTCGCCGGTGAAGGTGATGTTCTCCGCGGCCGACACCTGCACCGCCGCGGGCGTCTGCGACCAGTTGTTGCGCGAGCCCTCGAAGCCCTTGCAGCCGAAGTCGCACGAGGTGAACGCGTCGGCCGGCCGGTGTTCCTGGACCCCGGCGATGAACACGCCGGTCTGCTGGTTGGCGTATCCCTCCGAGGTGCCGGGCTGCAGCCAGGTCGTGCCGGTGAAGGGCAGCCCCTCGAAGCGCAGGTTGCGGGCCGGTTCGTCGTACGTGCCGCCGATCTCCAGCAGCCGCTCGAGCCGGGGCAGTTCGACCCGCGCGCGGGACAGGTCCTGCCCGGCGAGCGGCTTGTAGAAGAGGGTCCCGGCGCTGCGGTCCAGGTACCACTCGCCCGGCTCGTCGAGGAACGCCCGGGAGTTCAGCAGGGAGAAGGTGGGCGTGCGCAGCGGCGACTGGATGGTGTCGTAGCCGTAGGTGTTGTTGTCCCAGGCCGGCTGCTGCATGGTGACCGTGGTGCCGGAGATGCTCTGTACCGGCGCGAACCGGTTGGTGAACGACAGCTTGGCCTGCAGCTCGATGCGCTGCTGGTCGGGCAGGCCGGCGAGGTGGGCCAGGCCGGGGTCGTCGAGGGTGAAGCCGGTCGCGGTGAGCGTGATGGCGTCGCGCGGCACGTCGACGCGGGCCCGCTGGGCCAGGGCGCCGTCCACGTAGAGCTGCCGGCTGTCGGCGCCGGCGCCGGCCTGCGCCTTGTAGACGCCGTCTTCGTCGGGCGTCCAGCCGGTGACGGGGCGGGCGCCGCTCAGCACGGGCTTCGCTCCTGGCCTGGCCTTCCACGTCACCACGTGCCCGTTCCTGCCGGAGTCCGCGGCGCCGAACCGCAGCGGCTCGCTCAGCCGGTAGGTGCCGCCGAGCAACTCGACGGTGACGTCGTGCCGGCCCTCGGCCGCGGCCGCGCGGGCTCTGCGCTGCGCCTCCTCAAGGGTGGCCAGCGGCCGGCCGGCGCTGCCCGGACCCTGGTCGTCGGCGTTCTTCGCACCGGTAGGGGCGACCACGATGGTCCGCGCGGGCGCGGCCTCGGCCGGGCTCGCGAGGAGCCCGCCGGCGGTCATCAAGGCAGCGGCCGCCACGACAGATGTCCTGAACGATGGGCGCACGAAGTTTCCCTTTCATTCGTGATTTCTGACGATCAGGGGTGGGTCAGCGCAGCCGCAGCCCGGCCCGCTCCGGCCGTACGTCGGGGGTGCCGTCCGAGCGGGGCGCGGGCGTGGCGATCGCGCCCTCGTCGACGGTGATGCCGAGGCCGGGGGCGTCGCCGAGCACGAAGGCGCCGTCCTCGATGGTCAGATCGACGGAGACGCCCAGCGGCGGCCGCAGGTCCTGCAGCTCGCTGACCAGGTGATTCGGTACGGAGGCCGCCGCGTGCAGCAGCCCGACGGGCGTGGTGCCGATGGGGCTCACCGGCAGGTCGTGGGCGTGCGCCAGCGCGGAGACCCGCAGGAAGTGCGTGACCCCCCAGACGGCGGCCGCCTGCACGACGTCCACCGCGCCCGCGGCCAGCAGCGGGCGGTACTGTTCGAGCCCCGTGAGGTTCTCGCCCGTGGCGACCGAGGCGCGGATCCCGCGTCCGACGGCGGCCAGCCCCTCGGCGTCCCACCGCCGCACCGGCTCCTCGATCCACACCAGGTCGAGCGCGCGTTCCAGCTCGCCGACGTGCCTGACCGCCTGCTTGCGGGTCCAGGACTCGTTGACGTCGAGCATCAGGGCGGGCCGCGCTCCGTGCCCGGCCTCGGTCAGCACCTCGCGGACGAGCTCCAGGCGCCGCCGGTCGCGGTCGATGTCGAGCCCGCCCTTGAGCTTGGCCGCCCGCAGCCCGCGCGTGGCGTACTCCTGGTGCACGGCGATGAGCTCCGCGTCGGTCAGCGCGATGTCCAGGCCCGACGCGTACGCGGGAATCCGCCGGTCGCGCCCGCCCAGGAGCCGCCACAGCGGTTCGCCGGCCGCCTGCGCCTTGATGTCCCACAACGCGGTGTCGAGCGCGCCGATCGCCCCGAACACCGCGCCCGCGTGCCCGGCCTTGAACGTCCGCCGCACCATGCGGTCGTGGAGCGCGGTGACGGCGCGCGGGTCCTCGCCCTCGATCGCCGGGAAGACGGCGTCGAGGTGGGCGTGCGCGCCGAGGCCCACGCCGGTGATCCCTTCATCGGTGTCCACCAGGACGATCGGCACGGGAACGTTCCCGTCGGCGTGCACGCCGTTGGCGTCACCGACGGGGCGGCCCCACGCCTGCACCGTGGTCAGTGTCCGATACCCCGAGATTCGCAATGTCAGCCCTTCGTGGAGCCGGCGGTGACCCCGTCGGCGATCTGGCGCTGGAGGAAGAGATAGATGAGCAGCACGGGGATCGCGGCGATGAGCACGCCCGAGGCGAACTGCGGGATGTTGTCGGAGTACTGCCCGCGCAGTGAGGTGACGCCGACCATGAGCGTGCGGTGCTCGGGCGACGGCATCATGAGCAGCGCGATCAGCACGTCGTTCCAGCAGAACAGCGCGTCCAGGATGCCGACGGACAGCAGCGCGGGAGCGCCGAGCGGGATCATGATCCGCCGGTAGACGCCGTAGGTGGAGTTGCCGTCGATGCGGGCCGCGTGCACGATGTCCGCCGGGATCGTCCGGTAGTGGCTGGTCATCAGAAAGATCGTGAAGGGCAGGAACTGCGCGACGTACGCGAGGATCAGCCCCGGATAGGTGTCGATGAGCCCGGTGTCGGCCATCACCCGCGCCAGCGGAACCATGATCACCTGGAACGGGATGAACAGCGCCGCCAGGCAGCCGAGGAACAACGCCGTCGAGCCGCGGAAGCGCAGCTGGCTGAGCGCGAACCCGGCCATCGACCCGATGAGCAGCAGCAGGACCACCGAGACGGTCACCACGAGCAGCGAGTTGGCGAAGTAGCGGGCCATGCCGACGCTGCTCCACGCCGCGGTGAGGTTCTCCAGGTGCAGGCCGCCGGCGGGGGAGAAGCGGTCGAGGATGTACTCCCGCCGGGTCTTCATGGCGACGTTCGCGGTGAACACCAGGGGATAGATGGTGGCGAGGGCGAGCAGCGCCATGGGGACGGCGGCCACCCACCGGCCGAGACGCCGGCCGCGCATCAGTCCTCACTCCCCGCGCGGCGCAGCAGCGCCACCTGCGCGACTCCGACCACGAGCATGATGAGGAACAGCACCGTGGACGCCGCCGAGGCGAGCGCCGGGCGGTTCATCTGCCCCTGCTGCATCCACACGTAGAACTCCGGCAGGTACGTCGAGCCCTCCGGGCCGCCGCTGGTCATGATGTACAGCAGGCCGAACATGGACGTCAGCATTCCGATCATGGTGGTGACGACGACGAACTGGATGGTGCGCGACAGGCCGGGGATGATGACGTGCCAGATGATCCGGGGCAGCGACGCGCCGTCGATCTTGGCGGCGTCCAGGAGCGCGGCGTCCAGGGTGGAGTACCCGGCGAGGAAGACCACCAGCGCCATCCCGAACGTCGCCCAGACGTGCACGCCGACGACCGTGAACTTCGCCAGGCCGGGGTCGCCGAGCCAGTCGATCGGCCCGAGCCCGATCAGCGCCAGCGCGGTGTTCAGCGGGCCGTCGTAGCCGAGCATCAGGTTGAAGATCGCGCCGACGATCACCGGGGAGAGCACGGCGGGGAAGAAGTAGACGCTGCGGAAGAACCGGTGTCCCGGCACCCGCAGGTAGATGAAGGTGGCCAGCAGCCCGGGGATCGCCACCGCGACGGGCAGCAGCAGCACGAGCAGCCCGACGTTGCCCAGCGCGGTCCTGAACAGCGGGTCGGCCAGCAGTTCGGCGTAGTTGTCGAGGCCGACGGGGGTGCCGTTGCGCTCGCCGTCGCCGGTGAAGGAGAAGTTGACGCCCAGCACCAGCGGCCACAGCCGCAGCGCCACGATGATGAGCACGGCCGGCGCCACCAGGACGAAGGGCGCGAGCCGCTCGGCCCGCGCCCCCCGGGGCAGGCCGAGCGTGTTTCCGATCGGCACGATCAGCTCGCCTCGTCCGCGGCGGCGAGCTGCCGTACGACGTCGTCCACCTCGGCCGATCCGCTCAGCAGCTGCTGCGACAGCCGGCCCATCAGGTCGAGGACCTTGCTGGACAGCGCGACGTGCAGCGCGGGCTTGCCGCTCTTGATCTGCGGCACGATCGCGGCCACCGCGGGCGCGCCGCCGGAGGCGTCGATGGTGGTGTCGGAGGTGATCGCGCCGGCGCCGGTGGAGAAGGCGGTCAGCGCGGCGGTCGAGGTCAGCGACCGTACGAGGTCGGCGGCGAGCGCCGGATCCTTCGCCGTCTTGGCGACCCCGTAACCGATGCCGCCGTCGTACGGCAGGACGGGCTCGGCCCCCTCGGTGACCACGGGCGCGGCCATCACGCCGACGTTGTCCGGGCCGAGGAACTCGCCGAAGTCCTTCCAGTGGCCGACGTCCGACATCAGCCCGATGACGTGCGCGGCCTTGGCGGTGTCGAAGAGCGCGAAGGCGTCGTTGAACAGGGCGGTGGAGTTGGCGCCGTCGTTGTTCAGGCCGTCGTCGCCGGCCTTCTTCCAGAGCCGGAAGATCTCCTTGACGTGCGGGGACGTCCAGTCGCGCCGGCCGGCGATCCAGTCGTCGTACTCCTTCGGCGTCAGGATGCCAGGCCCGAGCCCCGACATGAAGAACTGGATGCCGAAGCCCTCCTTGTTGCCGAGCGCCAGGCAGTCGGCGCCGGCGGCCTTCTTGATCGCGGCGCAGCCGGTGACGAAGTCGTCCCAGGTCTTCGCCGGTTCCACCCCGGCCTTCTGGTAGATCGTCTTGTTGTAGTAGATGGGGTGGCCCTGCAAGGTCACCGGGGCGGCGTAGACCTTGCCGTCCTTGCTGAAGGCGTCCCAGCCGGCCAGCCGCTGCCGGTCGGCGGCCACGTACTCGTCGAGCGGCACCAGCAGGTCCACCCGGTCGCGCAGCTGGCCGCCGCCGTTGAACAGCATGACGTCGGGGCCCTTGCCCGACTGCGCCGCCGCGCCCAGCAGCGTGTAGTACTGGTCGAACGGCTGGGCCACGAACTCGACGGTGACATCGGGATGTCGCGCGGCGAAGTCGGCCTTCGCCTTTTCCAGGTAGGACGCCACGCCCGGCTCGCCGGACTTCCAGTCCCAGACCACGATCTTGCTCGGTGCGCCCTTCGACGAGGGCTGGGTCGGTGCGGCGCTGCCGCAGCCCGACAAGGCCAGCCCGGTGACGAGGACGGCAGCCCAAAGGCTTCGCTGCTTCATGGCTTCACTCCCAGAGCGCGGCCGACGTCCCCGGCCGCAGTGCCCGAAAACGTAACTCGTATGACGTATTACGTCAACGGGGGTGCCCTATACTGGCGGGGCGCCGCCCCGGCGGCAGCGCAGCGTGGAGGAGGACATGACGGCATCGCAGGAATCGCCCGGCAGCGTCTCGGTGCCGCCCACTGGGCCGCCTACTGGACCGCCCAACTGGGTCCGCCGCCCGGCCAGCCTGGCCAAGGCGGTGACCGCGGAGCTGGTGGAGCGCATCGTGCGAGGCGTCCACCCGCCCGGCTCCCCGCTGCCCCCCGAGCCCGTGCTGTGCGAGACGTTCTCGGTGAGCCGCACGGTCGTCCGCGAGGCCGTGAAGATCCTCCAGGAGAAGGGCCTCGTCCAGGTCAGGCAGGGCGCGGGCACCACCGTCACCCCGCCCACGATGTGGGACATGCTCGACGAGCTCGTGCTCGCGGCCACCATCGACATGGACGAGAGCCTGGCCATCCTCGACGACCTCGTCGTCACGCGCCGCCTGCTCGAGTCCGACATGGCCTACCTCGCCGCCCGGCTGGCCGACGACGAGACCATCGGGCGCCTGCTCGCGCTGGTCGATCGCATGGACGAGCTGGTGGGCGACCACGTCACCTACGCCGACCACGACCGCGCCTTCCACGACGTGATCATGCAGACCTCCGGCAACCGCATCGCCCGCGGCGTCGTGCGCTCGCTGGAGAGCCAGGTCGTCAACACCGCCCGCTACCTCGGCGAGCCCCAGCGCGCGCTGTGCGTGGCGTCCAACCAGGGCCACCGCCGTATCTACGAGCGCATCGCCGCGCACGACCCCGAGGGCGCCAGCGCGGCGATGTTCACCCACATCACCGAGGCGTGGCTGGTCAGGCGCAAGGCCCCCACCGCCCCGGTGCGCCTGCAACGCTAAGCGGACTGCCGCAGCGACAGCACCGCCCAGGGCGCCAGCTCGACGTCCAGCTCCAGCACGCCGTCGCCGGGCACGGTCAGCGTGGACGCGTGCAGCGCGTCGGCCACCGCGCGCAGGTGGTCGCGCTGCGCCGGCGACAGGTTGAGCGGCCCGCCGAGAGCGTGCCACGCCTCGGCGACGTTGCCGTGCTCCCAGTCCAGCACCTCGACGAGGAACGTGGTGCCCGGCTCCAGCCCTTCGATCGTGTGGCGGATCCTGCGGCCCGGCCCGACGTCCGCCAGCTCGCGGGTCGCCTCGTACGTGCCGCGGGCACTCAGCCCCTTCAGCCCCATGCCGTCCGGATAGTTGAAGAACACCGCCGACACGGCCGAGGTGCGGCTGTCGCGGGTCACCACCCCGTCGGGCGTGGCGAGCAGCAGCCGGTCGCCCAGCCGTTCCAGCATGGTGAACGCGTGGAACGTCGGCTTGTGGATGCCGTCCTCGTTGACCAGCCCGAACCCGCCGTGGAACGGTCCGATGCCGGCCCCGCCCTCCTCGAACACGTCGGTGAACGTCCAGTAGGAGATGGAGTCGGCCAGGGACGCGCACTGCAGGTAGGAGCGGGTGATGGAGGTGGCCGCGAACACCGTGTCGTGGATGAAGTCGCGCGACGACGGCGACGTGGACCACTCGGTGATGTGGATCTCCGCGTCCGGGTAGGCGCTCTCGCGCAGCAGCGCCCGTAGCAGGGTCAGGTCGTCGTACGTGGCGTCGGCGTACCGGGTGATCTGCACCGCCTGGCCGTCGGCGCCGTAGGCGTAGTCGGTGGGGTAGAGATGGGTCGAGACGAAGTCCACCGGCAGGTTCCGCTCCGCGCACCAGGACAGGAAGTCCTCGATCCACACCGGCCGCCAGTCGAGCGCGTCCACGTCGGTCGCGGCGGCCGTCTCCAGCATCGCCGAGCGGTCCTCGACCTCGCCCTTGTAGCGGTCGTCGGGCACGAAGACGCTGGTGGACGGGCCGCCCACCTTCAGCTCGGGGTCGATCGCCTTGATGGCCCGCACGCTCGCCTCGTACAGCTCGAAGTACTCGGTCTTGGTGCCGGTCCAGAAGTGGGGGACGAGGTTCGGCTCGTTCCACACCTCGAAGCGCCACTGCCGCACCTCGTCCAGGCCGTACCGGCCGATCCAGTGCTCGACGGTCGCGGTGACGAGGTCGCTCCAGCGCCGCATGTCCTTGGGCGGGCTGCAGTGCGCGCCCCACCAGAACAGCGTCTCCGTCTGGGTGGCCAGCTCGCGCGGCATGAACCCCAGCTCGACGAACGGGCGCACGCCCTGCTCCAGCAGGAAGTCGAAGACCTTGTCCACGTAGGAGAAGGTGTGCACCGGGGAGGGGAGCGGGCTGTTCGGGCCGAAGCCGCCGCCGTAGCTCTCGCGGTAGACGAACATGTCGTCGTGGAAGAGGCCGTGGAAGCGGACGTACTTCACCTTGAGGGTGTCCGCCACCTCGGCGAACTGCCGCTGCCAGTCCGCGCGCAGGGCCTCGTTGGCCCGCCCGGCCCCGATGCAGGCGCTCCAGACGTGCGGGAACGCGCTCTCCTCGCGCGGCTCCCCGTCGATGCGCAGCAGGGATCTCGTCATGATCTCTCTTTCTTGAGGGAGCGTCAGCCCTTGACGGCGCCCATGGTCAGGCCCGACTGCCAGTACCGCTGCAGGCAGAGGAACGCGATGATCAGCGGGATGATGGTGAGCAGCGAGGACGTGATCACCAGGTTCTGCACCAGGGCGCCGTTGCCGGCCGACGAGCCGAGCTTGTTCCACTGGTTGATGCCGACGGTCAGCGGATACCAGTCGGGGTTCTTCAGCATGATCAGCGGCAGGAAATAGTTGTTCCAGATCGACACGAGCGAGAACAGCAGCACGGTCACGCCCGCCGGGGCCAGCAGCGGCAGCGCGATCTGCAGGAACGTCCTGAACTCGCCGGCGCCGTCGATCTTCGCCGCCTCCAGCAGCCCGGTCGGCACGGCCTCGGCCGTGAACACCCACATCAGGTACAGCCCGAACGGATTGATGAAGGACGGGATGAGGATCGCCCACGGGGTGTCGGTCAGGCCCAGCTCCGCGAAGAGCAGGAACTGCGGGATCGCCAGCGCGATGCCGGGCACCGAGATCGACCCCAGGATGACGAGGAGGAACACCCGCTTGCCGGTGAAGTGCAGCTTGGCCAGCGCGTACCCGCCGAGCGCGGCGAGGAACGTCGAGACCGTCGCGCCGACGACCACGTAGAGGACGGTGTTGAGCAGCCACCGGGAGAAGATGCCGTCCTGGTAGGTGAAGACCTGCACGACGTTGTCCCACAGCGCGAACTCGCGGCCCGGCGCCAGCCCGAACGTCGAGACGAAGTCCTCCTGCGACTTGGTCGCGTTGATGACCAGCCAGACCAGCGGCAGCAGGCAGTACAGCGTGAACAGCCCGGTCATCAAGGTGAGGGTCTTGCTCTTGCGCGGATTGTCCACGGTGTAGAGGCGCGGGTAGGGCCGCAGGCTACTGGTCGGTCGCATTCCTCAGCCCTCTGATCTGGACGGCGTAGGCGACGGCGATCGTGATCGCCGCCATGACGAGCGCGAGCGCTGCCGCGTACCCCTGCTGGGAGCCGGTGAAGGCCAGGTTGTACGCGTACAGGTTCGGCGTGTAGAAGCTGGTGACGCCGCTGTTGGCGACCATCGTCGGCAGGATCTGCGGCTCGTTGAACATCTGGAACGTGCCGATGATCGAGAAGATGACGGTCACGACCAGCGAGCCGCGCAGCGCCGGCAGCTTGATGGCCCGCACGATCTGCCACTCGTTCGCACCGTCGATCGCCGCCGCCTCGTACAGCTCGCGCGGGATGGCCTTGAGCGCGGCGTAGAAGATGAGCATGTTGAAGCCGGTGAACGCCCACGTCACCATCACGCCGATGGAGATGAGCGTGGTGCCGGGGGAGAAGGGGTCGAAGTCGGTGCCGAGGGCGTCGTTGAGGCTGCCGAACAGGCCGTACTTGACGCCGAGCAGGAATCCCCACATGAGGGTCGCCACGATCGCCGGCACCGCGTACGGCAGGAAGATCGTCACCCGCAGGAACCGGGCGCCGTGCAGGCGCAGGCTGTCGAGGGCGAGCGCCAGCGCCGTCGAGAGGAGCAGCATGATCGGCACCTGCACGAGCGTGAACCGCACGACGCGTCCCACGCCGTCCCAGAACTGTGGGTCGGCGATGAGCTTGGTGTAGTTGTCCAGGCCGACGAAGACGTTGCCGCCGACCAGCTTGTCCTGGAAAAGGCTGAGGTAGGCGGCGTACGCGATGGGCACGATGAACACCAGGGCGAACAGCGCCGCGAAGGGCGCGATGAACGCCAGCCCGGTCTGCGGCCTGCCCCGCCTGCGCACCGGCGCGGGTGCGTGGGTCATAGTCGGAGTTCCTTCCTGGAAGCAGGCCCGCTAGTCCACCTGGAAGCCCTGCTCGTTGCCGTACTGGATGCAGCGTTGCCGCCACTGCTCCAGCACCTCGGCGAGCGAGCCCTTGCCCGTGGTGTAGAACGGCGAGGCGAGGTCGCCGTAGATCGAGCGCGCCCACTCGAAGAACGGCGGATACTGCCAGTCGTCGGCGACGATCTCCGTGGCCTCGGCCAGCACGCCGCCGACCTTCTGGCCGCCGAAATACTCGTTGGCCTTGCCGGTGAAGGTCTCGTTCTCCAGCACCGACAGGTTCGGCACGAACGCGCCCGCGTCGACGCGGGTCTGCAGGCCGCCGCCGTGCGCGAAGTATTCGAGGAAGGAGAAGGCCGCCTCCTTGTGCTCGGCCGCCTCGGGGATGCCGAAGGAGCTGCCGCCGTTCGCCGCGCCGACCTTCTCGCCCTCCTGCCACTGCGGCATCAGGGCCACCTTGAAGTCGCCCGCGGCCTTCGGCGCGCGTTCGGGCAGCGTGGAGGTGAGCCAGCCGCCCATGGTCTGGGTGGCGAGGGTGCCGTCGTTGAGGGTCCTGTTCCAGTCGTCCGACCAGCCGGTGACCTTGGTGTTGATCAGGCCCTCGTCCAGCATCTTCTGCCAGAAGGCCACGGCCTTGGTGGTGCCGGGGTCGGTGAAGTCGATGTGCACCTTGGTGCCGTCCACCTTGAACGGGCGGCCGCCGGCCTGCCAGATGAGCGAGAGCAGGAAGAAGATGTCGCCGGTGTCCTGGGCGATGTAGTAGTCGTCGCCGAGCTCGCGGATCTTCTTGGCCGCCTCGTAGTACGCGTCCCACGTGGCCGGGGGCTCGTCGATGCCGGCCTTCTTCAGTGTGGCCTCGTTGTAGAACATCGCCGATGGCCCGTAGTCGGACGGCAGCGCGTACACCTTGCCGTTGACCGTCACGTCGTTCCACGCGGCCGGCACGTAGTCGGCCTTCAGCTTGTCCGCGCCGAGTTCGCCGAGGTCGGCCAGCTTGCCGGGGACCGCGAAGTACGGCACCGCGAAATACTCGAACATCACCAGGTCCGGCACGCCGGAGCCGGCCTGGATGGCGTTGTCGAGCGCCTTGTACTCGTCCTGTGACGAGCCCGCGTTGACGACCTCGACCTTGATGTTCGGATGCGCGGCCTGGAAACCGGGCACGGCCTGCTCGACGGTGCCGTCCCAGCTCCAGACGGTGATCTTCACCTGTTCGCCGCCGTCCGCGCCTGCCTGTCCGCCGCCGCCCGAGCACGCGGTCAGCGCGAGCATCGGCACGAGTGCCGCGCAGAGGAGTTTGACCTTCCGGGAGAGCCGCATGGGGTCTCGCCTCTCGTCCTGAGCCGGTTACGAAATTATTTCGCAACATGTTCGGTGTTGCGGAGGACCATAGGTGTCGTTTCTGTTCGATGTCAACGGTTGATCCTGCGGGATCGGGGCCGTGGTAGGTTTACGAAACAATTTCGTTGGAAGCCCGGGAGGAGCCTTGATGGGACGACGAGGTCGTTCTGAGCGCGTCACCTTGGCCGACGTCGCGCGGCTGGCCGGCGTCTCGCCGACGACGGCCTCGAAGGTGCTCAACGGGCGCAGCGACGTGGGCGCCAAGACCCGCGAGCTGGTGCTGGGCGTGATGGCCGAGATCGGCTACAAGCCGACGGCGGTCCGGCACGAGCAGCCTCGCGACAACACGCTGGTCACCGTGCTCGACATCGTCGAGTCCCGCTACGCCGGAACGGTGCTGCAGGGCATCCTGCTGGCCGCGACGACCGCGCGGGCCGAGCTGCTGCTGCGCCTGCCGCCCGACGAGCCGGTCAGCACCAGCCGTACGGCGGCCCGCACCTGGGTCGAGGAGCAGCAGGCGTCGGGCGTCGTCGGCGTGATCGCGCTGGCCGTCGCCGTGCCCGACCCGGTGCTGCTCGCCGCCGACGACCTCGGCCTGCCCATCGTCACGATCGACCCCATCGACACCACCGAGTCACGCCTGGTCAGCATCGGCTCCACGAACTGGGCGGGCGGCCGTTCCGCGACCGAACACGTCATCAAGCTCGGCCACCGCAGGATCGGCTGGATCGGCGGCCCGCTGGGTTCGGCCCCTTCGCTCGAACGTTTCCACGGTTACCAGGCCGCGCTCGACTCGGCCAGCATCACCCCTGACCGCGCGCTGGTCCGCCACGAGGCGTTCTCCGTCGAGGCGGGGCGGCGCCACGGCCGCGACCTGCTCGCGCTCGCCGACCGGCCCACCGCGATCGTCGCGGGCAACGACGAGATAGCGGTCGGGGTGCTCGCCGCGGCGGGTGACCTGGGCGTCCCCGTGCCGGGGCAGCTGTCGGTGACCGGCTTCGACGACACGCCGCAGACGCAGTGGACGACGCCGCGCCTCACCTCCGTCCGCCAGCCCCTGGAGGGCATGGGCCGGATGGCGGTGGAGACGGTGCTCGGCATGGCCGAGGGCGTCCAGCCCGCCTCCCGGCATCTGCAGCTAGCGACCAGCCTCAGCGTTCGCGACTCGACGGGCCCGGCCCCCGCCTGATCAAGTAGCCGAAAGTTACTCTTGTTTTCTGTGAACGTTATCGCTTACGTTGCTGCTGCAAACGTAACCGATAACGATTCCCCCTAGTGAGGCGGTATGGCCCTGGGCGGCTCGCCCGTGACCATGAGCGACGTCGCCCGGCTCGCGGGCGTCTCGACCACGACGGTCTCCCGGGTGGTCAACGGGCGGTACGGCGTCAGTGCGCACACCATCGCCCAGGTCCGCTCCGCGATCGAGCGGCTCGGCTACGAGTCGAGCCTGGTGGCGACCAGCCTGCGGCGCAGCAGGACCGACGTGCTCGGCCTGGTGACGCACAGCTTCCAGTCCTACACCGCCGAAGTGCTCAAGGGCGTGATGGACGCGCTGAGCCGATCGGGTCTCGACCTGATCATCTACGCCGACAGCGACCTGTACGGAACCTACGCGGAGGGCTGGGAGCAGCGGCACCTGGCCCGCCTCGCGGGCACGCTGACCGACGGCTGCATCGTGGTCACGCCCTCGGGCGAGATCCGCAGCGGCATCCCGGTCGTCGCCATCGACCCGGCGAAGGACTCGCAGGTGCCGTCGGTCACGGCCGCCAACTTCGAGGGCGCCACCGCGGTGGTCGAGCACCTGCTCGGCCTCGGGCACCGGCGCATCGCGTTCATCGCTGGCCGCGCCGAGCTGGCCGCCTCGTGGTCACGCGAGGAGGGCTACCGCAAGGCGCTGGCCCGGGCGGGCGTACCGGCCGACCCCTCCCTGATCGCGCAGGGCGACTTCAACCCCGACTCGGCGGCGCCGCTCGCGCGGGCGCTGCTGGCGCGGCCCGACCGGCCGACCGCGATCTTCGCGGCGAACGACGGGATGGCGCTGAAGACCCTGGAGGTCGCCAAGGAGCTGGGGCTCAGCGTCCCCGGCGACCTGTCGATCGCCGGCTTCGACGACATCCCCGAGTCGGCGCTGGCCCAGCCGGGGCTCACCACGGTGGACCAGTCGGTGTACCGGCTCGGCCTCGAGGCCGCGCGCATGCTCAAGGCGCTGGTGCGCGGCGGCTGGGACGGCCCCGGCCAGATCGTGCTCCCGACCCGGCTGATCGTGCGCGGCTCGACCGCGCCGCCGAGGAGCGCCATGTGATCGTGAAGCCACGCGATGTAGTGGCGTCACGCCGCACCTGACACCCGCGGCAACGGGCGTCAGGCGGGCAAGCGGATCCCACGACGGAATGGAGGTGCGAAACACCCACAACACAGAGTCCACCGCATGAATCAGGCCGACCACCCGGGCTGCAACCGTGGCCGGCCATCAAGGGAGTTTTTGCATGCCTTCTTTAGAATATCACGGCAGGTCACGCGTGCTCCGGCTCACCGCCGCGATCACCGCGGCCCTCGTCGCGCTCGCGGTGGCGGTGCTCGCCCCGCGACCGGCGATCGCCGACACTCCGTGGCTGGCCGTCTCGGAGGACGGCTACGCCTCGTTCACCGTTCCCGTCTCCGCCGTCGAGGCCGCCATCGGGGGCTCGGTGTCGTCGGTCCTCATCGAGGGGAACTTCGGGCCCTCCGCCGCGTGGGCGGAGTTCGGGCTGACCCGCCGCGGTGACGCCTTCTCCGGCGTGCTCGGCCCGCTCAAGCCCGGCCTGTACGCCTACCAGGTCACGGCCGACGAGACCAAGGGCGTCAAGGACCCGACCAACGCCACCACCGTGGCCTCCAAGCCGCTGTGGAGCACGTTCTTCGTGGCCGGCGAGCAGGCCGCCCCGCTGGCGGACGTGCCCGAGGGGCAGGGCGGCACGGTCGAGACCCTCGCCTACGCCAAGGGCTCGGCCCTGGTCTGGACGCCGCGCGGCTACACCGGCAAGGGCGCCAAGAAGTATCCGGTGCTCTACCTCGACACCGCGGGTGCCGCCGCCGGCGACTGGCTGGACCTCGGCCGCGCCAAGCAGATCCTCGACAACCTGTCGGCCCGCAAGGCCATCGAGCCGATGGTGGTCGTGATCGGCGAGACCGGCAAGGAGCTGCAGCAGGCGGTCGCCGGCCGCTACCGCGTCCACCGCGGCCCCGCCCACCAGGCGATCGCCGGCGCGGGCGAGGGCGGGACGAACGCGCTGCGCGCCGCGCTCGGCCACCCCGCCGAGTACGCCTACGCCGGCTCGTTCTCGGGCCTGCTGACCGAGGCCGCCGGCAAGCACAAGCCGCACCTCAAGCTGCTGCGCCTCTACACCGGCAACGTGACGGACCCGGCGTACAACGCGACCGTGAAGCTCACCAAGGCGCTCGACCGCGCCCGCGTCTCCTACGAGTTCGACGGGGTCAACCCCGACGCGGGAGCGAACTGGAATGCCTGGCAGGAGAACCTGATCGACTTCCTGCCGCGCCTGTTCCGCGACGTCCGCGACCACGGCCCGAGCGACGGGCACGGAAGGCTGAAGGGCGAGTTCGCCCCGCCGCCTCCTGGCACGACGCCGACGCCGTTCGTGACCGACGACGGCTTCGTCACGTTCGAGACCACCACCGAGTTCGCCGCCGCCAAGCAGGTCAAGGTGTGGGCGAACTGGGCGCCCGGTGGCAGCTGGCTGCGCATCCACCTGACCAAGGCGGGGGACCGGTGGCGGGGGACCGTCGGCCCGCTCGACCCGTGGTTCTACTACTACAAGTTGATGGTGGACGGCGTCTCGCTCAAGGACGCGTCGAACCCGACCAAGGTCACCACCGAGCAGACCTGGAGCACCTTCCTCGTCAACGGCGAGCAGGCCCGCCTGCTCACGGACGTTCCCGAGGGCCAGGGCGGCAAGGTGGAGCCCTTGACGTACCAGAGCACGGTCGCGAACCAGGAGCGGACCGCGCTGGTGTGGACCCCGCCGGGTTACGACCCCGACCGCGCGGAGCCGTACCCCGTCTTCTTCCTCCAGCACGGCGGTGGCCAGAACTACACCGACTGGACCGAGATGGGGCGGGCCAAGCAGATCCTCGACCATCACTTCCTCGACGGGAAGATCGTGCCGATGGTCGTGGTGATGGGCAACGGCAACGTCTCCGACTTCAACCGCGAGCTGCTGGAGAACATCGCCCCGGCGGCGAAGGCCCGTTACAACATCTCCGACGACCCGTCGCAGCAGGCGCTCGCCGGGCTGTCGATGGGCGGCGGCCAGACGTTCGGCATGCTCAAGGCACACCCCGGACGGTTCGCCTACATCGCGGCGTTCTCGGCCGGCTTCGGCAGCGGCGCGGGCGTCGACGCCGAGGCGATCAACAGCGGCACCAAGCTGCTGCGCCTCTACATCGGCGACCAGACGGACTTCGTCTACCCGGGGTTCGCCTCCACCCTGGCCACCCTGGACGACCTCGGGATCCGCTACGAGTTCGACGGCGTCACCCCGGGACCGCACGGCTGGGACGTCTGGCAGAAGAACCTCATCGACCTGGCACCCCGCCTGTTCAAGCGCTGAGCCCGGCGGCTCTGCCCCGGTAGAGCCGTGTTAGCGCTCACATGAGGATCGGCGGCGGGGCACGGGAGCCATCCGTGCCCCGTCCGCCGATCACTCGGCCCCACCGGTGGCGCACGAATCCCCGCGTGCGCCGCGATCGCAAGGAAAACACCATGAAGAAGACACGGCTCTCCACCGCGGCGCTCCTCCTCGCCGCCGCGACCGCGCTCGCGGGCTGCGCTCCCGACCCGGGCGGCGGCGGTGGCACGGACGCGAACGCGACCAAGGCCGCCACGAACGATGGCGGCGGCAACAGCGCGAGCAACTGCACGAACACCATCCCCAAGAAGGACCTGCCGGTCGTCACGATGTGGGGCTGGTATCCGAACACGCAGCTCGTCGTCGACAACTTCAACAAGCAGAGCAGCGACGTCCAGGTCTGCTGGACCAACGTCGGCCAGGGCAGCGACGAGTACGAGAAGTTCCAGACCGCGATCGCGGCGGGCACCGGCGCACCCGACGTCATCATGATCGAGATGGACCGCATCCCGACCTTCCAGATCCAGAACGCGCTGGTCGACATCAAGCAGTACGGCTACGACTCCGTCAAGGCCGATTACGGCGAGGGCGCGTGGAAGGACGTCTCGGTCGGCGACGCGATCTACGGCGTGCCGGTCGACGGCGGCCCGCTGGCGATGATCTACCGCAAGGACATCTTCGACAAGTACAAGATCAAGCCGCCGACGACGTGGGCCGAGTACGAGGAGGCGGCCCAGAAGGTGAAGGACGAGGGAGGCCCCGCGTTCGGCGACTTCGCCGCCAACGTCTCGGCGCTCACCATGGCGCTGCAGATCCAGAAGGGCGCCAAGCCCTTCACCTACGACCCGGCGCAGAAGGACACGATCGGCATCAAGCTGAACGACCAGGCGTCCAAGGACGTGCTGGAGTACTGGGGCCGGCTGGCCAGCAAGGGCCTCGTCGGGACGCAGGACCAGTTCACGCCCGAGTACATCTCCGGCGTCATCAACGGCAAGTACGCCACGTACATCTCGGCCGCCTGGGCGCCCGGCTACCTCACCGGCGCCGGCGTCGGCAAGGGCGAGGACACCGGCAAGTTCGCGGTGGCGCCGCTGCCGCAGTGGGACCCCGCCAACCCGGTGCAGGTCAACTGGGGCGGGTCGGCGTTCTCGGTGACGACCCAGGCCAAGAACCCCGAGCTGGCGGCGAAGGTGGCCTACGGCCTCTACGCCGACAAGGAGTCGCTCACCGACGGCTGGACCAACCAGATCATCTTCCCGCTCAACCTCAAGGCGCTGAACGACCCGGCGTTCGAGGAGCTGAAGGTGGAGTTCTTCGACGGCCAGCAGGCGAACAAGGAGGTGTACGTCCCGGCGGCGAACGCCTACCAGGGCGTCACCTACAGCCCGTTCGGCCAGTACTACTTCGACGCCATGACGAAGCAGGTCAGCGCGCTCATCGACGGCTCCGTCAACGCCGCGCAGGCCGCCGACAAGCTGCAGGAGGACGTGGCCGGCTACGCCAAGGAACAAGGCTTCACCGTCCAGTGACGCCGCGGGAACCGGCCGCCGCCCACGCGCGGCGGCCGGCCCGTACCCGACCTCCCCGCATCCCCTGTTTTCCCGGAGCCAGAAATGACCCTCATGATGGAGAAGAGTGCGCCAAGCGCCAAGGACAGGAAATCGAGCAGTCGCGGCAAGGTGCGCCTTCGCGAGCATCTGATGGGGTGGCTCTTCGTCGGGCCGTTCGGGCTCGTCTTCCTGGCGCTGCTCATCGCGCCGCTGTGCTACGCCTTCTATCTCAGCCTGTGGCAGAAGCGGTTGATCGGCGGCACCAGCTTCGTCTTCCTCGACAATTACGTTAAGGCGTTCACCGACCCCAGTTTTCTGTCCGGCACCTGGTTCGTCATCCGCTTCTCGCTGGTCTCCATCCCGCTGCAGATCATCGTCGCGCTCGTGATGGCCCTGATCCTGGACTCGGTCACCTCGCGGTTCGCCCGCTTCTCGCGCCTGATGATCTTCCTGCCGTACGCGATCCCGACGGTCATCGGCGCGGTCATGTGGGGCTTCCTCTACAGCAAGAGCTTCGGCCCGCTGACCGACATCTTCAGCCTGTTCGGCACCACGGCGCCGGACTTCCTCAGCAGCAACCTGATCTTCTACGGCCTGGTCAACATCGTCACCTGGCAGTGGGCCGGCTACTACATGATCATCCTGTACGCCGCCCTCCAGGGCATCGACCCGGCCCTGTACGAGGCCGCCCGCATGGACGGCGCCGGCGGCCGGCAGATCGCGCTGCGCATCAAGATCCCGCTGATCGCGCCCGCGCTGCTGCTCATCCTGGTCTTCTCGCTCATCGGCACCCTGCAGTTCTTCAACGAGCCGCAGATCCTGCGCTCGCTCGCGGCCGGCACCATCGGCCCCGACTTCACCCCCAACATGTACGCCTACCAGCAGGCCTTCGGCCTGGCGAACTTCACCTACGGATCGGCGATCTCCTTCGCCCTCGGCGGGGTCATCTTCGCCGGCGTCTACGCCTTCCTGTTCTTCACCCGCAAGCGGAGGACCTTCCTGTGACGAGTGACCGCTCGCCCGCCGGCACCCGTCGCCGGCCGAACCGCAACCTGCCCCTGCACCTCCTGCTCGCCTTCCTGGTCGTGTACTTCCTGGTGCCGTTCTGGTGGGTCGTCGTCAACAGCTCCAAGGACGCGGCCGGCCTGTTCTCCGGTGGCAACACCCTCTGGTTCTCGGGCAACGTCGACTACCTCGGCAATCTGCAGCAGCTGTTCACCTACGACAACGGCATCTACGCCAGGTGGATACTCAACTCCACCCTGTACGCCCTGGCCGGCGGCATCGGCGCGACCGTCCTGGCCGTCATGGCCGGCTACGGGTTCGCCAAGTACCGCTTCGCGGGCCGGCGCTTCAGCTTCTCGCTCGTCCTCGGCGCGCTGATGGTGCCCGCGACGGCGCTGGTGATCCCGACGTTCATGATGTTCTCCGAGTTCGGGCTGACCAACACGATCTGGGCGGTCATCCTGCCGTCGCTGCTCAACCCGTTCGGCGTGTACCTCATGCACGTCTACGCGCGCGACGCGGTGCCCAACGAGATCCTGGACGCCGCCCGCGCCGACGGCGCGGGCGAGATCCGCACGTTCCTCCGGGTCGCGTTCCCGCTGATGCGGCCGGCCGTGGTCACCGTGCTGCTGCTGTCGGCGGTCGCCTCGTGGAACAACTACTTCCTGCCGCTCGCCATGCTGTCGGACAACCGGCTCTTCCCCGTCACCGTCGGGCTCGGGCTCTGGCAGGGCATCGCCTCGGCCAACAACGCGGGCACCACCTCGCTGTGGAGCCTCATCATCCTCGGCGCGCTGGTGTCGATCATCCCGCTCGTCATCTCGTTCTTCGTCCTGCAACGCCACTGGCGCGGCGGCCTGTCCGTCGGCGGCCTGCGCTAGGAGCTCTCAGGACGCGGGGTGCGGGTCGCCGAGGTACGGGAACCGGTCGAGCGTGTCGGTGTGCGGGCTCAGGCCGGTGGGCGGCGCCTCGTTCTTCGTGAGGAACGCGACGCGGATGTCGATGACGTCCTCGGTGAACGTCCGGCCGTTCGGATAGGCGGCCGGCTTCGCCGGGTCGAAGTGCAGCACGTCCGGCAGCAGGCCGTGCTCGTCGATCGCGGCGATCGCCTCCTCGCGCGAGTAGCCGCCGGTGTGGCCGAGCAGGTGCACGAACGGGTCGGTCCACCGCTCCCGGTCGCCGGCCGGCTCGCTCGCGTTGTACTCCTCCTTGGTGTCGTCGGTGTTGAAGAAGCTGCTCATCGACGGGTGCCCGGCCCGGTCCACGTGCACGAGCCGGCCGTCGCGCCGCACGCTGCACCGGCCCCAGGCGTGCAGCTCGGGCCGGGGCGCCAGCGCGTCGGTGGGCAGCTCGACGGCCATGGAGAAGACGTTCGCCGTGACGTTGGAGTCGACGCCCGTCCACGGTGACGTCCCGCCCAGGTGCGGCGCGGTGAAGTTGCGCTTGCCGCTGGTGTCGAACAGGTTCTTGATGCCGTCGTAGTCGAAGAAGAAGGCGTCGCTGCGGCTGCCGGCCGCGATCGTGTGGTGCCCGGCCGTCACCACGTTCGCCTCGGGGCCGAACGAGACGCGGGCGTCCTTCACGATCTCGGTGCCGCCCGGCTCAGGGTCGCGGGCCTGCTCGCCGGTCGCCAGGTACACGCTGTAGGTCTGGGAGCCGTCCGGTTCCGGCTCGCCGAACACCCAGCTGAACGCGATGTCGGTCAGGTAGTCGCCGTCGTTGTCGATGTTCAGGCGGTAGACGGCGTCCGGGTGCAGGGCGTCGGCGTTGGGGTTGGCGTTGAGGATGAGCACCGTCCTGCCCGGGTCGCCCGGCGCCTGGAAGGCGTACAGGTCGCACAGGTCGAGGCGCTGGTCGCCGAGTGGCGGCCCGAGGCTGAGGCCGGTGAAGTGGTTGGACATGGCTGACCCTCCCAGCGGCTGCTGGTTCGTCGCGAGACCTTCCCTGTCACGCTAGGTCAGAGGTGGCAAACGGTGGCGAAAGCCGCAGTCGGCCGCTTGCCGGGTCTTGAGGAGCGATGTTGCCGCGTGGCAAAGTGGGCTTTGCCACGCGGCAAAGAGCGTCTCTGGAGGAGGTGGGCGGCCGTGGTCACCCAGCGGGACGTGGCGCGGCTGGCCGGAGTCTCCGTGCGTACCGTCTCCAACGTCGTCAACGACTTCCCGCACGTCTCGCCGCAGACCCGCGCGCAGGTGCAGCGCGTGCTGGACGAGCTCGACTACCGGCCCAACGTCGCCGCCCGCAGCCTCAACCTGGGCAGGTCCCGGCTGCTCGCCCTCGTGCTGCCGCTCGACGTGCCGTACTTCACCGAGCTGGCCGGCCACGTCGTCGACCAGGCGGAAGAGCGCGGCTACACGGTGCTCATCGACGGCACCGAGGGCATGGCCGAGCGCGAACGGCAGATCCTCATGCGGCGCGACCGGTCGGCGCTGTTCGACGGGTTCATCTTCAGCCCCATCGGCCTGACCGGGAACGAGCTGCGCCGCTGGGCCGGCGACTGCCCCGCCGTACTGCTGGGGGAGCTGCGGGTGCCGGGCGTCGACCACGTCGGCATCGACGACACCGCCGCGGCCCGCGCGGTCACCGCCCACCTCGCCTCGCTGGGCCGCACCCGGGTCGCCGTCATCGGCGTGCCGCACCCGCCGCCGGCCGACGCCCTCGACGCGCCGGCCGGACGGGAGACCTCGGTGCATCGCGCGGCCGGATACGAGCAGGGGCTCGCCGACGCCCGGCTGCCCTACCGGCCCGAGCTGGCCGTACGCGTGCGGCACTACCAGCGCGAGGACGGCCGGCGCGCGATGGAGGAGCTGCTCGCCCTGCCGGAGCCGCCGGACGCCGTCTTCTGCGCCAACGACCTGCTCGCCATCGGCGCCGTGCACGCCGTCCTCGCCGCCGGGCTGCGCGTCCCCGAGGACGTCGCCGTCGCCGGCTTCGACGGCATCGAGGAGGGCCGGTACGCCAACCCCGCCCTGACCACCGTCGAGCCCGACAAGCGGCGCATCGCCGAGCTGGCCGTGACCCGGCTGCTGGAACGGGTCGAGGGCGGCGCGAGCGAGCCCGTCCACCTGGAGGCGCCCTGGCGGCTGGCGGTCAACGCCAGCACCGCGGGCCGCCGAAGCGCATGACGTCGATCACCCTCCACGAGAAAGTGAGCATCGTGCCCGACACCCCCGAAGTGCCCCGCCCGGAGTACCCGCGCCCGCAGTTCGTCCGTACCGAGTGGCAGTGCCTGAACGGAACCTGGCAGTTCGAGCGGGACGCCGGCGACTCAGGGCTGGAGCGCGGGCTGCTGGAACGGGACCTGTCCGGCGAGATCGTCGTGCCGTTCTGCCCCGAGGCGCCGCTGTCCGGCATCGGCGACCCCGACTTCCACCCGGCCGTGTGGTACCGCCGCACCGTGCGGGTGCCGGAGGAGTGGGCGGGCCGGCGGGTGCTGCTGCACTTCCAGGCCGTGGACCACGACGCCACCGTGTGGGTGGACGGCGTCGAGGCGGGCCGGCACCGGGGCGGGTTCACGCCGTTCAGCTGCGACCTGGCCGCCGCGGCCGATCCCGAGCACACGTACACGGTGGTCGTCAGGGCCAGGGACCCGCGCACCGGACCGCAGGCGCGCGGGAAGCAGGTCCGCACGTACGAGGGGCACGGCCCGTGGTACGGCCGCACCACCGGCATCTGGCAGACGGTCTGGTGCGAGCCGGTGCCCGACGTCCACCTCGGCCGGCCGCGCATCACGCCCAACGTCGCCGCGTCCGCGTTCCGCGTCACCGTCCCCGTCTCGGCCAACCGGCCGGGGCACCGGGTGCGGGTCACGGTCTCCGACGCGGCGGGCGAGGTCGTCCAGGCGCAGGTCCGCGCCGACCTCGACCTTGCCGCCGAGCTGTGGCTGCCGCTGCCTTCCGACCGGGTACGCCTGTGGTCCCCCGAGGACCCCCACCTGTACGACCTGCGCATCGACCTGCTCGACGCCTCCGGCGCGGTCGCCGACACCGCCGCAAGCTACGCCGGGCTGCGCTCGGTCTCCATCGACGGGCACGCCATCCTGATCAACGGCGTCTCCGTCTTCCAGCGGCTCGTGCTCGACCAGGGCTACTACCCCGACGGCCTGATGACCGCCCCCTCCGACGAGGCCCTGCGCCGCGACATCGAGCTGGGCATGGCCGCCGGCTTCAACGGAGCCCGGCTGCACCAGAAGGTGTTCGAGGAGCGCTACCTCTACCACGCCGACCGGATGGGCTACCTGGTGTGGGGCGAGTTCGGTGACTGGGGCGCCGACGTCGGCGGCCCGCCCGGGGACAACCAGCAGCCGACCGCGTCGTTCGTCACCCAGTGGCTGGAGGCCGTCGAGCGCGACTACTCCCACCCGTCCATCGTCGGCTGGTGCCCGCTCAACGAGACCGCGCAGCGGTGGCACGACCGCATCACCGTGCTGGACGACGTCACCCAGGCCATGTACCTCGCCACCAAGGCGGCCGACGCCACCCGTCCCGTCCTCGACGCCTCCGGCTACTCCCACCGCGTGCCCGGCGCCGACGTCTACGACTCGCACTGCTACGAGCAGGATCCCGAGCTGTTCGGCAAGATGATGGACGGGCTCGCCGAGGGCCGCCCGTACGTCAACGCCGACGCCGACGGGACGCCGTGGTCGGTGCCGTACCAGGGGCAGCCGTACTTCTGCAGCGAGTTCGGAGGCATCTGGTGGAACCCCGGCGTACGGCAGGGCGAGTCGTCCTGGGGTTACGGCGAGCGTCCCGCCACCGAGGAGGAGCTGCAGCGGCGCTTCGCCGGGCTGGCCGAAATGCTGCTGGACGACCCCCGCATGTTCGGCTACTGCTACACGCAGCTCACCGACGTCTTCCAGGAACAGAACGGCATCTACCGCTTCGACCGCACCTCGAAGCTCGACGTGGCCCGCATCCGCGCCGCCCAGCAGCGCCCGGCCGCGATCGAACAGGCGGAACGCCCGTCGGCGGGCTGACCTCCGAGCCGGGGGCCCATCCCGCCCGCCGAGCCCGCTGCGGCGATCGCGACGGAGCGGAGGGCCCCATCCGCCTGCTGAGCCCGCTGCGGCGATCGCGACCCCCCGGCCCGCACACCGGTCCCCGATGCGAACCCATGGCGGTGATCGTGCATGGGAGCTTGGATCTGGGAAGAGACTGGTGGTGAAACCAAGGTCCGGTCAGGAGAACGCCATGACCAAGCCCGCAGAGCCGCGCGGCCCCCGCCGCCACGGGGAGTCCCGCGCCGAGGAGCGCCCCGGGGAGCCGCGCCGCGTCCAGGTGCTGCTCTCACCCGCCAACGTGTGGCGGGTCGGGTTCGCCGTCGTCGCGGTCGTCGTCGTGGTGTACCTGATCCGCTTCATCCTCACCGACGCCGGATCGCTGGTCGTGGTGGTGGTGATGGCCTGGTTCCTGTCGCTGGCGATGGAGCCCGCCGTCGGCCGCCTGTCGCGGCACATGCGGCGCGGCGCCGCGGCCGTCCTGGTGATGATCGGCCTCGCGCTGTTCGCCGGGCTGTTCCTCTACCTGTTCGGGAACCTGTTCGTCGAGCAGGCCGCACTGCTGGTCCGGGCGCTGCCGGAGGTGGTCACCGGCGCGATCGACTGGGTCAACGGCCGATTCGGTACGCGCTACGACATCTCCACCATCCTCAGCTCCATCAACCTCACCCCGCAGCAAGCCGCCACCTACGCCCAGGACCTGGTCGGCGGCGTGCTGGGCCTGCTGGGCACGATCACCGCCGCGGTGTTCAACACCTTCGCCCTGCTGCTGCTCACCTTCTACTTCTCCGCCGACGGCCCCCGCCTGCGGCGCTGGCTCGCCCAGCTCCTGCCGGGCCGCGTCCAGCAGGTCTTCCTGACCGTGTGGGACGTGTCGCTGGTCAAGACCGGCGGCTACGTCTCCGCCCGGCTCATCCTCGCCACCATCAACGCCAGCACCTCGACCCTGGTGTTCTCGCTGATCGGCATGCCGTCATGGCTGGCGCTCGGCGTGTGGACGGGCGTGGTGGCGCAGTTCGTCCCGACGATCGGCACGTACATCGCGATCGCCCTGCCCACGGTGGTCGGCCTGGCCTCGCCGAGCCCCTGGATCGGGGTGGCGGCGCTGGCCTGGGGGATCCTGTACCAGCAGGTGGAGAACCTGACGCTGGAGCCGCGCATCAGCGGCCGGTCGGTGAACATGCATCCCGGGGTCGCCTTCGCCGGCGTGCTGCTGGGGGCGCAGCTGTTCGGGGCGGTGGGCGCGCTGCTGGCGGTGCCGGTGCTGGCCATGCTGCTGTCGCTGGTCGACACCTTCGTCTCGCGCAAGGAGATGATGCCGGTCATGCCCGAGGTGCCGGAGGCGTACCTGGACGAGGACGAGGGCCCCGCCGACCCCCCGCCACCCGGCTCGGAGCCGGAAGCGGGGGCGGGAGCGGACACGGCGGGCGCGAAGGACACCCGGCCCGCCGTCGGCTCCGCGCCGCCCCGCCCGCTGGGCGGCGCCAAGTGAGCGTCCGCGCAGCCGCGCGCCAGGTGGGCCTCGGCGCAGCCGCGCGGCGCTAGGTGAGCTTCGCCTCCCCGCCCACCGGGGAGCGGGCCTCCAGCTCGGCGGCTTCCCCTGCGGCTTGGGAGCGCTGTTTGAGCTCGGCCTCGTACACGTGCCGCCGACCGCCCGTCAGCCGGTCCCGCACCTCCTTCTCGACCGCGCGGAACGTCGCGTAGTAGTCGTCGTCGTACGCCTCCACGATCTGGAACGTCCAGCGCCCGGGCAGCACGTCGCGGCCGACCAGCTCGGCCGCGAGGAGCCTGGCCAGCTCGTCCTGCCCGGCCTCGCGCAGCAGCCCCACGGCCTCGTGCAGGGTCGCGTGGGCGGAGCCGGTGAGCTGGTGGAAGGAGTAGAGGTGCCCCCGTGCGCGCTCGACCGTCTCCAGCGCCTCCGACACCAGACCGGCGGCGCGTACCGCCTGGTCGTCCGCGTCGTCCGGCCGGCGGTGGTTCTGATCGGGTGTGTATGCCATGCACTCAGCGTTACCCGTTGCCGCGCGGAGGATGCGCGCGCCGCTGCCGCGTGCTGCCCGGGACGCTCCCGCACGATGACGAAGCGCCGGACGTCAGCCGCCGCCCAGATGCCGCACGATGACGTCCACGCACGCACCCAGCGCGTCCGCGCCGTCCGCCTCGTTCCAGGTCATCAGGAACGTGTTCGGCGCCTCCGCGCCGAGCAGCTGGTACGGCGTCATCCGGGTGTGCGGGCCCCGGTGGACGGCGAGCACCACGGCGACCCGCTGCTCGTTGGCACGGAGCTCGCGTTCGGCCTGGCCCAGGATGTGCCCCTCGGTCGTCGAGGGGTCCGGCCACACCGCGACGCCGATGCGCAGCAGCGCGACCTCCACCACGCACGCCAGCCCGCCACCCGTGCGCTGGACGAGGTAGCCGAAGCGCCGGGCGCCCCTCTCCAGGTCGCCGGTGACGGTCGCGGAGAACTCGTCCATGTCCGGCCTGCGCAGCCCCGGCGCCTCGGCAGGCTGATCGCCGGACGGCGGCAGGGTGTGCAGCGGGACGCCGATCGCCGCCCCGAGCGCCGCGAGCCCCCGCTCGTAGTCGGTCAGGTCGATCTGCTGGAAGACCGACAGCAGCGGCGGCACCGCCACCGGGCTCAGCACGACGGGCAGCACCCTGATCTTGCCCTGCGCGGCCCGGTCCACGGCCGCGGCGACCTCCAGCTTCACCCACTCCTTCGTCAGCGACGCCGGAGAGAGCAGCGCCAGGAAGCAGTCGCTGCCCTCCAGCCCCGCGTCGATGGCGGCGGCGAAGGGCGTACCGGGGGCGATGCTGTCCGGCGCCATCCACACGGTGACGCCGGCCGCGCGCAGGTCGGTGGCCAGCCGGCGGGCGCGTTCGAGGTCGGGGCCGGCCGCGTAGGTGACGAAGACGCGTGTCACCTCCTCATTGGAGCGTCCCGGGCGGGGAGCGGCAAGCCGTTCACGAGGGGAGGTCGTAGGTGACGCCGGTGAGGCGTTCCGACAGGTCCCAGAGGCGGGCGGCCGTGGTGGTGTCGTACAGGGCGCGCTCGCGGGTGCGGCGGGTGGGTTCGCCGCGGATCTGCAGGGGGCCGTCGGGCACGATGTACGAGCCGCCGGGCAGGTCGGGGACGGTGGCCGCGTACAGGGAGGTCCTGGCCCCCTCGGGCGCGGGGCGGAAGGCGGCGCGCTCGGCCAGGCGCATGGTGGCCAAGTAGAGCCGGCTGCGCGTGCTGTTGGCGCCGCCGGTCATGACGTTCGTCCTGGTGAAGCCGGGTTCGACGGCCATGCTGCGCAGCCGCAGCCCGGCGGCCTCGGCGCGGCGCTGGAGCTCCATGGCGAAGTAGAGGACCGCTCGCTTGGTGCGCCCGTAGTGGAAGGCCGAGCGGTAGGAGCGTTCCGCGTTGAGGTTGCCCAGGTCGAAGCGGGCGAACCGGTGCGCCATGCTGCCGACGGAGACCACGCGGGCGGCGGGCGCGGCGAGCAGGTGCGGCAGGAGCAGCCCGGTCAGCGCGAACGGCCCCAGGTGGTTGACGCCGAACTGCGACTCGAACCCGTCGGCGGTCCGCGCGTACGGCACCATCGCGATCCCCGCGTTGTTGACCAGCAGGTCGAGCCGGTCGTGATCCCACGATGCGGCGAAGGCACGTACGGACTCCAGGCTCGCCAGATCGAGCGAGCGCAGCTCAAGCCGCGCATCGGGCACCTCGTCCCGCATCCGCCCGAGCGCGGCCTTTCCACGCTCGGGATCGCGGCAGGCCAGCACGACGTGCGCGCCACGGCGGCTCAGCTCGCGCGCGGTGACGTACCCGATGCCGCTGTTGGCGCCGGTCACGACCACGATGCGGTCAGATTGGTCGGAAATATCGGTCAAGCTCCAAGAACGGGGGATGCCCATGCTCGTCACCTCGCGGGGGGATACCGGTACGTACGAGAGAGCATGCCCGATTCCCGATCTTGTAGTGACCCGCAAAGTCCAGCGCCCACGCGATCCCGTGCCGCTGTACCGGCCGATCAGTGCTCTCTTCCGTCGCGGGCCCGGATGCGGCGCTCACGGCCTGCACCCGGGCTGCGATCGTTGCGCTCGGGGAGCCTCAGTACTTCTTGATCTGGTAGGAGTGGCCGGTCGCGTTGCGGTTGCCGGAGCAGGTGGCGACGGACTGTCCCGAGGTGTGCTCGGCTTCCAGGGGGTCAGCGGGCAGGTAGCGTCCATTTTCCGCCCTCGCAGGCGGGTGGGCCGAAGGTGAAGCGGCGTCCGCTGGTCGTCTCGGCCATGATCGTGTCCTCGGCTCCGTTGCGCAGGCAGCCACCGGACGCGACGGGAATCTGGACCGACTCCCCGGATGGGAGTCGCCGGTGGTGAGTCGTGTCGCCGACCCACTTCACCGTCACGGTTTCACCGGTACGGTTTTCGACGTCCACCCACCTGCTGACGCGTGGTTGGCAGGCGGTGAGGGCGAGAATCATCGCCGGGAGCAGCGTCAGCCGGATGATCCTTTTCACGAACCCCCTCGGCCGTTCGGGCTGTGCGTAGTCATGTAAGCATGTGCCGGCGGTCAGCGCACATGCCGGCACTGATGGGTCTTGCTTCGTGTCAGGGCCGGGCGCCCGGCCCTGACACGAAGTACGCCGCCCGTCACGGGAGGATCGGGGTCCACTCCTTCAGCAGTGCGATGTCGTACGCGTCCACCGCCGTGTACGGGTCATCGTCCAAGATCTCCCGGAGTTCCGCCTCGTCCGCGACCTCATAGACGTGCATCGCACCCTTGTCGTCGGCCCATGGCCCCGCGGTGATCAACCGGCCCTGGTCGAACAGCGCCTGCAGATGCTCACGATGCGCCGGGCGCGCTCTCAAGCGGTCATCCTCGTTCTTGAACTCCATGTACAGCACAAATCTCGCCATGGCCGTCAGATTAGTACTGAACGATCTTCGGGGCGGAGGTGGCGGCGCGGGTTTCTACCCGTTCACCAGGTTTTGCCGGCCTGTTCCCGGACCGTGTGGTTGATCCGGTTGAAGAAGTTGGTCAGGGCGATGTGCAAGATGATCGACGACAGCTGGTCCTCGTCGAAGTGCGCGGCGGCGGCGTCCCAGATCTCGTCGGTCACGCCGGGCGCGCCGTCCTGGATGCGGGTCGCCGCCTCGGCCAGCGCCAGCGCCGCCCGCTCGGCGTCGGTGAAGAACGGCGTCTCGCGCCAGGCCACCACGCTGTGCAGGCGCTCGTCGCTCTCCCCGGTCTTCCTCGCCGACACGACCCCGGCGTACACGCAGGGGCTGCAGCCGTTGATCTGACTGGCCCGCAGGTGCACCAGCTCCAGCACCCGCGCATCGGCGCCGCCCGCGTGGACGGCCTTGTAGAGGTGCTGGACGGCGGTGGTCACGTCCTGGTTCGGCGTCCGGTTCATACGTGCTTGCATGGCTCTTGCTCCTTCATCGGTTACCTGTGCCCTTCCGGGCTCGTCATCCCCATGACGGAGCGGATCCGAGGAAGGTAACGACATGTCCCACATCAGCCCGGCGGTGGCCGAGACGTTCGAGGCGCAGCGCGACCGGCTGCACGCGGTCGCGTACCGCATGCTGGGCTCGCACGCCGACGCCGAGGACGTGGTCCAGGAGGCGTGGCTGCGGCTCTCCCGCCAGGACGCGGCCGCCATCCACAACCTCGCCGGCTGGCTGACCACCGTGGTCGGGCGCATCAGCCTGGACGTCCTGCGCTCGCGCCAGTCCCACCCCGAGACTTTCCTCGACGGCCCGGCGCCCGTGGTGGTGGATGACAGCGCCGTACCGGAGGACGACGTGGCGCTCTCCGACTCGGTGGGTCTCGCGCTCCTCGTCGTGCTGGCCTCGCTCACGCCGGGCGAACGGCTGGCGTTCGTGCTGCACGACCTGTTCGCGGTGCCGTTCGACGAGATCGGCCACATCCTCGGCAAGTCCACCGCCGCCGCCAAGATGCTCGCCAGCCGCGCCCGCAGGAAGGTGCAGTCGTCCGAGCGGCCCGCTGCCACGGGACGTGAGCAGCGCGTGGTGGTCGACGCCTTCCTGGCGGCGGCGCGCGACGGCGACTTCGAGGGCCTGCTCCGCGTCCTCGACCCCGACGTGAAGCTGACGGTGGGCACCCCTGGCGGCCCGGTCGTCGTCCTCGGCGCCACCGCGGTGGCCAACGGCGCCCGACTCCGCCTGGCCGCAGGCGTCGGCCCGAGCCGGGCGGTGCTCGTCAACGGTCTGCCCGGCGTGGTGGCCTGGCACGAGGACGGCACCCCGCTGTCCCTGCTGGCCTTCACCGTCACCGACGGCCGCATCACCGCCATCTCCGTCATTACGGACCCGGAGAAACTCGCCCGAGTCGACTTGCCTAAATCGGCCTGAGTGCGAATACCCGAAAACGGCTCGTGGGAGGCGTTTGAGAAATTCCGTAAGTCGCCTGCGAGGCCGATGGGTTCTGGATTAAGCTGCGGCAATTGCCGGGCGGAATAAGCGGCTGTTTACTTGCCCATACAACCGGCGCCTTTCGCAGTCAACTCATCATGTGAAACAAGTGTGGCCCCGGCGGCTGGAGGATGCTGTGAGTGTTCGTCCTGTGCACACGGTGGAAGTCCCCGTTGGCGATGACGTGGTCCGGGTGCAGGTCAGGGAGGTGGACGAGGCGCTCGTCCGAGTGGGCAGAGGTGACGGCGCCGTGCAGCGGGCGGGGCGCTCGCTCGGGCGGATGCTCGACACCGTGCGGCCGGTCGCAGACAGTTTCGTCACGCGGTTCCAAAGGCTGGAGAATCCGCCGGACGAAATGGTGCTGGAATTCGGGGTGTCGCTGTCGGCCGAGGCGGATGTCGTGATTGCGAGTACGGCGACCGAGGCCAACTTCTCCGTGAGCCTGACCTGGAGACGCGGTGAGCGGCCGGAGGCACCGGATGAGTGATACGGCATGGTTGGGCAGCCTGTACGACACGTTGGCCGCGGCGGTCGTCCAGGTCGGCGAAGAGGGCGGCGCCGGCTTTCTCGTCGCCCCCGACCTGGTGCTGACCTGCGCCCACGTGGTGTCGGACGCGCTGCGGAGGCCGAGGTCGGAGAGCCTCGCGGAGGGCACTCCGGTCGTGCTGGGATTCCCGCTCTCCGAGCCCCCGCCGGACGGCGGCCCCCGGCCGAAGTGGGAGGCCGTGGTCGAGAGCTGGGTGCCGGTCAGGGCCGAGCGCACCGGTGACCTCGCCGTACTCCGCCTGCGCGAGCCCGTCCCCGGCGCCCGGCCGCTGCCCATGGCCGAGCCCGACGGCGTACGCGGCGGCCGGGTGCGCGTGGTGGGGTTTCCGCGCGACGCGCCGGGCGGCACCTGGTTCGAGGGCCGGCTCGGCGGCCCCACGGGTGAGGGCTGGATGGAGCTGGCGCGGGCCACCGGGCAGAGCGTGCACGTCAGGCCCGGGTTCAGCGGCAGCCCCGTCTGGGACGACACCCTCAACGCGGTGGTCGGCCTCGTGGTGGCCGCCCAGCCGGTGGGGGAGACGCAGCAGGCGTACGCGGTGCGCACCAGGACCATCGTTCGCGAGCTGCCCGCGCTCGGCCCGGTCATCCGCCCGCCCTCGCCGTTCCGCGGCCTGAAGCCGTACCAGGAGGGCGACGCCGACGTCTTCTTCGGCCGTGAGGAGGACATCGACGCCGTCATCACCGCCCTGTACGCCTCCCGCACGGTGACGGTCTACGGCCCGTCTGGCTGCGGCAAGTCCTCGCTGGCCCGCGCCGGCGTGGTGCCCAGGGTCCGGGCGAACGGGTACGAGACGCTGGTGTTCAACGCCGGGGACATCTCCTCGATGCGGTTCGTGCTGGCCACGGAGCTGTCCGCCGGAGGCGCCCACGCGGCCGGCGAGATCGAGGGCTGGCTCAGGGACCACGGGCTCGGCGACACCTTGCACCGCGTCCGAGGGAAGGCCGGGGACCTGATCATCGTCCTCGACCAGGCCGAGGCGCTGCTCGACCGCACCCCGGCCGAGATCGACGAGCTGACCGACGTGCTGTTCGCCAGGGCCGGCGGCGTACGGGTGCTCGTCACGCTCCGCTCCGACCTGGTGGACGCGGTCCTGCGGCATCCCCGGCTTGGCTCCGCGCTGCTCGGCGGCCGTACGGTGCCGCTCGCCCCCATGTCCGCCGGCCAGCTTGAAGAGGTGATCACCAAGCCGGTGGACCGGCTGCCCGCCGTGGCATACGAACCGGGCCTGGTCAGCCGCATGCTCAAGGACTCCGGCGACGAGCCCGGCATCCTGCCGCTGCTGGGGTTCGTCCTGGAGCAGCTGTGGGACCGGCAGGACAGCGGCCACCTGCGGAACGCGGCGTACGAGCAGCTCGGCGGCGTCTCCGGCGCGCTGCGGCAGCACGCGGAGCGGACCTGGAAACGGCTGTTCGACGGCAGGAAGGAACACGAGGAGGCGGCGCGGCGGCTGCTCACCAAGCTCGTCCGCATGCTCCCCGACGGCGGGATTCTGCTGCGCCGCCGCCTCACCCGCGACGAGGTGGACGCGCGGCAGTGGGAGATCGTGACCGAGCTGGCCGCCGCGCGGCTGCTGGTGCTGCACGGCGGCGAGGGCGAGCAGGAGAGCGCCGAACTCGCCCACGAGACGCTGATCACCGCCTGGCCCGCGCTGCGCGACCAGGTGGACGAGGACCGCAGGTTCCTCATCGGGCAGGCCGAGTTGGAGCAGGACCTGCGCCGCCATGAACGCGGCGGGCCGCTGCTGACCGCCGCGCAGCTGACCGCGACCGACCAGTGGACGGGCGGCCGGGAAGGCGACCTGACGCAGGAGCAGCGGCGGTTCGTGGCCCTGTCCCGTGAGGCGCTCCGCTCGATGCGGCGCAGGACGCATGCGGCGTGGATCTCGGGGGCAGTGGTGATCGTGCTGATCGTCGCTCTCGGCACCTTCGGCCTCGTCCAGGGACAGGTCAGCGCGGAACGGGCGAAGGAGAACACGTCACGGGTGCTGGCGAGCTCCATCGAGGACATGGTCGAGGAGGATCCGGGCCGGGCGGCCCTGGCGGCGATCGCCGCCTACCGGGTCGCGCCCACGCAGGAGGCGGTGAGCGCGCTGCTGCAGCGCTACGAGGCGCTCAAGGAAACCGCGTGGATGCTGTCGGGGTTCCAGGGGCAGATCATGAACACGGCCGTGAGCGCCGACGGCTCCCTGCTGTTCGGCGTCTCCGCGGGCGGCCGTGGGACGTTGTTCCACCATCAGGCCGGGGGCAAGGTCCTGCGCCGGCATCTCGGCCTGCCGGGGAACCTGACCTTTCCGCTGGTCAGCAGAGACGGGAGGCGCATCGCGTACATGGTGGACGGCGCCGGCGCGCTGCAGTGGCACGACGTGCGCCTCACCGGGCGCGACATCGTGCTGGGGTCGGCGCAGCGGCTTCCCGGCGCCGGGTTGGCGAAGTTCACCCTCGGGGGGAGGGACGGCAGCCACAGCATCGTGTCCTTCTCGCCGAGCGGCAGGCGGGTCGCCACCGTGGACTCCGATGGCCGGGTGAAGGTGTGGGACCTGGCGACCCGGCGACTCCAGGAGACACGCCTTCCCGCACTTCGGCAGCTGTGGTTCGGCCCGGACGAGCACACGCTCGTCGGTGCGCTGTTGCGGGACGGCGACCCTCTGGTGGTGCTCGACCTGCGCAGCGGAGCCGTACGCAGGCCGGAGGGACGCGGCAGGCTCTCGGCGGGTGATCAGGATTTCGCGGTCTCGGCCGACGGGAGCGTGGTGGCCGTGTGCAGGAAGCCGTACGACGCCGACAAGGCTGTATACCGGGTCGTCCGCGTCGCCGACAGGCGGGAACTGATCCGCTACGTCTCCACCGCCTCCTACAGCGTGTGTCACCAGCCCGCCGTCTCGGCGACCGGCGATCGCGTCGCGGTCAACGAGGGGAGCGGCGCGTGGGTGATCCTCAGCGCCGGCACGCCCCCGCGACGGTTCACCGGGCCGAACATCTCCTCCCTCGGCAAGGTAGGCCCGCTGCTCGGCCCGCCGGACGCCCCCGTCGTCGTCGAGCGCACCCAGGCCGCCGTGACGGGCCAGCGGCTGCACGAGGACGCCGGGCTGGGCGCGTACAACCCGCCGGTGCTGCTCAAGGGCGGTCGCGCCATCGTGGTCCGGGCCGGCGCAGCCAAGAGCGGGACCGCGGACCGGCTGGTCGTCCAAGAGGTCGAAGGCGAAGGGCGGACGCTCGGCACCGCGCCCATCCCTCCCGTGCCCGCCGCCAAGGACCACATGCTGGCCGTCAACCGGTCGCAGACGCTGGTCGCCGACGTGTCCGGCTCGGCGGACATCACCGTGTACGCCCTGCCCGGCCTGCGGGTGGTGAGCGCGTTCACCGCTCGCCGCGACGAGAAACCGGTGACGTTCTTCTTCACCTCCGACGACGAGCTGGTGACGGTCTCCGGCAGCCTGGTCGAGCATTGGAACGCCCGCGACGGCCGCCGCCTGTCCGAGTCCTTCGACCTCCGCGACACCTTCAAGGACCTCGGCGGCTTCTTTGTGCAGTCGTCCTACGAGCCGGGCCACGTCCAGGTCACCGACGTCGCCGCCCACACCCTGCGCACCGTCCGCCTGGCGACCGGCACGGAGGACCCCGACCGGCGGATCCGCCTGGGAGAGGACCTGGTCACCGCGACGGTCGAGCCCAGCGGACGCTACGCCATGGTGCTGACCAGCGGAGGGGTGATCGAGCTGTGGTCGGTCGCCGACCGCCGGCGTGCCCGCAAGATCTTCGGCGGGCTCGGGCCCCTGGAGGCCGGCACATCCCAGCTCGGGGTGCTGCGGCCGGACGGCGACGGCGATCCGGGCTTCTTCCTGGCTTTCGGACGTTCCGTCCGCTTCCTGCGGGTGAACGGTTCCGGCGAGGTCGACGTCACCTCCTACTCCTTCGCCGGCAAGCAGGCGTTCAGGGCGTCGGCCGACGAGGGGAGGGCGCTGCTGCGCGACCGCGGCGAGTACATCGATGTGATTCGGCTCGACCCGGAGTCGTGGAGCTCCCACCTGTGCGGCGTACTCGGCCGCGACCTCGACGACGAGGAGCGGCGCGGCCTGCCCCGCGACCTGCCGGACGCCGTCTGCCCGGATGCCTGATCAGCGGGAGCTCAGAGCGGCCCGCAACGCCTCCTCGACGGACGTCGCCGGACGGCCGATCGCGGTCTCCAGTGCCGGGCCGGTCACGTCGAACTCGCCCTTCCTGGACGCCGTGAACATGGTCAGCATGAACTCCGCCACCGGCCGGGGCAGCCCGCTCGCCGCCACCCACTCCTCGTCGTCCACGACGACGCGCTCGACGCGCCGGCCGGTGATGCGGGTGACGATGGCGGCGACGTCGGCGAAGTCCAGCGTGTGCGGGGCGGTCAGTGGCGGGGTGATGCCGTCGAACGCGCCGTCCTCGGTCAGGGCGAGGGCGGCGGCCTCGGCCAGGTCGTCGTGGGCGGTCCACGACACCGGGCCGTCCTGCGGCACGGCGAGCGTGCCGGTCTCGAGGGCCGTCTCGACGTAGGGGTCGAGGGTGGAGGCGTAGAAGCCGTTGCGCAGGGCGGTGAAGGGGATGTCCTGCCGCTTGAGGTGCTCCTCGGTGGCCGCGTGCACCTTCTGCGGCGGGAAGAGCGAGCCGGGGGAGGCGGCCTGGTGGCTGGTGTAGAGGATGCGCCGCACGCCCGCCGCGCGGGCGGCGTCGACGGCGGCGAGGTTGGCGGCCGTGGCGGCGTCGCCGCGGATGGCGGCGGAGATCACCAGGACGCGCTCGGCGCCCTCGAACGCGTGCTCAAGGGTGGCGGGGTCGGTGAAGTCGCCCGCCCGGACACGTACGCCCCGCGCGGCCAGGCCGGCGGCCTTGCGCACGTCCCGCACGCTCACCCCGACCCTTTCCGCGGGTACGCGCTCCAGCAGGCGGTTGACGATCTTCGACCCGAGGCGGCCGGTGGCTCCCGTGACGATCAGCATGGAGGGACTCCCGTTCTGGCTGTTTCCAGTGGAACGAGAACAACGTTAACACTGATATTTCCATTGGCAACAACAGTGGTACGGATATCATCGCTCGCATGGCGCAGACCCAGCAGCGGCGAGACCTCACCCGCGACCGCATCGTGACGACGGCGGCCGGCCTGCTGCGCGACCACGGGCCGGGAGCGGTGACCACCCGCCGCGTGGCGCAGGAGGCCGGGCTGCAGCCGCCCGCCCTCTACCGCTTCTTCCCCGACAAGGAAGCCCTGCTGGACGCCGCCGCCGAGCACGTCTTCGCCGAGCACGTGGCGGGCAAGCAGGCCACCGCGCCCACCGGTGACCCGGTGGCCGACCTGCGCGCCGGATGGGACACCCAGATCGGCTTCGGCCTGGCCAACCCCCACGTCTTCAAGCTGCTGCTCAGCCGCCCGCGCGACACCCCGGCCCAGGCGGAGGGCCTGCGGGTGCTGGCCGAGCGGGTGCACGCGATCGCCGCCGCGGGCCGGCTCAAGGTGAGCGAGGAACGCGCGGTCCATCTCATCCACGCGGCCGGCGTCGGCACCGTCCACACGCTGCTGAGCCTGCCCCCCGAGCAGGGCGACCTCCGGTTGTCCGACGCCGCCTTCGACGCCGTCGCCGCCGCCATCCTCACCGACGAGCCCGCCCCCGCTGACGACCCGGCCGGCGTGGTGACCACCTTCCGCACCCTGCTGCCAACCCTGTCCACGCTCACCAAGGCCGAGGCCGCCCTCCTCGAGGAGTGGCTGCGCCGCTGACGTGGACGACCACCCGGACGAAGACACCACTGTGCACCGGCAGCCGAAGACGAAGCCCACGACGAAGGCGGCCGTAACCGTCGTCCGATCAGATGCTTCAGGCGCTCGCCCTCCAGCGCCGACACCCGTCAGCAGGGAGGCCCGGACCGGCGAATCATCAGAAGAGGCTGTGCTTCTCCGGCAGATCAACGACGCCCGCCAGCGCCAGCCCCGCGAACACGATCAAGGCGACAGCGAGGACGCCGAGCAGGAGCCAGGCAATCGGATGGCCGAGATTAAGGGTCCATGAGGAGGAGCCGAGACGGGCGTGCACGAGCAGAGCCGGGTCGCGGCGGTTGACGTAGACGGTGCCGGCGAGGAACCAGTGGCGGTCGTCGTCGCGCTGGCCGGCCCCGGTGTCCTCCAGTTCCTCGCCTGGCAGGGCGGGGAGCCGGTGCCCGGCCTGGCCCACCTTGGTCTCCCATATCAGCCAGCCGCCCAGCAGCAGGATGAGCGGGACATAGACGGCCACCTGCCAGGCGATCGCGGGGGTGACGATCTCCCACAGCTGCAGGGCCGCGAAGAACAGAGCCAGGTTCAGGCAGGCCGCGGACAGCAACGACATCACCGCGATGCCGCGCAGGTAGACGCGGTAGCGGCGGGCTGAACCTCGGGGTCTGGCGGCATCGAGGTCGGGGCGGGCGCGCAGCGCGGCCAGGACTGTGGCCAGGACCGTCACGGTGACGACGATCTGGTGGATCACCGGTTGGAAGGCGTGCAGCACGGTTGTGGGTTCACGCTGGGCGGAGGCTGTGCCGTACCCGAGAAATGACGGCAGCGTGGCGGGCAGTCCGCCGTAGCGTGCCCAGCCGATGGCCGCGGTGAGCAGCAGCACGGACAGAGCGGGCAACCCCCACGACCACGGCACGCGGACCGGGTCGGTGCGGAAGGTGGTGTCCACGGCGACGCTCTGACGCCGCTCGGCCGCCCACCGGCCGGCGAGCTTGGCGGCGCGGACCATGCGATGAGCGCGGTAGAACAACAGCAGGTCCACGACGATCACCACCGTCGTGGCGATGCCGATCGCGACGGCAGATCCGGTGATCAGCAGTCCAAGGATCGAGACCACTGCGGCGAGTGCGGCCACCAGGCCGGTCATGCGAGCGTAGAACCGCCGCGCAGTGGTGATGGCGGGATCGCCCACCCGCTGGATGCCGACGCGTACGCCGAACGGCAGTGTGGGCCTGGCCAGCGCCGGAAGCGCCAGCATGAGGGACGTGACCAGCGCGATGAGGATCAGGCCGGCGCCGAGGAGCGGGATCACGCGCTCTCCTCGAAAGCGATCGCCAGAGCCTCGCACCGGCGCAGCACATCCTGCCGGTCGATGCCGTGGACGGTGGCTTCTGCCAGCAGCACGCGCATGTGTTCCTCCCAGTCGTCGGTGAAGGGTGCCTCGGGCGGACCGGTGCCGGCATCGCGCCGTACGACCGCGCCGCTCCTGCGGTTGATCCGGATGACGCCCTGCTGTCGTAGCAGGTCGTAGGTCTTGTTCACGGTATCGATGTCGATGCCGAGATCCGCGGCGAGTTGCCGCGTGGGGGCAGCGGGCCGCCTTCTCGCGCCTGCCGTTCGGCGATCGCCTCCACGATCCGGTCCCGGATCTGCTGGTGGATCGGGACCTCGCTGTCGAGGTCAAGGGTCAGCTGCACACCATCACTCTATCTGATATACAACTAATAGAACAGATAGTCATGGAGGACACGTCATGCTGCAGGTAGAGATTCACCGGGAAACGCTGACCATCAGCTTCGCCCCGTGGACACGGCTGTTCACCAGGACCGGCGCGGTGAGCGTTCCGCTGGCGGAGATCGCCGAGGTGCACCTGCTCGACCGGCCGCTCGCGGCTGCCACGGGCACGCACCACGGCCTGCTCGTCTCCGGCGTCATCAAGGTCGGCACCTGGACGTCCCTGACCGGCGTCAAGCGTCTGGTCGCCGCCCGACGAGAGGTCACCGGCCTGCGGATCGCCCTGAAGAACCGGGCGCCGGGCTACGACGAGCTGATCCTCAGTGTTCCGGACGCCGAGCAGCTTCAGCGCCGGCTGATCGCGGTGATGGCATGAACATCGAGGTACATGGCCTGACCAAGGCGTTCGGGCCGATAACCGCCGTCACCGACCTCAGTTTCGAGGCCGAAGCGGGGAACGTCACCGGATTCCTGGGGCCGAACGGCGCCGGCAAGACCACCACCATGCGGATGATGCTGGGCCTGGTCACGCCGACCTCCGGCACCGCCACGTTCGGCGGCAGCCGCTACGCGAACCTGCCCCGCCCGTCGGCCATCGTTGGAGCCGTGCTGGACAGCGCGGGCTTCCACCCCGCCCACACCGCCCGCGACCACCTGCGGGTCTACGCCCGCATGGGCCGGTACGGCACGTCCCGGGTCAAGCAGGTCGCCGACGTGACCGGGGTGTCGGCCTTCGCCGATCGCCCCACGCGTACCCTGTCCACCGGCATGCGGCAACGCCTCAGCCTGGCCACCGCGCTGCTCGGCGATCCCCCGGTGCTGCTGCTGGACGAACCGAGCAACGGCCTGGACCCTGAAGGCATCGCCTGGCTACGGCGCTTCGTCCGCGAACTGGCCGGCGAAGGCCGCACCATCCTCATCTCCAGCCATGTGCTCGGCGAGATCGAGCACATGGCCGACCATGTGGTGGTGATCCGCGACGGCCGGCTGGTCACCACAGGACCCATCACCGGCTTGTACGGCACAGCCGTCGTGCTGGTCCGCTCCCCGCAAGCTGACCTGCTCGCCGCCAGGCTGATGGAGCGCGGGACCCGGGTGGAACATCCGCAACCCGACCTCCTGCGCATCCACGGCCTCAGCGCCGCGGAGGTCGCCACCGCAGCCGCCTCCCACGCCGTCACCCTGCAGGAGATCACCCCCGAACGCCCCACTCTCGAACAGGCGTTCCTGCACCTCACCGGAGGTTCCCGATGACCGCGCTCCTCGCCGCTGAATGGACGCGCCTGATCAGCACCAGGCTCTGGCTGTGGGGTCTGCTGGCCGCGCTCGGCAGCGGAGCGCTCGTGGGCCTGCTCGCCCTCGTCGGGCCGGAGAACTTCACCCCTCCGCTGCCCGGACTGGACACCGCCCAAGGCACCCACGTGCTGCTGGGCCTGCTCGGCCTCACCGTCTTCGCCCCCGCTCTGCTGGGCGCCATCGCGGTGTCCTCGGAGTATCGGCACCGGACCATCACCACCACGACCTTGTTCGCTCCCAGACGCTGGACCTGGCTGGTGGCCAAGCTGGGGGTCTACACGGGGGCTGGGCTCGCCTACGGCGCGATCGCCGCGGCCGTGGCCGGCGGCGCTCTGTTCGGGGCGGTCATGCTCAAGGGCATCACGCTTGGTCTTCCGACCGCCATGGTCGCGGCCTTGTTGGCCCGCATCGCGCTGACCATGGCCGTCTACACGCTGCTGGGCGTGGCGGTGGGCGCTCTGCTTCGCAACCAGGTGACCGCCCTCGTCGTCGTCGGCGCCTACTTCTACATGATCGAGACCGTGTTGATGCTCGTCCCGGGAATCAAAGTGCTTTATCCCTATCTCCCGGGCGGCGCCACTGCCGCGCTGACCGGCTTCACTTATCTGACGGATGCCGTGGCCAGTCAGACCGGCACCTCTGCGGCCCAGCTGCTGTCCGCGCCGGCCGGTGGTGGCGTCTTGGTCGGCTATGCCATGATCGCGGCCGCCATCGCCGTCGCGGCCCCGTTGCGGCGAGACATCATGTGAGCGGATCAGCGAAAGGTGTCCGCGGCGGGTTCGAGGACCCAGCGGGCGAAGTCCGTGGGGGAGGTGTTGCTGCCGCAGATGACCGTGGTGACGCGGCGGCCGGTGAAGCGGGCCGGGTGGTCCAGGAGGGCGGCGATGCCGAGGGCGGCCGAGGGTTCGGCGACGAGGCCGGCGTGCTCGTACAGGGCCCGCATGCCTGCCTTGATCGCGTCCTCGCTGACGAGCAGCACGTCGTCCATGACCACGAGCAGATCGTCCAGCACCTCGGGGATCGGGCGGCGGCCGGCGACGCCGTCGGCGATCGTGTCGATGCGGTCGGTCTCGACGACCGTCCCGCGCCGCCACGACAGGGACATCGCGGGCGCGCCGTACGGCTGGACGCCGATCACCTCGGCGCCGGGGGCGAGGGCGTGCACGGTGTAGCCCACGCCACTGGCCAGCGCGCCGCCGCCGAGCGCCACGAGGAGGACGTCGAGGTCCGGGTCGTCGCGGACGAGTTCGAGGCCGATCGTGGCGGCGCCCTCACAGGTGGCGAGGTCGAGGCTGTCCTCGACCCAGTAGGCGTCCTCAGTCTCGGCGATCTCGCGGGCGAGCAGCCTGGCGTCCTCGATGTCCTGGCCGGTGAGCCGCAGGTCGGCGCCGAGCGCCGTGATCTGGGCGAGTTTGAGCGGGTTGGCGGTGGTGGCGGCGACGACGGTGACGTCCAGCCCGCGGCGGGCGGCGCTGTAGGCGAGGGCCTGGCCGAGGTTGCCGGCGCTCGCGCACACCATCCGGGACGCCCCCGCCCTCGCCGCCGCCGCGGCGACCGTCTCGGTGCCGCGGCCCTTGAAGCTGCGTACGGGGTTGAGCGTCTCCACCTTCAGCGTCATCGAGCAGCCGAGCGCCCGGCTTAGCGACGGGGAGGGCATGGCCGGCGTGTCCAGGAACACCGGGTCGATCTCGCCCACCGCCGCACGGACGCGGTCGAGCCGGAGCCGGACATGATCGAAACCGCTCATGGTGCCGGAGTCTGTCATAAGTGACGGCGGATCACGCGTTATGTGATGGAACGATGACAACGCGGCCCGGCCGGTGATCCGTCTGTTTGCCTGAGGGCCATGGATCTCACTTCTCACCTCTTCGCACGTCTGGCCCTCGCCGTGGTCGCCGGCGCCGTACTCGGGGGCTGCGGCGCCGCCTCCTCAGCCGACGACCGGGCCGACGACCGGGCCGACGACCGGGCCGACGACCGGGCCGGCCGGGCCGAGAGCGCCGCCACCTCCCAGACCGGCGTACGGGTGCTCTGGATGGGCGACTCCATCGCGGGCGCGCAGGCTCCCGCCGTGCGGGCGGCGCTGGAGGCCGCCGGTGTGACGGTCGAGAACGCCACGTCGGACGGCGGCGGCAACCTCGTCGCGGGTGACCATCCGGTCACCACCAAGGCGGCTCGCGACACCTGGAAGGCGCTCAAGGAGCACATCTCGTCGTTCCGGCCGACCGTGATCGCGTACCAGATCACGACGTACGACTGGGGCACCGCCCGCGAGCAGCTGACCGCCTACCGGAAGCTCGCCAGGACGGCCGGGGACGCCGGGGCCCGGCTGGTGCTGGTGTCGGCGCCGCCGTTCAAGATCGACGAGTTCTTCCAGCCGCACGCGGCGTCCATCAAGAGCGCTCCCAAGATGGCCGCCAAGGCCGCCGACGGCACCAACGCCCGCTTCCTGGACGCGTCCGAGCTGTGGGGCGCCGACCACGCCGCCGCCAAGGCCCAGCGCTCCAAGGACGGCATCCACTCCTGCCAGCAGGGCTCGGCCGCGTTCGCCACCTGGTTCGCCAAGCGCCTCGGCGAGCTGGCCGGCTTCACCCCGGCCGCACCCGCCGAGTGGGCCACCGGGGCGTGGACCGGCGACGACCGCTTCACCAAGCTCGGCTGCAGCTGATGCCCTACACGGCACGTGAAGGCGCGCCCGCTTCCGAAGACGCGCCCGCCGTTGAAGACGCCCCCGCTTTCGAAGGCGCGCCCGCCCTTGAAGGCGCGCCCGCCCCCGGCCGCCGGCACACCACCGCGGCCGCCTCCCATCCCGCACCCATCGCGCGCCGGGCGCACATCGGTGCGTTGGATGGATTGCGGGGGTTCGCGGTGGTGGCCGTGCTGCTGTTTCACGCCGGGCATCTGGGTGGCGGGTTTCTCGGTGTGGACCTGTTCTTCGTGCTGTCCGGGTTCCTCATCACCGGGTTGCTGTTGCAGGGGGCCGGGCGGCCCCGGCTGGGGGCGTTCTGGGAGCGGCGGGCCCGCCGGTTGCTGCCCGCGCTGGGCGTTCTGGTGGTGGTCGTTCCGCTGCTCACCTGGGCGGTGGGACGCCTCGACCTGCTCAGGGCGGTGCAGCAGGACACGCCGTGGGTGCTGGCGCAGGTGGTCAACTGGCACTACATCGGCGAGCAGATCGGCTACTGGAACGCCTCCGGCACCCGGCCGTTCGCGCACCTGTGGAGCATCGCCGTCGAGTGGCAGTTCTACCTGGTCTGGCCGCTGGTCGTGGCGCTGCTGGGGAAGGGGCGGTGGCGGGTCGCGGTGGTCACGCTCGCCGGTGCGTTCGGGTCGCTCCTGCTCATGGTCACGTTCGGGGCGGCCGTGGACACCACGCGTGCGTACGAGGGAACCGACACCCGCGCCTTCGCCCTCCTGCTGGGCGCCGCCGCCGCGACCGCGCCCGTCCGCGAGGCCGTGGCCCGCCTGCCGCGCAGGGGGGTCGACGTGGTGTGCGCGCTGCTGCTCGGCGGGCTGGCCGTCGCGTGGGTCGTGACGGCGGGGGAGCAGGCGCCTGGGCTGTTCCAGGGCGGCATGTTCGCCCACTCGCTGGCCTGCGCCGTGCTGATCGTGCTGCTGGCCGGAGCGCCGGACGGCCTGGCGGGCCGGGCGGCCGGCAGCGCCGTGCCGCGCCGGCTCGGCGAGCTGTCCTACAGCCTGTACCTGTGGCACTGGCCGATCTACCTGCTGTTGCCCCGTCAAGAGTGGCTGGACGGCTGGGTCTGGACGGCGGTCGCCGCCGGGCTGTCGCTGGCGGCTGCAGTAGTGTCGAAGGCCGTCGTCGAGGATCCGGTACGCCGGCGCGCCCGCTGGACCACCGGCCGCCGCGGCTGGGCGGCACTGGCCGCCGCCGTCACGGCCGCGGCGGCGGTGTGGGCGGCGATCCCCCAGCCGGAGCCCGGCGCGGGGACCGTCGACGTGAGCAGACTCGAAGGATGAGAGGGGAACACATGCCGCGAACGCCCGCCCGCCTCGCGGCCGTCGTCGCTGCGGCGGCGCTGGCGGCCGGCTGCGGGATCACCGGCACCGGCGTGCGCCCCGCGGGCGAGCCGGTCCAGGGCGGGCTGACCGGGAAGAGCGGCCGGCTGATGCGGGTCTACTTCGTCACCACCGAAGGCACGTGGCCGGTGTCGCGTCCGGCAGGGTCCGGCGGTGGCGTGCAGGAAGCGATGGACGCGCTGCTCGGCGGCCCCACCGCCGACGAGCGGGCGCGCGGCCTGACCTCCCAGGTGCCCGCCACGAACGGGCAGGTCCGCGCCAGGACGTCCGGCGGCCGGGTGGAGCTGCGGCTGCCGTGGCTGGTACGCGACCTGCCGCACCTGGCGGTGAGCCAGCTCGTCTGCACGGCCGCCGCCGGCGGTGACCCCGTCGTCGAGGTGTACGAGCCCGGCATGGGAGACCGGCCGTGGGAGGTCCGATGCGACGAGAACGGCACGGCGATCCCGGCCGGCGAGCGGGGGACGTCGTGACCGGCGCCCTGGTGATCGGGAACCGCGCGGCGGGAGGAACGTGGTGACGCGGATGCTGGTGTTCGGGAACGGCACGGCGGGGGGAGCGTGGTGACTCGGGTGCTGGTGATCGAGGACGACCCGGCCGTGCGGCGTGGTGTGGGGCTCGGGCTGCGGCACCAGGGGCACGAGACGCTGCTGGTCGCCACCGGTGAGGACGGGCTGGCCGAGCTGGTCGCGAGCGCGCCCGACATCGTGCTGCTCGACCTGATGCTGCCCGGCATGAGCGGGCTGGAGACGTGCCGGCGGATCCGGGCGTTCAGCCAGGTGCCCATCGTGATCCTGTCGGCCCGTGACGACGACGTGGACGTGGTGGTGGGCCTGGAGGCCGGCGCCGACGACTACGTGATCAAGCCGGCCAGCACCGAGGTGATCGAGGCCAGGATGCGGGCGGTGCTGCGGCGTACGACGCAGGCCGCGACCGGCAACGCCCGCTCCGAGCACGGCGACCTGCTCATCGACCGGGTGGCGCTGCGGGTGCTCAAGCACGGCGCCGAGGTGGCGCTGGCGCCGACGGAGCTGAAGCTGCTGCTGTTCCTGTCGGCCGCGCCCGAGCAGACCTTCAGCCGCCAGCAGCTGCTCGAACAGGTGTGGGAGCACGCCTTCCACGGCGACTACCGGCTGGTGGACGCGTGCGTGATGCGGCTGCGGGCCAAGATCGAGGACGATTCGCGCAGCCCCCGCTACATCCAGACGGTACGCGGGTTCGGCTACCGGTTCGGGCCGCTGTGATCCGCCCGCGTCTCGCCCGTGGCCTGCGCGCGCAGCTCGTGCTGGCGTTCCTGCTGGTCTCGGCGCTCAGCGCGGTGACCGCCGCCGCCGTGACCTACCGGCAGGGCCGGGACGCGATCGCCGAGCGCGCCCAGGCCGACCTGGTGCAGGAGCTGCGCGCCCACCTGGCCTCGCGGGTGCCGGACCTGCCGGCCGAGCCGAAGGCGGCGGATCTGCGGACGCTGGCGGTGCAGCTCGACCGGGCGGCGGGGGCGCGCGGGTGGCGTACGGCGCTGTCGTACCGGGGCGGGGCGCTCGTCGCCGCAGGACGGGAGGCGCCGCCGCTGCCCGCGCCGCTGCGGGCCGAGGCGGCGACGGCGGCGACCGCGCTGGCCCAGCGGTTCCACCACGGGGAGACGCCGTGGCTGGCCGTCGCCGTCCCGGTCACCGCGGCGGACCGGCCCCAGGGTCCGCCGCCGCTCACCGTCTACGCCTCCATGTCGCTCGCCTCCCAGCAGCAGGACGTCGAGGGCCTGGCCGCCGCCGCCCGCGCCGCCGCCGTGCCCGTCGCGCTGGCCTCGATCATCCCCGCGCTGCTCGCCGCCCGCCGGTTGCTGCGGCCGGTACGCCGGCTGCGTACCGCCACGGAACGGATGTCGGCGGGCGGGCTCGACACGCGCGTCACGGTCACCGGCGACGACGAGCTGGCCGACCTGGGGCGGGCGTTCAACGGCATGGCGGCCACGCTCCAGGCCGACGCCGCCACGCTGCGCGCGATGGAGGAGCGGGCCCGCCGCTTCGCCGCCGACGTCTCGCACGAGCTGCGTACGCCGCTCGCCGCCATGTCGGCGGTAACCGGCGTGCTCGACGCCGACGCCGCCTCGGGACGGCTGCCGCCGGTCACCGCCGAGGCGCTGCACCTGGTCTCCGACGAGACCCGCAAGCTCACCCGCCTCATCGAGGACCTCATCGAGGTCTCCCGCTTCGATGCGGGCGCCGCCGTGCTGCACCTCGACGAGGTGGACCTGGGCGAGCTGATCGGCAAGACGCTGGCGCTGCGGCATTGGGACGGGCAGGTCCGCACCGACCTGCCGGCCGGTCTGCGGGTGCGGCTCGATCCGCGCCGCGTGGACGTCGTCCTCGCCAACCTCGTCGGCAACGCGCTGCGGCACGGCGGGCCCGACGTGTCGGTGACCGTACGGGTCGAGTCGGCTCCCGGCCAGGTGACCGTCATCGTCACCGACGACGGCCCCGGCATCCCCGCCGACCTCCTGCCCCATGTCTTCGACCGCTTCACCAAGGGTGACTCGGCGCGCAGCCGCAGCGAGGGCAGCGGCCTCGGTCTGGCCATCGCCGCCGAGAACGCCCGCCTCCACGGCGGCACCCTCACCGCCACCACCCCACCGGAGGGCGGCACCACCATGACCCTCACCCTGCCGCGATGGTCGCAGGGGCCGGACGGAGGCCGCCGGCCAGGGCCAGGGTGACCGCCACCGACACGACCGCCATCGCCGCCATGGCCGTCGTCGCCGAGGTGACCTGGGCGATCGCGCCCGCCAGTGCGGCGCCGACGCCCTGCATGGCGAGGGTGCCCGAGGAGTGCAGGCCGAGGGCGTGGCCGCTCAGCTCCTCCGGGGTCAGGGCCATCAGGCGTTCCTGGAGCAGGAGGCTCGCGGCGTACCCCACCGAGGCCACGCCCACCGCGAGCGCCGCGACCGTGAGGCCCGGACGGAACGCGAAGACCAGATAAGGGGCGGCCAGCAGGAGGCGCATGGGGGCGCCGAGCCTGGCACGCCACCGGGCGGGGACGAAACGACCGGCCAGGACGTCGCCCGCGAGCATGCCCGCCGCCGCGACCGCGAACAGCAGCCCGGCGTGCTCGGGCGCGTAAGGGACGAACAGCGACTCGCAGCCGACGATCAGCCCGTTCGGCACCCACAGGGCGAGGAACACGTACCGGCGGGGCACCGACGACCACAGCCGCGCGTTCGCCCGCCAGGTCGCGGTCACCGACGGACGGCCCGTGCCCCGTGGCGGCCTGGCACTGAGCCCCCACCGGGCGACGGCCGCCTCCGCCAGGTACAGCGCGGCCCCGGCCAGCAGCGCGCCGCGCGGCGACAGGGCGGCCACCAGCACGCCGCCGACCGCGTAGCCGCAGATCTGCAGGAGACCGGCGGTCATGTTCATCGTCGAGCGGCCCAGCAGGTAGCCCTCGCGCGGCAGGATCTCGTTGAGCAGCCCCCACCGCACGCCGCCGTTCAGCGACGCGACCAGCCCGAGCCCCAGCACGACCGCGAACAGCGCCCCCACCGGCAGCCCTGGGACGGCCAGCACCGCCGTGCCCACGCCGAACACCAGGGCGATCCCGCTCAGCGCGGCCCTGGGCGGCAGCCGGTCGGCGGCCGACAGCAGCGCCGCCGCGCCGATCACCTGCGCCAGCGACGGGCCGAACATGCTGAGCGCGGCCAGCAGCGGCGACCGCGTCGCCCCGTAGACCAGCACGCCGAGCGCAAGCCCGCTCACCGTCGAGGCCGCCACGTGCGCGGCGGTCGCCGCGAACAGCGGCGCGAACTCGGGCGCGCGCAACAGTTCTCGATAAGTACGCATGCCGCGCAGCCTGCGGCCCCCGCTCGCGCGAGCGTTACAGTTTCGCGGGGCGGCGAAACGTTGGCCGCCGGCCTGTGCTCCCCGCTTACGGTTTCGCTGGGCGGCGAAACGCCGGGCAGCCTACGGTCCCCCTCGGCCGGTCGTTGCGGTCTTGTGGGGAGGTGGAACGAGGGTCGGCCGCGTGTTCGGTCGGGGAGGTGGGGCGGTGGGGTGGTGGCAGCTTGACGCTGACACGTTGGCCGGGGGCAGGTTCGTGGTGTCGCCGCTGGCCGAGACCGTGGCGAGCCTGTGCCTTCTCGCCTCGGGGCGGGCCACCCACCCGGCGGCGCGGCGGTGGCTGGCCGAGCACCTGCCTGCCTATCGCGAGCGGCTCGATCCCGTCACGGCACTCCTCGTACGGTGTGCGCTCGAGCAGCCGTGGATGGCGGACTTCTGCGCCCCGCCCCCGAGCACCGAGGCGCGGACGTTCGCCGAGGAGCTGGCCGTCGTGCGTGGGACCCCACCGGATGTCGCCAGGGCGGACGTGGCCGTGGCGGTGAACGGCATGCTGCCGGCCGCGCTGGACCGGACCGATCTGGCCGAGCGCATGGCCGGCCTGCTGCAGTGGGTGTGGGCGCGGGCCGTCGAGCCCGAGTGGGTGCGGCGGCGCCGCGTCATGGAGGCGGACATCGTCGCCCGTACGGCCCAGCTCGGCCAGGGTGGCTGGGCCGCGGCACTGGCCGACCTGCGGCCCGGGATGCGGTGGCTGGGCGACGGACGGTTGCGGATCAACGCTCACGACCGGCCGCCCAGGACGATCCGGTCGGGGGCGCGGCTGCTGTTCGTCCCCGTCACCCCGGGTGGCGCTTGGGTGACGTGGGACGAGCCGCACACGTACGCCGTCATCTACCCGTGCTCGGGCGTCCTCGCCGAACCGGACGGCGATCCGGTGCCCGAGGCGCTCGGGCGGCTGCTCGGGCCCGCCCGCGCCGCCGTCCTGGTGCTGCTCGCCACCCCGAAGAGCACCACCCAGCTCGTCGCGCTGACCGGGCAGGGCCTGGGGTCGGTGGGCCGCCACCTCAAGGTGCTCCTCGACGCCCGCCTGGTCCGCCGCCGCCGCGCCGGGCGGTCGGTGCTGTACTACCGCACCGACGCCGGCGACGTCCTCGTCCGTGCTCAAGGCCACTGACCAGCCGGACAAGGCATGTGGCGCCGATCACACGCGCTGTGTGGATTCCTCCACAGTTGATCCGCGCAGGTCTCCGTAATGTCCCTGTCAACGAAGAACACCGACGACGGGGGAGGAACCCGAAATGCGTAAGACCCTGGCGATCGCCGCCCTTGCCGGTTCGATGGCCGTCACCGGCCTCGCGATGAGCAGCCCCGCCCAGGCCTCGACGGCCCACGCCGGCGGGACGTCCTGGGGGAAGGTCTTCTCCAGCGACCACAAGGCGTACACGTTCGGCAAGACCTGGAAGTCGCACGGCAAGGTCTACACGAAGTGGTACGGCGTGGACAAGCGCGGCGGCAAGAAGGGCTGGGTCTGGTTCGAGGTGTACCAGAACGGCCACTGGACCAAGTTCAACAAGGCGTGGGACGGCAAGGTCGTCGGCACGTGGAGCGGCCGGGGCATCAAGAAGGTCTACACCTTCACCTGCTGGGCCGGGAAGTTCGACAACTGCGGCGAGAAGTACCGCATCTACTAGAGGTTGAATCCGCCCGACACCTCGAGGACCTGCGCGGTCACCCAGCGTCCCTCCTCGGAGGCAAGGGCGGCGATCATGGCGCCGATGTCGCCGGGCTCGCCGATCCGGCCCAGGGCCGTACGCGCGGCGAGCGGCGCGGCCAGCTCGGGGAAGCGGCTGAAGGCGTCGCCGGCGAACCGGGTACGGGTCGGGCCGGGGGAGACGCAGTTGACCCTGATGCCGCGCACGCTGAACTCCTTGGCCATGTAGCGGGTCAGCACGTCGATGCCGCCCTTCATCGAGCCGTACACCGAGTAGCCGGGCTCGAGACCGGCCGCCGCCGTCGAGCTGCTGCCGGTGTTGACGATCGCGCCGCCGTCGGCGAGCAGGGGCAGCAGCTGCTGGGTCAGGAAGTACGGGCCCTTGAGCAGGATCCGCGTCAGCCGGTCGAACATCTCCTCGGTGGTGTCCTCGAACAGCGCCGCCTCGGCCTGACCGGCGTTGTTCACCAGCGCGTCGAACGTGCCGCGGCCCCACGTGTCGCGCAGCGCGGCGGCCACGCTCTCGCGGAAGGCCGGGAACGTGCTCGTGTCGCCGAGGTCGAGCGGCAGCGCGACGGCGGTGCCGCCCTCCTTCTCGATGGCGGCGACGGTGTCGAGCCCGCCCTGGACGTTGCCGCCGTAGGTGAGGACGACGCCGGCGCCGCGCCTGGCGAGCTCGATCGCGGCGCTCCTGCCGATGCCGGAGCTGGCGCCCGTGACGATCGCGACTTTCATGATGGTCCTTTCACCGCTTGCTTGGGATGACTCCATTCAAGCGGTGCGACCAGGGGAAACCCTAGATCGATCCTCGCCGGTTCTTGCCTGATCCTCTCACCAGTCGTGGATCGTGCCGTCCTGGAGCCGGTTGATCGGCAGGTACGCCGCCTCGTACGGATGCGCCGCCGCCCGCTCCTCGTCCAGGCTCACGCCGAGCCCGGGCTCCTCGCCCGGGTGCAGGTGCCCGTCGGTGAAGGTGTAGGCGTGCGGGAAGACGGCCTCGGTCGCCTCGGTGTAGCCGGCGTACTCCTGGATGCCGAAGTTGTGCACGGCGAGGTCCAGGTGGATCGCGGCGGCCATGCCGACGGGGGAGATGTCCTCGGGCCCATGGACGGCGGTCTTGATCTGGTATTGGGCGGCGTAGTCGAACAGCTTGCGCAGCGGTGACACGCCGCCGAAGTGGGTGACGGCGGAGCGCACGTAGTCGATGAGCTGCTCGCCGATCAGCGTCCTGTAGTCGTAGACGGTGTTGAAGACCTCACCGATGGCCAGCGGCGTCGTGGTGTGGGAGCGCACCAGCCGCAGGCCCTCCTGATTCTCGGCGGGCGTGCAGTCCTCCAGCCAGAACAGGTCGTACGGCTCCAGGTCCTTGCCCAGCCGGGCCGCCTGCATGGGGGTGAGGCGGTGGTGGGCGTCGTGCAGCAGCGGCAGGTCGGGGCCGAACTCCTGTCGCACGGCGTCGAAGACCTTGGGCAGGCTGCGCAGGTAGGCGGCGGTGTCCCAGTCCTCGACCACGGGACGCGGCCCTGCGGCGGTGTCCACGGTGTGCCGGACGCCGTACACCCGCTTGAGCCCCGGTACGCCGGTCTGCACGCGGATCGCCTGGTAGCCCTGTTCGAGGCGGGCCCTGATCGAGTCGAACAGCTCGGGCAGGTCGCGGCCGGAGGCGTGCCCGTAGGTGCGGACCCGCTCCCTGCTCGCGCCGCCCAGCAGCTGGTAGAGCGGCAGCCCGGCGACCTTGGCCTTGATGTCCCACAGGGCGACGTCCACGGCGGCGATGGCGGCCATCGTGACGGGACCGCGCCGCCAGTACGCGCCCCGGTAGAGCGACTGCCAGGTGTCCTCGATGCGGTGCGGGTCGGTGCCCAGCAGCAGCGGCACGACGTGGTCGGTCAGGTAGCTGACGACGGCGAGCTCGCGCCCGTTGAGCGTGGCGTCGCCGAGGCCGGTGACGCCCTCGTCGGTCTCGATCCTCAGCGTGACGAAGTTGCGGCCCGGGCTGGTCAGGACCACCTTGGCGTCGACGATCTTCAATGCTCTGCCTTTCGTGAAAGAGGGGGCCTCAGCCCTTGGTGGCCCCGGCGGTCAGCCCGGCGACGAGGTACTTCTGCCCGAGCACGGCGACGATGACGACCGGCACGGTCATGAGGGACGCGGCGGCCATCAGGCCGCCCCAGTCGGTGCTGGCGTAGGAGATGAAGTGGAACAGGGTCACCGGCGCGGTCTGGGTGTCCTCGTCGGAGAAGATCAGCGCGAACATGAAGTTGTTCCAGCTGAAGATGAACGCCAGCACCGACGCGGTGGTGGTGCCGGGCGCGGCCAGCGGCAGCGCGATGCGCCAGAACGCGCCGAAGACGCTCAGCCCGTCGGTACGCGCGGCCTCCTCCAGCTCGATCGGCAGCCCCTCGAAGAACCCGATCATGATCCACAGGATCAGCGGCACGGAGACGAACATGTGGCTGAGCACCAGCACGGTGTAGCTGCCGACCAGCCCGGCCTGCGCGAACAGGTAGTACCAGGGCACCAGCAGCGAGATGGCCGGCACGATCCGCGCGACCAGCACCAGCGAGCCGGTGCGGTGCATCCTGAACCGGCCGACCGCCCACGCGGCGGGCACCGCGATGATCGCCGACAGCACGGTGGAGACCACGCCGACGATCAGCGAGTTGCGCAGCGCCGCCACCACCTCGCCGTCGGCCAGGACGTTGCGGAAGTTGTCCAGCGTGGGGGAGAAGATCAGGCCCACCGTGGGATCGGTGACCTGCACGTTCGTCTTGAACGCGGCGGCGAACAACCACACGATCGGCAGCACGAAGATCAGGCACACGATCGTGATGAGGGCGCCCCGCAGCCACGGCAGGGCGCGGCGCCCGGAGCCGGCGGCGATCATGCGGACTTCCTTCCCGGACGGCGGCGGAGCAGGACCACCACTCCGGCGATGGCGAGGGTGAACAGGACCAGCACGGCCGAGGCCAGGCCGTACTCCTGGTAGTCGAAGGTCAGGCCGTAGGCGTAGACGTTGAGGGTCTCGACCTCGAAGTCGGAGCCGCCGCCTGGCCCCTTGGTGGCGTACAGGATGTCGAAGGTCTTCAGCGCGTCGATGGCGCGCAGGATCAGGGCGGTGGCCAGCGTGGGGAAGAGCATCGGCAGCACCACGAAGCGGAAGCGCTGCCAGCGGCCCGCGCCGTCCACGTGCGCGGCCTCCTCCGGCTCGGCCGGCAGCGTGGTGAGGCCGGCGAGCAGCAGCAGCGTCATCATCGGCGTCCACTGCCAGACGTCGATCAGCATGAGGACCGGCAGCGACTGGCCGACCGAGCCGAGGAACTCCTGCGGCGGCAGCCCGACGGAGGCCAGCAGGTGGTTGGCGATGCCGTTGGTGGGGTCGAGGATGAGCAGCCACAGGATGCCGACCGCGACCGGCGTGGTCAGCAGCGGGATGATGAGGATCGTCCGCACCCACCTGCTGCCCCTGAACGGCCTGCGCATCAGCATGGCAAGAGCCAGCCCGAGCACGGTCTCGATGATCACCGCGCCCACCGTGAAGGCGGCGGTGCGCCCGACGGCCGGCCAGAAGCGGCGCACGTCGGTGAGCGCGTCGGTGAAGTTGCGCAGCCCGACGTAGCCCTTGCCGGCGTTCACCGCGCCGAACGCGTCGGTGAAGGCCAGGTTGAGCGTGAAGATCAGCGGAAAGACGATCATCAGGCCGACGAAGGCGAGCGCCGGCGTCAGCATCGTCCACTTCAGGCGCCGGTTGGCCTGCTCGAACGAGCGCTGCGGGCGTGCGCCGCGAGCGGTCGCGGGGCGGCGTGCCGCGGCGGAGGTGACCGACATCAGCCCTCCCTGTGGCGGTTGTCGCGGACGAGGAAGTCGGCGAACTCGGCGTCCGCCTCCCGGGCGACCGGCGCCACCGGCTCGCCGAGGATGCCGGCCACCAGCGGGCGGCCGACGATGTCGCGGGCCCTGCCCACCTGCAGCACGTCGGGCCTGTCGATGCCGAGCCCGATCTCCGCCTGCCGCCGCATGGCCTTGGCCAGGTCGGCGGGGAACGCGGCGAGCGTGGCGGAGTCGGACCAGGCCGACTGGCGGGCGCCGGGGATGCCGTCGGCCTGCATGCGCCTGACCATCTCGGGGCCTGCCGCCCAGCGGATGAACTGCCAGGCCTCGTCGCGCAGCCGGGAGAACCGGCTGACGCCGAGGCTCCAGGACGGGATGTTGAACGGCCGCGCCCCGGCGGGCCCGGCGGGGAAGGGGGCGAAGCCGACCTTGTCCTGCACGGTCGAGATCTCGGGGTCGAGGAAGTTGGTGTAGATGGCGTCGGCGTCCACGTAGAAGGCCGCCTTGCCCTGGGCGAAGATCGGCATGGCCTGTTCGAGGCTCATGTTGGTGGCTCCCGGCGGCCCGGCCTGCTCCAGCAGGCGGCCGTAGTACTCGTACGCGGCGATGGCCTCGGGGGTGGCGATGCCGGAGCGGCCGTCGACGGTGAAGTCGCCGCCGAAGGAGTACAGGAAGCTCGACCACATGCTGACCGCGCCGGCGCGCTGGCCGCGGCCGACGAAGCCGAAGAACCCGTCGCCGCGCCCGGCGAAGCGCAGCGCCTGCTCCATCAGCTCGTCCAGCGTCCCGGGCGGTGAGGTGAGGTCCTTGCGGTAGTAGAGGGCGGGCCGCTCGGTCACCACGGGGACGCTCAGCACCTTGCGCGCGCTGACGGAGCGCTCGCGGGTCGCCGGGAGGAAGTCGTTCCAGGCGAAGGCGGCGTCGCCCGTCACCAGGCCGGTGAGGTCGGCCAGCCAGTCGTTGTGCGCGAAGAGCAGCTGCTCCTGCAGCGCGCGGACCATCATCACGTCGATGTCGGCCGCCGAGGCGTTGAGCTTGACGTTGTAGCTGTTGGCGAGCTGGTCGGAGGTGAGCAGCGTCATCGACACCCGCCGCCCGATCCGCTCCTCGAACTCGGGCAGCAGCTTCGCGACGGCCTGCGACCAGACGTGGTTGACCGCCATGACGCGCAGCGGCGTGTTCGCCGAGGGCTTGCCGCCGCCGGACGAGCAGCCCGCGAGCGCCGTGCCGCCCAGGGAGACGGCGGCCGCCGCGGCGAGCCTGCCGAACGCCCGCCGGCTCACAGGGCGGCTGAGGGGGTGGTCGTTCATGGATCGGCTTTCTGCATCGGTACGTCCTCTGCGTGGTCCAACTGGTAGGACCAGTCGGACCATAGCAGTCCCTCGTCACCGATCGCCACCCCCCGGTGACGGGAGACAGGGGAGGTCAGCGGCGGTGGGCGGCCTGGCTCAGCAGCGCCTCGATGTGCTGCCTGGCCATCACGTCGACGCTCACGTCGAGGTCGGCGCCGTAGGTGCGCAGCCCCAGCGTGAGATGCTCGCGCATGTGGTCGCGGGCCCGCTCGACGTCGCGGGCGGCGATCGCCGCGTAGATCTCGGGGTGGTGCGGCACGCCCGGCTCGCCGATGCCGGGGTCGGAGTGGGAGCGCAGCATCATCTCGAACATCATGCCGCTGATCGACGACAGCATGATGCGCAGCACCGGATTGCCGCTGGCCTGCGCGATCGCGTCGTGGAAGTCGAGGTCGGCATGGGCCTTGTCGACGACGTCGGTGGCCTTGAGCAGCGCGTCGTTGGCCTGCTTGATGACCGCGAGCTGCGCCTCGTCGGCCCGCTCGGCCGCCAGCCCGACGATCTCGACCTCCAGCGGGATGCGCGCCTCGATGAGCTGGCGGACCGTCGGCCGGCCCGCGCGGTAGAGGGCGTCGTAGTGGCGGGCGTGCTGGGAGGTCTGCTCCCTGACGAACGAGCCACGGCCCGGCGCCACCTCGATCAGGTGCTGGGCCTCCAGCCGGCGCAGCACCTCGCGTACGACGTTGCGGCTGGCCCCGAACTGGGCGGCCAGCTCACGCTCGGAGGGAAGCTTGGAGCCCACCTGGATCTCGCCGGAGCGGATGCCGTGCTCCAGCTGGCGTGCGATGCGCTCGGTGAGCAGCCCCCGGTAGGACTGTGCGATGTCCTGGCCCATCGGTGCTGGCGGGTCGGCGGGCATGCACCAGAGGATACAGGAGGCCGTCCTGACCCCGTACGGAGCCGGAACGGCCGGACCTGATGACGACATATGATCGCTACGTTCGAAAGCTGCCCGGAAAGGCCCATATGACCCACCCGCTCAGCCGCCGCTCCGCTCTGCTCGGCGCCGCGGCCGTGGCCGGCCTGGCTCTCGAGGGCAGAGCCGGGGCGAGCGTGGTGGACGCGGCGGCTTTCGACACCGCCCGCCGCCGGTGGGTGAGCCTGCTGGCCGGCACGTCGTACGACCCCGCGTACGCCGACAAGACCAGGGCCGTCGAGGGCTCGGCCAGGGCCGTGCTGCGCAAGCTCAAGCCCGACGCGCGTCGCCCCAGCCTCTGGCCCGACCTGCCGCTCGGCGACCCGAACAGCGGCAACTTCAACCGCTCCTACAACCGCATGCGCACGCTGGCGATCGGCTGGGCCACCCCCGGCACCGCCCTGCACCACGACGCCCAGGTCGCCGAGACCGCCGTCAAAGCGCTCGACTTCCTGTACGAGCACGCCTACAACGAGCGCATCGGCCGGCGCGGCAGCAACTGGTACTGGTGGGAGATCGGCGTCCCCCGCGCCCTGACCGACACCTGCGCCCTGCTCTACGACGGCCTGCCCAAGGACCGGCTCGACCGGTGGCTGCGCCCGCTGCGCCGCTGGTGCCCCGACCCCGAGCGGCGCATCAGTCACCCCGGCGTCATCGAGACCGGCGCCAACCGGGCCGGCAAGGCCATGGCCGTCGCCATGCGCGGCCTGCTCACCCACGACGCCCGGCTCGTCAGGAAGGCCAAGGACGCCGTCTCCGACCTGCTGCGCCTCACCCGGGGGCCGGGCGACGGGTTCTACCGCGACGGGTCGTTCATCCAGCACGACATCTACCCCTACACCGGCAGCTACGGCGTCGACTATCTGGAGAGCGTGGCCAGGCTGATCGCCATGCTCGCCCGCTCGCCCTGGCAGATCGGCCGCATCGACGCGGTGTACGACCTCGTGGACCGCTCCTTCGTGCCGTTCGTCTTCGACGGGCTGATGATGGACTGCGTACGCGGGCGGCAGATCTCCGTGCAGGGCCACCGCGACCACCACTCGGGCCAGAAGACGATCGAGGCCATCCTGACCCTGCTGGACACGGCGCCCGAGAAGCACGCGAAACGGTGGCGGCCCCTGGTCAAGGGCTGGCTGACCCGTAACCAGGCCGTGCCGTACCAGGCGGTCGCGCCGCTGGCGAGCATCGCGCGGGCGGACGCCCTGCTGCGTGATCCGTCGGTGCCGGTCGGGCCGCGCACCACCGGCACGTACGTCTTCGCCGACATGGACCGGGTCGTGCACCGGCGGCCCACGTGGGCGTACGCGATCGCCATGAGCTCGCGGCGGATCGGCGCCGTCGAGGCCATGAACAGGGAGAACCTGCACGGCTGGTACACCGGCGACGGCATGACCTACCTCTACACCGCCGACCTCACCCACTGGAACGACGAGCTGTGGCCGACGATCGACCCGTACCGGCTGCCCGGCACGACCGTCGACCGCCGCAAGCGCGGCGACCTGCGCCACGGCACCCGCCGCCGCCCGGCGACCCCGTGGGCGGGCGGGGTGGCGCTGGACGGCGAGTACGGCCTGGCCGTCATGAAGCTCATCGGCGACGGATCCTCGCTGCGGGCCAAGAAGGCCTGGTTCCTGCTCGACGACGCCGTGATCGCGCTCGGCACCGGCATCACCGCCTCCGACGGCCGCCGCGTCGAGACCGTCGTCGAGAACCGCAACACCCACGGCGCCCACCCGGCCCTTTCCAAGGGCGACGGCTGGGTGCACCTGGCCGGCGTCGGCGGGTACGCGCTGCTCGACGGCGCCAAGCCGAAGGTGCTGCGCGAGAAGCGCACCGGGCGCTGGCGCGACATCGACAAGGGCGCCACGACCGGCGGCGACTCGACGCCCGTCACCCGGCACTACACGACGATCCTGCTCGACCACGGCGTGGACCCGCGCAAGGCCCGCTACGCCTACGCCGTGCTGCCCGACGCCTCGGCCAACCAGACCGCCGCCTACCAGGGCCGTGTCAAGATCCTCGCCAACTCCGGCACCGTTCAGGCCATCTATCGTGACAACCTGGTGGCCGCCGTGTTCTGGCGGGCCGGGACGGTCGAGACCGACGAGGGCCCGCTGAGCGCCGACGGGCCGTGCGCGGTGGTGATGCGCCGCGACCAGTTCCAGGTGCGCCTCGCCGTCGCCGACCCCTCCAGGACCGCCGACGACCTCAAGCTCACGCTGCCCTGGCGGATCAAGTCGATCAGGAAGGCCGACCGGGGCGTGCGCCGGTCGAAGGGCGCGCTCAAGGTCGAGGTCGCCGGCACCCGCGGCCACACCCGCACAGCGGTCCTGAACGTCTGACCGCCTTCGGAGGCGGCCTTGAAGGCACGCCGCCGCAAGGGCGCGCCCGTGCGGTGAGGCGCGCTCAGGACGGCCGATCCGTGCCTGGGGCGAGGAAGGCGGGGCGGAGCATCGTGAAGACGCGGTCCGTCAGCGCGGTCCTGTCGGCGGAGCCGCCGGTGCGCAGCCATTCGCGGGCCACCGTGTCGAGCGCGGCCCCGGCCGCGGCCGCCGCCAGGTCGGCCTCCAGCTCCGGCACCCCGCGCCCGGTCAGCGCCTCGATGATCCGGCCGCGCGCCTCGTCGCGCTTCTGCAGCAGCCTGGTACGCAGCGCCGGTGTGTCCTCGATCAGCCGCATCACCTCGATCTGGGTGTTGATCCGCGCCTCCCAGTCGCGCAGCACCGCGTGCAGGCACTCCCACGGCCCCTCGCCGGCGGGCCGCGCGGCGATCTCGGCGGCCACCTGCTCGGCCAGCGCCTCGACGCCGCCGAACAGCACGTCCTCCTTGGCCGGGAAGTAGCGGAAGAAGCTGCGCTTCGACAGCCCGGCCGCTCTGGCGATGTCGTCGACGGTCGTCTCGTCGAACCCGCGCTCGGTGAACAGCTCAAGCGCCCGCCCGGCCAGCTCGGCGCGGACGGCACGCCTGGTGCGATCTCGCAGACCTTCCATGACCACACACCCTACACCAGTTGCCATGTGTGGCACTCGGTGTCATATTTGGGCTCATGCTCTCAAGCGATGGAACCCCCAAGACCGTCCTGATCACCGGCAGCACCGGCGGGATCGGCAAGGAGACCGCACGCGGCCTCGCCGCACTGGGCGCCCGGGTGATCCTGGTCGGCCGCGACCTCTCACGGGCGCGGCAGGCCGCCGCCGAGATCGGCGGCAGGACCGAGGCCATCGCCGCCGACGTCACCCGCCTGCGCGACCTGACCAGGCTCGCCGCCGACGTGGCCGCCCGCTGCGACCGCCTCGACGTGCTGGTCAACAACGTCGGCGCCCACCCGCCGCGCCGCACCCTCACCGAGGACGGCGTGGAGCTCACGTTCGCCGCCCACGTGCTGGCGCCGTACACGCTGACCCGCCTGCTGCTGCCGCTGCTGACCGGCCGGGTGGTCAACCTCACCGGCGGCATCCCCGGCACCCCGATCGACCCGGGCGACCTGCAAGCCGAGCGCCGCTACCTGGGCTGGACGTTCAGCCAGTACAACCACACCAAGACGATGCTGATGGCGATGAGCCTGCGCTTCGCCGAGCAGGTGGCCGGCACCGGCGTCACGGTGAACGTCGCCTACCCGGGCCACGCCCACACCCCGATGAACCGGTCGATGACCACGGCCGGCTTCCCGTACGCCTACCGCCCGCTCGTCCCGCTCCTGCGCCTGGCCGCGCCCCGGCTCCTCGCCGACCTGGCGAAACCGGCCCGCTCCAGCATCCACCTCGCGTCGAGCCCCGAGGTGGAGGGCGTGAACGGGGCGTACTTCGACGCGAAGTGCCGGCGTACGGACTGGCCGGCCGCCGCGCTCGACCGCCGGGCTCAGGACGCCGTCTGGGCGCTGTGCGAGGAACTGACCGTGAGTCTCGCGCTCTGAGAAAAAAACTTCGGCCGGCGTGTAGAGGCGGCTGGGACGGCTCCGACTACAGGGTGACGGAGCCGAGAAGCGGCGCCGGTCGGAGCGAAGAAGGTGCACCATGAGCAGGATCGTGCTGGACGTGTCGATCTCCCTCGACGGTTTCTCGGCCGGCCCCAACGTACGGATGGACGAGCCGATGGGCGACGGCGGCGAGCGGCTGCACGCGTGGATGGCGGGCGAGGGCCCCGGCGGCGCGGCCGAGCTCGCGATCCGGCAGGAGGTGGACGCGTCCGTCGGAGCCGCCCTGATCGGCCGCCGCACGTTCGAGCTGGGCCTGCGCCCGTGGGGCGGCACGCCCTGGCCGTACGCGCCGGGCTTCGTGGTCACCCACCGGATCGAGGAGGACTTCACCGGCGACAACGGCGGCAGGTTCTCCTTCGACGGGCTGGAGGCGGCGGCGCGGCGCGCCAAGGAGGCCGCGGGCGGCAAGGACGTCCTGGTGCTGGGCGCGGACCTGGCCAGGAGCCTGCTCGCGGCGGGCCTGCTGGACGAGGTGCACCTGCACGTCATGCCGTTCCTGCTGGGTGAGGGGACGCCGCTGTTCGGCGGCGTGCGGGCCGAGCTGGAGCCCCTGGGCGCGCCCGTCGGGGGCGTCGCCGCCCACATGCGCTACCGCGTGCGGTGAGGGGTGCCGCCGCCCGCCGGTCCCTGGGTGGCGGCGGCTCGCGGGGCGGCTCAGCGCCAGCGCAGGAAGTCCACCGTGTCGTTGTCGCCGGGCGGCTCCTCGATCGACCGCCCGGGGAGGAGCAGCCTGATCCTGAGCCGCCGGAGATCGACCAGGACGGCGGTGGAGCCGGTGCGGTTGACCCAGGAGGAGACGTTGTTCGCCGCCGTCGGGCCGCCGACGCCGCCGGGCATCGGCAGGTCGAACAGGTCGACGTCGTAGCCGGCGCGGACGCCGTACGCGGGGCCGCTGCGGTTGTAGTCCCGGTACAGGCACAGCGTCGCCCACGGGCAGGGCTGGCCGTCGGCGAGCCGGAAGACGCCCTCCGGCAGCGCCAGGCGCGGCGCGGCCTGGGCGGGGAGCGCGGTGGCCGTGACCGCGGCGGCGACGGCCAGGCCGGTCAGCAGGCGGGCGGCGGTGGTGGTGATGCGGCGCATCGGGGTGTTACCTCCAATGAGAGTGCTGCGGATCTGACGACCTCACCATCTCGTAACCATGCGAATGAGAACAGTTACACACAGTGACATCGCACAGGTCATGGCGGTATGCCGACCTGGCCGAGCGGTCACCTTGGCATTCGGCCGTGATCGAAGCGTTACCGCACCCGGCGCGGGATCCCGTTTCCCGGCCCCGCCTCAGGGCAGTCGCGGTCCCATGGCTACTCTTCTTTGGATTCTCGCCGTCATCCTCGTCGTCGCCGGTGTCTACGTGCTGCTGGCCCGCCGCGACATCCTCTGGGGCATCGTCCTCATCGTCGTCGGACTGCTGGTCGGCCCCGGCGGGGTGAGCATCTTCAACGTCTGACGCCCGGCGCGACCGGGCCCCCACGCGGGCCACGTCCGGCCGCGACCGCGCGGCCGGCCCGCCCCCGTACGAACACGTCCCCCGCACACCCCCTGAGGAGAAAGCGCTCCATGGACGCCATCGTGCTGCTCAAAGACGACCACAAAACCGTGGAGAAGCTGTTCAAGCAGTTCGAGAAGGCCGGGCCGAAGGCCCACAAGGAAAAAGAGAAGATCGTCGCCCAGGTCATCGAAGAGCTGACCGCGCACACGTACATCGAAGAGACGATCTTCTACCCGGCCGTCCGCGCCGACGTGCCCGACACCGACGACCACGTCCTGGAGAGCGTCGAGGAACACCACGTCGTCGTCTGGATGCTGTCGGAGCTCAAGAAGCTCGACCCCGCCGACGAGCACTACGACGCGAAGATGACCGTTCTCATGGAGAACGTCCGTCACCACGTCGAGGAGGAGGAACAGGAGTGGTTCCCCCAGGTCCGCGAGGCCCTGGGCCGCAAGCGGCTGCAGGAGCTGGGCGAGCAGATGGCCCAGGCCAAGAGCGACGCGCCCCGGGACCCCCTGAAGATCCCCAGCGCCACCCAATGACCACCTGAACAGGACCGCTCGCAACGGGACCGCGCCGCATCCGGCGCGGTCCCGTTCTGATCACCGCATGCCCTGCCGTTCGCGCAGGACCTCCACCCCGTCGCCGGTCAGCTCGTCGCAGTACGCCGCCCGCCCGGTCATCGCCATCACCAGCGCCAGCGTGGACCCCGACACCAGCGGTCCCGACCCCGTCGCGAACGGGCCGTCCCCGGCCGCGAGCCGCAGCCCGGCGATCCGCTTCTTGCCGGGCAGCACCATGTCGGTGCCCTGGTAGTACTCGGCCACGCGGGTGAGGGTGCCGATCGGGTAGGCGCGCCGGATGCCCAGCGGCCGGCGGATGTCCTCACCGTGCACGATCGTCTCGCCCAGCATCGCGATCACCGGCAGCGGCGGCTTCGTGGTGCTGGTCACGACCCGGCGGAACCGGCCGAGCGTCTCGCTCGCGTCCGCGCCCAGCTGCTCGGCCAGCCGCATCGCGACCTGCCGGTCGAAGTCGAACCGGCACCGGATCACGCCCGCCAGCCACCGCACGCCGTTCAGGCTCGCGCCGGAGGTGAGGTGGGCGAGCACCTCGCGCACGCTCAGCCCCGCGCACAGGGACGGCGTCGCCCACTGCTCCCCGGTCAGCCCCGCCAGGTCGTCGGCCAGCGCCGCCCGCTCGGCGTGCACCAGCGCCCAGCCGCCGTCCGGGGGAGCGGCCTGCCGTCGTGCGTCCGTCATATCGTCCTTCTTCGTATATTTTCCAACGGTCAGCAGGTACGGACTCGCGCGGCGGCCCGAAATCATCGCTCACCGGGTCAGGTGCGTGGGGCGTACATGATGACGAGGACGCCGGCCAGGCAGACCAGGGCGCCGATGACGTCCCAGCGGTCGGGGCGGAAGCCGTCCACCACCATGCCCCACGCCAGCGAGCCCGCCACGAACACCCCGCCGTAGGCGGCCAGGATGCGGCCGAAGTTCGCGTCGGGCTGCAACGTGGCGACGAAGCCGTACAGGCCGAGGGCGATGACGCCGGCGCCGATCCACAGCAGCCCGCGCTGCTCCCGGACGCCCTGCCAGACCAGCCAGGCGCCGCCGATCTCGGCGAGGGCGGCCAGGGCGAACAGCAGCAGCGAGCGCAGGATGGTCATGGCAGGTAGTACATCGCATGGTGTCAGGGGGTGCTCGTCCGCGGGGTGATCCACAGGCCCTTCGCGGTGAGACGTTCCATGGCTCCTTCGAGGTCGTCGGTGAGGTGGTAGAACTCGTCCAGGACGGCGCGGGCGGTCTCGTCGTCGATGACCGCGCAGTCCCACACGACCTCCTCGCCCGTCCCGGTGACGTCGAAGGCGAAGAACGCGCAGCACGCCTTCTCCCGCGCGGCCAGATCCCGCACCCACGCGGCCACTCCCGGCTCGGCGCGCAGCCGGAACCGGATGCCCTGGGCGGTGCGCTCCCGGGCGATCAGGTGCCGGCCGAACAGTTCGTGGTATTCGTCCAGGCGCTGCCGGGGCGTGTCGGATGCGGTGCTCATGTCGCAGACGACCGGGGTGCCGGGGGCGGGGATGTCCATGATCTTCCTTCCTCTTGTGACGCCGGTGGAGGCAACCGTAGAGTCTGGACCCGGGTCCAGAGTCAAGGGATGAGATGCCGTGAAGATCGGTCAGGTCGCCCGTGAGGCCGGGGTCAGCGTGGACACGGTCCGCTTCTACGAACGCCGCGGCATCCTTCCCGCCGCCGCGCGCCGCCCCTCCGGCTACCGCGAGTTCGACCCCGCCGCCGTCGAACGCATCCGCACCGCCAAGGCCCTGCAGGAGCTGGGCTTCACCCTCGACGAGGTCACCGCCGCCCTGACCGCCCACGACGGGGGCGGTGCCACCTGCGAAAGCGAGCGCTGGCGGCTGGAGGCGGTGGTGGCCCGCTTCGACGCCCGCCTCGCCGAGCTGGAGCGCGCCAGGCAGGCGGCCGCCCGAGCCCTCCAGGACTGCCACTCGGGCCACTGCCGCCTCCGCTTCGAGAGTCCTTGAACCGAGGGCGCCGCTCGTGCGTACCCGTGTGTACGCGGCTGGGAGTGGTGCCTGATGACGGTTGATGCGCGGTTCGATGCTCGGGCGGGGGCGCGGCTGAGCACCCGGTGGTACGCGAAGGCTTACGTCGTTGCCCTGGCCGGTGTGGGGGCGCTGGTCCTGGTAGGGGCGTTGCGGTTCGGGGGCGGTGCCGGGGTGCCGCAGATCGCCGGGCTGCCCTCCGCCGGGCCGGTCACCGAGTGGGGGTTGCCGCTGGTCCGGCTGGTGTACGAAGTCTGTGCGGCGGCTTGTGTGGGGACGTTGCTGGCGGCGTCCGTGCTGGCGCCGGCCGCGGCGCCCGAGCGGGAGTCGTGTCTGCGGGCGGCCGGGTGGTGGGCGCTCGCGTGGGCGTTCTCCTCTTTGGTCACCTATCTGCTCACCTTGTCCAGCTTCATTCCGATGCCGGTCGGCGAGCTGATGGCCCAGCCGGACATGCTCGGGTTCGGCGCGGGGCTGCCGCAGACGCGGGCGCTGCTGCTGGTCGTGGCCGTCACGTTCGTGGTGGCGACCGCGACGATGGCGCCGCGCCTGCCGCGCCGGCTGCCGCTGGTGATCGCGTCGGCGGGGCTGCTGCCTCCCGCGTACGTCGGCCACGCCGCCTCCGCCGGCGACCACGACCTCGCGGTGTCCGGGCTGATGGTGCACCTGGCGGCGATGGCGGTGTGGGCCGGCGGGCTGGGCGCGGTGCTGCTGCACTTCCGCCGCTCCGGCGACCTGCCGGTGGTGCTGCGGCGCTTCAGCGCGATCGCGCTGTGCTGCTTCGCCGCCGTCGCCTTCTCCGGCACGGTCAGCGGCTGGGTACGGCTGGGCACGCCGTCCGACCTGTGGCAGAGCCCGTACGGGATGCTGCTCCTCGCGAAGGTCGCCACGCTGGCGGTGCTGGGGTGGTTCGGGTGGACGCATCGGCGGCGCACGGTCGCGGGCGTCGCCGACCGGAGCGTGCGCAGGACGTTCGTCCGGCTGGCGGCGGGCGAGCTGGTCGTGATGGCGGTGGCGATGGGGCTGGCGGTCGGCCTGGCCCGCACCCCGCCTCCGGCGGGCGGCGAGGCCGGCGCGCACGCCCATCCGGCGCTGGAGTACGCACTCGCCCCCTTCTCCCCGGCCGCACTGATCACCGAGGTACGGCTGGACCCGCTGGTCGTGCTGCTGCTGGCGGTGCCCGCCGTCGCGTACCTGGCCGGCCTGCGCCGGGTCCGGGGCTGGCCGCGGGCCCGCACGATCGCGTGGTACGCCGGGCTCGCGCTGGCCGGGCTGGTGCTGCTCGGCGGGGTGAGCGGGTACGCGCGGGCGATGCTGTCGGCGCAGGTGCTGCAGCACGTGGTGCTCGCGCTGGTCGTGCCGCTGCTGCTGGCCGCCGGCGCGCCGGTCACGCTGGCGGCGCGCACCGACGCCGTCAGGAAGCGGCTCAGCCCGCGCGCCGCCGTGGGCCTGGCCGTCGCCTGGCCCGCCATGGCGCTGCTCCTGTACGGAACGGGCTGGCTGGCCTGGTCGATGACCGGTTACGCCGAGCACCTGGGCACCGAGCTGCTGTTCCTCACCGTGGGCCTGGTGACGGCCTGGGCGCTGGTGGGCCCGGACCGGCCGGCCCTCCCGCCCGGGTGGCGGGGCCGCCTGGCGGCGGTGGCCGGCCTGACGTACGCGGGGGTGGGGGCGTACCTGCTGCTGGCGTCCCCCGTAGCGGCCCGCTGGTTCGCCCTGGCCAGGCCCCACGACGCCCCCGACCTCATCACCGACCAGTACCTGGCGGGAGCGCTGCTCCTGGTCATCCCCCTGCTCACACTGGCCGCGCTCCGTAAGGCTCAGTCCGTCCAGTGAAACCAGGCGTCGAACACGGTGTACGGCGGACTGCCCAGGAACGTCACGACCCCGTCCAGCCGTCCTGGGTGGAAGCCCTCGACCGCACCTGGCCCACCCGCCCAGGCGCCGTGGTCGAAGGTCACATCTCTTCGGTGGTCTCCTTGATGAAGACGACGGCGTCGGCTGCGGCGAGGTGGGCGGGGTCGAGGGGGAAGTACGCGAAGTCGGGCGAGACGCGGGTGCTCATGCCGGGGACGGTGGCCAGGCGGCCGGCGTCGAGGAGGGAGCGGTCCCAGGGAAGGTCCGCCATGCGGCCCTCCACGGTGTCAGGGGAAGGCGGTTCGCCGGCGACGGTGCCGAGGGCCGAAGCGAGGAAGGCGTAGCCGGGGCCGAGCCTGGTCCGGGTGATCGCGCCCGCGCTCGACCAGCGCAGCACGTCGTCGCCGAACGGCATGGTGGACTCGTTGCGCTGCAGGTGCAGGTTGTGGGAGAAGACCAGGGCGGGGCCGTGGCGCTCAGCGATGGCGCACAGGTTGTCCGCCATCATCACCGCGCGCAGGGCCGACAGCCGGGTCCAGCGGACGGGGGAGTCGTCGGCCAGCCAATAGTGGTAGCGCAGCAGGCCGGTGGCGGTGCGCGCGTACAGCTCGGCCTGCTCCCTGTCCTCGTCGCTCAGCTGCGGCTGCTGCGTCGCCAGCAGGGCGACCAGGTCGTCGGCGATCACCCGCAGCCGGACGGCCTCGGGGGAGCGGCCGATCGAGCGGGCGGGGTTCATCGCCGACTCCTCGTCCGACCAGCGCTCGTCGGCGCCGAGCAGCGCGTCGAGGGTCTCGCGGGTGCAGGGGTACGGCTCGCGCAGGAGGTCGTAGAGGCCGGTGAGCGCCTCGCGCGGGCTGTGCGCCCAGTATTCGAGCGGCCCGTCGAAGCCGAGGAAGCGCAGCTTGGCGTCATGCTCCTCGTTGTACGCCCGCATCCACCGCACCAGCTCCCTGTTGCCCGGCAGGCTGCCGAAGTCGTGGCTGAAGCCGTGCTCCATGACCTCGTCGAGGCTGCCCTTGCCGGTGGTGACGTAGTCGTCCACGATCCGGGCCTTGAGGCAGTCGATCTCGAGCACGACCGCGCGGTAGCCGTCGTGCTCGACCAGGTGGGGGAAGAGCTCGTTGCGCAGGTCGCGCAGCTCCTTGACGCGGTGGGTGGCCTCGCCGAGACCCAGCAGCCGGGGGCGGGCGGGCAGCGAGCCGAGGAAGGCCGACAGGGCGGCGCCGTCGAGAGGACGCGCTATGTCCTTGAAGTTCATGCCTTCAACGGTATCGTTGAACTTTCGGTGTGAACTTGGCGGATAATCGCCTAGAAAAGAGCGAAAAAGTCTCAACCGTGCAGGTCAGGCCAGGCGACGTCGTCCACCGCCAGGAACGGCGCCGCCGCCACCGCCGCCGGGGTCATGCCGGCGAAGGCCACCACGTCCCGGTGCAGGTGCGACTGGTCGGCGTAGCCGCTGTCGGCGGCCACCACGGCGGGGGCGTGACCGGCGGCCAGCCGGTGGGCGGCGTGGTCGAAGCGGATCAGCTGGGCGACCCGCTTGGGCGTGAGGCCCGCCTGCGCGCGGAAGCGCGACCACAGGCGCTTACGGCTCCAGCCGACCTCGGTGACGAGCCCTTCCACGCGGACCCGGCCCCGCCGCGCCACCATCTGCCGCCAGCAGTGGGCCACCTCGGCATCCACCGTCCTGCGGACGTCGTCCCGCCGCCTGATCAGCGCGTCCTCAGCGATCGTGAAGCGCTTCTCCCAGGTGGCGGCGGCGGTGAGGCGCTCCTGGAGATGCACGGCCGCGCGCCCCCACAGGTCGTCGAGCGAGAGCACCGTGCCGCCCAGCTCCGACGACGCGCCCAGCAGCTCGTGGGCGAGCAGCGGCGACAGCCGCACCTGGAGGCAGGCCGTCTTCCTGGTCAGCCCCCGCCCCCTGATGCCCTTGGGCGCGAGCCCGGCCACGACGCGCTCGCTCTGCCGGGCGCCGTGGTCGTCCTCGATGACGAACGACGGCTCGCCCAGCTCGATGAGCACCGTCACCGCGGGGTGGGGCACCAGCGCGAGCTCGTGGTACTCGTTGGCCTGGTCGCTGAACCCCGCCATCGTGACCCCGGGCAGGCGGCCCGGCCGCGCGGGGACCGCGATGTCCCACCGCGGTCCGCGAATCGGCTGCGCTGATCGCACGCCGCCATGCTATGGCGCGCCGGACTCGGGTCCGCGGCCTGCCCCGCAGGCATGCCAGGATGCTCGGCATGTCGCAACGCGCCCTGAGCTTCGGCACGATCGCGGAAGCCTACGAACGGTACCGTCCCGGCTATCCCGACGAGCTGGCCCGCCTGGTCCTGGAGTACGCCGGCCGGCCGGTCACGACCGCGCTGGAGATCGGCGCGGGCACCGGCAAGGCCACCCGCGTCCTCGCCCGGCACGGCGTCGCCGTCACCGCGACGGAGCCCGACCCCGCCATGCTCGCCGAGCTGCGCAAACACGTCCCGGCGAACGTCACGCCGGTGCGGGCCGCGTTCGAGGAGCTGCGCCCCGGCGTGACGTACCCGCTGGTGTTCGCGGCGGCGGCGCTGCACTGGACCGACCCGGGCGAGCGGTGGGCGCGCATGGCCGCGCTGCTGGAGCCGGGCGGCGTGTTCGCCTCGTGCGGCGGGCCGCTGCTGCTCGCCGACCCCGCGGTGGCGGCGGCCGTGGCGGCGGCGCGGGAGCCGTACCTGGCCGACGACACCATCCCGGCGCCCGACGGGACGCCTCCCGAGGCCGCCATGCAATGGCCGGGCAGCGAGCTGGAGCGGTCGGAGTGGTTCGGCGACGTGGAGCAGCACGTGATCGAGCGGCGCGTCGAGCTCAGCGCCCGCGACTACGCCGGCCACCTGTCGACCGTCTCGGCCTATCTGATGCTGCCGGACGAGCAGCGCGAGCAGGTGCTGACCCGCATCCTGGAGGTGCTGCCCGCGACCGTGGAGATGACCGGCGACCTCATCCTCCACCTGGCCCGCCGCGTTCCATGACGGACCGTCAGCGGCGGATCTGGGCGGCGAGCAGGGCGACGTCGTCCTCGGCGCCGCCGCCCACCATCGTCCGCACCACCGCGTCGCAGAAGTCCTCCAGCGGCAGCCGCGCGGCGGCGGCGAGCGCGACGCCGAGCCGGTCGATGCCCGCCTCGATGTCGGCCTCCCTGGTCTCGATCAGGCCGTCGGTGTAGAGGACGATCCTGCTGCCCGGCGGCAGGTCCACCTCCAGCGAGTCGAACATGCCGAACCCGAGGCCGATCGGGGTGCCGGTGGGCGGACGGGGGAAGGAGACGGTGCCGTCCGGGTGCACGACGGCGGGCGGCGGATGACCTGCCGAGGCGAGCCTGCAACGCCCTGTGGCGGGGTCGTAGACGGCGTACAGGCAGGTCGCGCCGGCCGTGCCCAGGCGGGCGCCGCACGCGTCGGCGCTCTCGTCGGCCAGCCTGACCAGCATGTCGTCGAGGTGGTTGAGGAGCGCGCAGGGCGGCTGGTCGACGTACGCGAGGGTGCGCACCGCCATCCGCAGCCGTCCCATGGTGGCCGCGGCGTGGATGCCGTGGCCGGTCACGTCGCCCACGACCAGCGCTATCCGGCCGTCGGGCAGCGGGATCGCGTCGTACCAGTCGCCTCCCACGTCGTGCAGGTCGGACGGCATGTAGCGGGAGGCCAGCTCCACCTCGCCGGTGCCGGTCAGGCGCGGCGGCAGCATGTTGCGCTGCAGGGCCAGGGCGGCCGTGCGCTCCAAGGTGTACTGGCGGGCGTTGTCCAGGCTGAGCGCCGTCCGCGCGCCCAGGCCCTCGGCGAGCGCGAGGTCGCTCTTGGCGAACGGCACCTTGTTGTCGGTACGGACGAACACCGCGACGCCCAGGATGTCACCGCGCGCCTTGAGCGGCACGATGATCAGCGAGTGCATGCCGACGGCGTGGATGATCTCGGCACGGTCGGGGTCCCGGTCGAGCCAGGTGCCCGGTGCGGTGTCCAGGAACGGCTCGAAGTGCGAGCGCCCCGAGTTCAGCACCATGGTGAACGGCGACGACGGCGGCACGAACACCGCCTCGCCCCGCTCCCACAGCGACTCCGGCACGCCGTCGTGGATGGAGGCCACACCCGCCCGGTAGAAGGCGGGCACGCTGTCCTCCGTCGCCTCCAGCCGCTGCAGCGGCTCCGCTCCCGGCAGCACCGCCTCCGCCAGGTCCACGGTGACGTAGTCGGCCAGGGCGGGCACCGCCAGGTCGGCCAGCTCCTGGGCGGTGCGGCGGACGTCCAGCGTGCTGCCGATGCGGATGCTGGCCTCGTGCAGGAGGGTCAGGCGGTCGCGGGTGTGGCTGTGGCCGATGTCCAGCACCATCGAGCACAGGCCGACCGGGCGGCCGTCCGCGTCCTCCAGGCGGAAGAACGAGGTGGACAGCTTGTGCTCCTCGCTCCGGCCCGGCGACGTCCAGTGCGCCTCACGGTCGATCCGCGGGACGCCGTCGGCGAGCACCTGCAGCATCGCCTGCCTGGCGCCGCGCGTGTCCAGGCCCGGCTCCAGGTCCGACAGGGCGCGGCCGACCTGGTAGTAGGGGAACACGTGCTGCAACGCCCTGGCCGCGTCGTTACGCCAGACGCACCGCAGGTCCCGGTCCCAGACGGCGATCGCCATGGGAGTCCGCAGCAACATCGGCTCGAGAAAGGGCCGCACAGCGGAGAGCGCGTCGCCCCCATCGGTGTGCGATTGCGCGGGCGGCCTTTCCGCCGGCTCCCCGCCGGGCCGGTTCACGGGTGTGCCCATGAGGGACCCATTTCCACCACAAGCCCGGCTATGCGGGATGACCTGCGCGGATGCGCCGCCGCACGGGATCACGTGACCCCGTGCGGCGGCGCGTCCGGCCGGGGTCAGGTCAGCTGGATGTAGTCGAGCTCGGCGTAACCCGTGCCGCCGGCGAAGTGCGGGGAGCCCTTGGCGAGGCGGATGACGTTGTAGCCGGCCCGCAACGCCACCGTCGTGCTGACGGTCGCGCCGAACTGGCCCCACGCCGCCGTCGGCGGGTAGCTGACCGTGCTCCACGCCCCGCCGTTGTATGCGAGCCCCTGCGTGGCGGTGGCCCCGGTGCCGTTGGCGTAGCCGATGGTCAGCGTGTACGCCCGAGCGCTCGGCACGTTCACCACGAAGTCCACGTAGCTGTCGGTACGCGGCGTACCGGAGTTGTCGATGCGTCCCACGTACCCGCCGGCCGACGCGCTGGAGGAGGTCAGCCGCTGGGCGCGGAAGACGGAGGCGTTCTCGGCCTCGTACCGCTGCTGGAATGCGGGCACGCCGGAGGCGGGCTCGACGAGCAGCTGGTACGCGCTGGTCGCGACCATGTTCGGCACGGACACGCTGAGCTGCCCGTTGCTGACCGTCCTGGTCGTGGTGGAGACCGTGGTCGGCGTGCCGACGGCGGTGAACCGGCCGCTGGACGGCGTGGACAGCAGCGTGACCCGCACGCTGGAGCCCAGCGCGCCGAGCCCGGTCAGGTTGACGGTGTTGGTGCCGGACTCGTTGCCGAACACCACGTTGACGATCCTGCGCGTGGGGTCGTAGGCGGCGAACCCGTCGAGCCCGGACGAGGAGGTGGTGGTCGTCACCATGTTTCCGGCCATGTCGCCGTACCACTTGTACAGCCACCACGTGCCGGTCGGCTGGGAGTTGCCGGTGACCAGGCCGTTCATGGTGCCGTACTCGTACCAGAAGGCCCGGTGCGCCGACTCGGCGCCGCCGCGCTCCAGCTTGGCGACGTAACTGGCGATGCGGCCGGGCACGTCCACCTCGGCGGGGGCGGCGTACTCGTTGATCGACAGGCGGCGCGGGCTGATGCCCAGCGACGCCTCCAGGTTGCGGTAGTCGGCGATGTCGGCGGCGATGCGGTCCGGGTTCTGCAGCTCGTGCCAGCAGATGATGTCGGGTAGCGTGCCGGTGTCGCGAGCGCGGGTCAGGAACGCCTGCATCCACGAGCGGTTGTAGGTGGCGGTGCTGGGGCCGACGATCGGGGTGAGCGTGTCGAGCGCCCGAACCGCCCGGTGCGTCCGCACCCACCCGTCGTTGAACGACCCGGCGGCGCTGGTGTTCCAGGTGTAGTCGGGCTCGTTCCACAGCTCCCAGCCGAGCACGTTCGTGACGGTGGTGGCCGCGAGCCGCGCCCTGACCATGGTGTTCACCTTGGCCAGCCAGTCGTCCCAGCTCACCCACCGGTAGGGGAAGTCGGGGTAGATGTCGGGCATGCGGATGTACTGGCCGGCGCCGACGCGGTCGGCCTGCGGCGCGATGAGCAGGGAGTCGCCGCCGGGCGGCTGGCCGTTGGGCCGCTGGCCGACGCCGGGCGCGGGCTGGGTGAGTGAGTTGACCTTGATGGGGAGCAGGGTCGAGTCGGCGGGGCGGTTGTTCTCCGCCAGGCCGTAGAGGCCGCCTGAGGCGGCGTGGGTGACCGGGCGGAACGGGCGCGCGACGTCGACGGTGAGCGTCGCGCCGGCCGCCGCGGCCGGGGCGGCGCCGGTCACCACGGTGGCGGCCGTGGTGACCAGGGCTAACGCGAGTGCGGTGAGCGTACGGGCCATGGGGGGTCAGGCTCCTTCCTGAATCGGGGGGTGCTTGGTCAGGCGATGGGGAGGAAGATCCGCATGCTGGACGGTCCGCGCCGCGCCCAGGCGTGGTACGGCCGCAGCGGCACGTCGAACCAGTCGCCGCCGTCGCCGCTGACCGGCCGGTCCCGGTAGGACCAGGCTTGGTCGGGCACGCCACGGGCCCGGCCGCGGACCACGGCGCCGCCGGGGACGGCGCGCGGCGCGGAGCCGGCGTCGATGGTCAGGGCGTCGAGGACGCCGGGCGAGGGCAGGTCGGCCGACTCCACGCAGAGCACCTCGGGCCCACGCTCCACGGCGACGCAGCCGCGTACGGCGTCGATGCGCGGGTCGGGCCAGGTGAAGCGGGGCGTCACCGGCAGCTGGAGGACGATCTCGTCCCCGGCCGCGAAGGCCCGCCGCACCCGGGTCAGCCCTGGCGCGACCGTCGTGGTCCGCCCGCCCTCGGTGAGCGTGGCCCCGTCCGCCCAGCCGGGCACGCGCAGGGAGAGGGTCCACGGCTCGTCGGGGCCGGCGACGACGCGGACGCGGACGGTGCCGTCGTCGGGGTAGGCGGTCTCGACGTCGAGGGCCACCGGACGGCCGCCGGGCAGCTCGGCGCGGATCTCGCTGGAGGCGTACTGGAGCAGCTGCAGCCCGTCGTCGTCGACGGTGGCGAGGTAGGCGTGCAGGCCGGCCAGGGTGCGGGCGACGTTCGTCGGGCAGCAGGACACGTCGAACCAGGCGGCCCGCACGCCCGCCTCGGCCCTGGGGCTGACCTCGTCAGGGTCGGCGGGCCGTCCGGCGGCGCGCTGGTGCAGCGGGTTGGCGTAGAAGAAGGCCCGCCCGTCGGCGCTGGGCGAGGTGGCGACGACGTTGTAGAGCGTGCGCTCGATGAGGTCGGTGTAGCGGACGTCGCCGGTGGCGAGGTAGAGCCGCCACGACACCATGATCGAGGCGACGCCGGCGCAGGTCTCGCAGTAGGCGCGGTCCGGCGGCAGCTCCCAGTCCTCGCCGAAGCCCTCGTCCTGGTGGCGCGAGCCCATGCCGCCGGTGACGTACGTGCGCCGCGCCACCGAGCGCTCCCACTGCCGCCGCACGGCGTCGAGCAGCTCGGAGTCGCCGGTCTCGACGGCGACGTCCACCGACGCGGCGGCCAGATAGAGGGCCCGCACCGCGTGGCCGCGCCACACGTCCGCCTCGCGTACGGGAATGTCGTCCTGGAAGTAGACGCGCCCGAGCGGGATGTCCTTCAGCCTGCCGTGGCCGCGCCGCTCGATGAACAGGCGGGCCTGCTCGACGTAGCGCGGCTCGCCGAGCGCGCGGCCGAACTCGGCCAGCCCGGCCTCGATCTCCGGGTGCCCGCAGACGCCGTCGATCCCGCCGGGGCCGAACGTGCGGCACACGTGGTCGGCGGCTCGCCGGGCGACGCTGACCAGGTCGTCGTCGCCCGCGGTGCGCAGCCTGGCCACCGCGGCCTGCAGCAGGTGGCCGGTGTTGTAGAGCTCGTGGCCCATCTCCAGGTCGCTGTAGCGGGGCGGCCTGCCGGGATGGCCGAAGCAGGTGTTGAGGTAGCCGTCCGGGTCCTGGGCGCGGGCGACGCGGGCGGTCAGCCGCTTGATCGCCGACTCCGCCTCGGGGTCGCCGGACCTGGCGCTCTCCCAGGACAGCGCCTCCAGCAGCTTGTAGACCTCCGAGTCGGAGAACGACCAGCCGGGCCGGTCGGGGCCGGTGGTGCCGTCGGCGACCCGGTCGAAGTTGGCGAGCCAGCCGAGGCGCTCCATCCACGACTCGCAGTGGGCGAGCGTCGCCGTGGCGTTCACGGTCTGGCGGCCGCCCCAGAACCCGCCGGTGAGCGAGACCTGCGTGAGCCCGAGCGGGCGTACCCGGCCGTGCGAGGGCAGCACGGGGCTGGTCATACGGCGTTACCTTTCTTTCAGTCCTTGACGGCGCCCGCGGTGACCCCGGCGGCGATGTAACGCTGCGCGAGGACGAGGAGGAACGCCGCGGGCAGCGACGCGATCACGGCGGTGGCCATGATCGAGTTCCATTGCGTGGTGTTGTTGCCGATGTAGCGGAAGATGCCGAGCGTGATCGGGATGACGTCGCTGCTGCGGTTGAGCGTGGAGGCGAAGATGAAGTCCGACCACGCCCACAGGAACGCGAACAGCGACACGGTGATCACCGAGTTGCGGCTGAGCGGCAGCACGATCGAGCGGAACGACCGCCACGTGCTCGCCCCGTCGATCTGCGCCGCCGACAGCACCTCCTGCGGGATGCCCGCCATGAACGCCCGGAACAGCAGCACCCCGAACGGCACGGCCAGCGTCGAGTCCGCCACGATCAGCCCCCAGACGGTGTTGAGCAGCCCGAGCCGCAGGTAGATCGCGTAGAAGCCCATGGCCATCACGACCGCGGGGATCATCTGCGCGGCCAGCAGCAGGAAGTCGAGCAGCCGGGTGCCGCGCGGGCGCAGCCTGGCCAGGGCGAACCCGGCCGGCAGCGACACCACCAGCGTCAGCACGACCGTGCCGAGGCCGATGAACAGGCTGGTCGCCAGCGCGGGCAGCTGCTGGCCGAGCGCGGCGGCGTACCCCTCGAAGGTGGGGTTCCACGGGAACCAGTGCGGCGGGTCGGCCCGCAGGTCCCGCGTCCTGGTGAGCGAGACGTTGACCATCCAGTAGACGGGGAAGAGCATCACGCCCGCCAGCACCACGCCGAGCGCCGTCTTCCAGCCGCTTCTGCGGGTCTTCATGCCGTTTCCTCCCTCTGCAGGCGCACGTGCACGAGGCCCGCGACGAAGGCGATGAGGATGAGCAGGTTGCCGACCGCCGCCGCGGGCGAGAAGTCGGGCTGTCCGGTGCCGAACGCCTCCCGGTACGACCAGATGGCCAGCGTCGTCGAGGCGTCGGCCGGGCCGCCGCGGGTCATGATCCAGATGATGTCGACGACCTTGAGCGTGTAGATCAGCCCGAGCAGCAGCGTGATCAGCGTCACCGGCCGCAGCAGCGGGAACGTGATGCGGGTGAAGCGCTGCCAGGGCCCCGCACCGTCAAGGCCGGCGGCCTCGTACAGGTCGCCCGGGATGTTCTGCAGCCCGGCGTACAGGATGACCAGGTTGAACGGCACGCCCAGCCAGATGTTGGCGACGGTGACCGCGAGCAGCGCGGTGTCCGGCGAGGTCAGCCAGTTGATCTGGCCGATGCCGAACGCCTGCAGCGCCGCGTTCACGATGCCGTTGTCGCTGTTGAGCAGCCACGACCAGGTGGACGCCGAGACGATCAGCGGCAGCAGCCACGGCACCAGGAACAGCGCGCGCAGCACGCCGGACAGGCGGAAGTTGCGGTGGAAGAAGACCGCGAGCGCCAGCCCGATGAGGTACTGCGCGGCGATGGACGCCAGCGTGAACACGGCGGTGTTGCGCAGCGCCCGCAGGAAGGTGTCGTCGGAGAGGATGGCGCGGTAGTTCGCCAGGCCGGTGAACTCCGGGTTCCCCTGGATGAACGCCCGCGGCGTGTAGTCGTGCAGGCTCAGGTCGATGTTGCGGTAGAGCGGATAGGCGTAGAAGACGATCATGTAGATGATGAGCGGGGCGAGGAAGGCGGCGGCGGTCCACCGCCCGGTTCGCCGCCGGCGGGGAGCGGCGTGCGCCGCTTCCCGCACCGCGCCCGCCCGGGTGTGCAGCGAGGTCATGAGCCACTCAGCCGCCGGTCGCCTGTTTGGCCTGCGCCTGCGCCTGCTTGAGCGCGTCGGCCGGATCGGCCGAGCCGCTCAGCGCCTTCTGCACGCCGGTCCACAACGCCTCGGAGATCTTCGGGTAGTCGGTGCCGAGGTTGTCGCTGGTACGTCCCTTCGCCGAGCGCACCGCGTCCACCCACGGCTTCAGGCTCGGCTCCGACTCCAGGATGCGCTGCTGCCCGTCGGCGGTGGAGGGGATGTAGTACGCGAACGTCGTGCCGGTCTCCACCAGGCCCTCGGGCGTGGTCATGCACTCGAGGATCTTCTTGGTGACGTCGTAGCGCTTGGTGTCCTTCTGCACCGGGACGGTGATGAACTCGCCGCCCGTCGGCGTGGGCGCGACCCCGCCGTCCTTGCCGGGGATCTGCACGATCCCGGTCGGGAACTCCGCCTTCTTGGCGCTGTCGATCTGCCAGGTGCCGTTCTCGGCGAAGGCGAACTCGCCGGTCAGGAACTCCTCCCAGGTGGTGTTCTGGGAGTTGCTGATGACCGAGTTGGGGGCGATGCCGCTCTTGACCCACGACGTCCACAGCTCCAGGGCCTCCACGGCCTGCGGCGAGTCGAGCGCGGTGAGCTGCGCGCCGGCGCCCCAGAACCAGGGCAGGAACTGGAAGGAGCCCTCCTCGGTGCCGATGCCGGCGAACGTGATCGGCTTCTTGCCCGCCTCCTTGACCTTCTTCAGCGCGGCGTCGAGCGAGGCCCAGTCCTTGATGGAGTCCGGATCCACGCCCGCCGCGTCGAGGATCTTCTTGTTGTAGTAGAGCGCGAGGGTGTTGGCGCCGATGGGGATGCCGTACGTCTGCCCGTCCAGCTCGCCCGCCGCGATGAGGTTCTTGTCGAAGCGGGAGGTGTCGAGGCCGAAGTCGGCCATCGTGGCCAGCATCCCGGCGTCCGCGAGCGTCGAGACGGCCGGGTTGTCGAGCAGGATCACGTCCGGCGCGTTGCCCTCCTGCCCGGCCAGCAGGGCCTGGTTGGTCAGCGCGGTCGTGTCGTAGGCGGTGCGCTCGATGGTGACGCCGGCCTCCTTGCCGCAGGCGTTCACCCGTCCGGCCCAGGCGGAGGACTTGTCGTGCTGCGGGTACGGATCCCACCACGTGTACGTGCCACCGCCGGAACTGCTCGCCGAATCCGTGCCGGACCTGCCCTGAGGGGCGGACGCGCAGGCGGCGAGTGCGGACAGCGCCAGGACCGCGGTTCCGAAGACCGCCGCCCTCGCGGACACCGACGGACGGTTCATCGATTCCTCCAATGTTAACGCTCACATGTCTCACATGGGGAGCGTGCCGGACTGATGGGGGGTGAAGGGACGGATGGCTAGGAAGCGTGCGGGCGCGGGGGAGCGGTGCTGCCCCGGTCGGCCAGCTCGGGCGAGATGAAGCGCACCACGAACGGCTCCTTCCTGGCCGAAGCCGACTCCACGCGGCGCACGAGCTGGCGCACCGCCATGGAGCCGAGCCGGTCGGGCGCGCTCTCGATGAAGGAGTAGGGCAGGGAGAACGTCGCGGCGAAGTCGGCGGAGTAGCGCCCGATGACCGACAGGTCGCCGGGCACCCGCAGCCCCCGCTCGTAGGTGACCGAGGGCAGCGCCGCCGCGGCCGCCTCGTTGTTGATCAGCAGGCCCGTCGCCGCCGGGTAGGCGTCGAGCAGGCCGTGCAGCAGGCGGCCCACGGCCGGTTGCCGGGACTCGCCGTAGACGGCGTGCAGGGTGAGGCCGAGTGTGCGGGCGCGTTCCAGTGCCGCGTCGCGCAGGCGCCAGACGTACGCGCCGCCCCGCTCCACCACGTGCTCGGGCTGCGAGATGAGGATCAGCTCGCGGTGGCCGAGCCGGTGCAGGTGGTCCACCATGACCCGGCCGGCCTCCTCGAAGTCGAGGTCGAACACGTCGAGCCCCGAGCAGTCGCCCGGCAGCCCGACCAGCGCGCCCGGCTGCGGGGCGGCGCGCAGGATGGGCAGGCGGGCGTCGTCCTCGGCGATGTTCATCAGCACGACGCCGTCGACCATGCGCGAGTCGGTGACCCGCCGCAGTGCCCGCACGCCGTCGGCCTCGGTGACCAGCAGCGTGTCGTAGCCCAGGTCGCGGGCGGTGTTGGTGACGCCCAGGATGTACTGCATCATCGCGGGCGCGAACTCGTCCTCGTGGAACTGGGCGAGCAGACCGAGGACCTTGGTCTGGGCGGTGGCGAGGGCGCGGGCGCCCGCGTTCGGCGTGTACGCCAGCGCCTCGGCGGCGGCCAGCACGCGCCGGCGCACCTCCTCCGAGATGGGCCGCTTGCCCGACAGCGCGTACGACGCCGTGCTGCGGCTCACCCCGGCCTCCCGGGCCACGTCTCCGATCGTCGCCACTCTCACCTCCCGAATTCATCGAACCGGTTCGACGGTCGCGTTACAGAGCTCCCTCGTATCGTCGCGCCGATGTCGCCTTCCTTGGAGCTCCAGGGCGAAAGGCACCGTGACGGTGGCCGCCGGTGAGCACCGGAGGCGGCGAACCGGTTCGAACGATGTGGCTCGACTGTTGCTCCGCCGCACGGCGGACGTCAAGGAGGGGCGAGGGCGACGATACCGAATTGTGACATGTCGGAAACGCGGGGCCGGGCCCATTGACGGCGGCGGGCGGGGCTGCGTAACGTACCGGCAACCCTGCGGTCGCGTTGCGTTGAAGCTCCCTCGGCTCTGTTAGCGCTCACATCCCCAGGGACGTACGCATGCCATTCCCGCGCCTGACCGCCACTCGCCGGAGGGCGGTGCTCGCCGCGCTGCTCCCGGCCGCCCTCGCCCTCCCGTTAACCGCCACCCCCTCGACCGCGGCCGCCGTCCCGGAGCCCGTGCTCGCCTACGAGTTCGACGCCGACGACGTCACCCTCGGCACCGTCACCGACTCCTCGGGCAACGGCCTGGACGGCGAGCTGGTCAACGCCGGCACCGCCGCGCTGGTGGACGGCGCCTCAGGCGGGCACGCGCTCAGCCTGCCCGGCGGCGCCCCCACCTCGGACGGCGCCTACGTCAAGCTGCCCCTGGACGCGATCAAGGGCAGGACCGACCTGACCGTGTCCGCCCGCGTCAAGTGGGACGGCACCACCGCCCCCTGGCAGTGGATCTACGCCCTCGGCAAGGACAACTCCCGCTACCTGTTCAGCACCCCGTACAACGGGGACGGCCGGCTGCGCACCGCGGTCACCACCGGGGGCGGCGGCGCGGAGGCGCAGGTCACCGGCTACGCGCCGCTCCCGGCGAACGCCTGGAAGACGCTGACCGTCACCCTCGACACGGCGGCCGGGCGCCTCACCACCTACCTCGACGGCGCCGCCGTCGCCTCCGCCCCCACCACGATCACGGCGAGCCAGTTGGTGGACGCCGCCACCACCTCGGCCGGCTTCATCGGCCGCTCGTTCTACCCCGACCCGCTGTTCGACGGCGCCATCGACGACTTCCGGATCTACGGCGCCGCGCTCACCGCCGAGCAGGTCGCCGGGCTGGCCGGACCGCCGCCCGAGCCGGGCGAGCCGAGCACGGACACCTTCGACGTGCGCACGGTCATCGGCAAGGCGCCCGCCCTGCCGCCCGCCGTCCGCGCCGCCTACTCCGACGGCTACGATCGCGACGTCCCCATCACCTGGCAGCCCGTGGACCCCGACGACTACGCCGAGGCCGGCACGTTCACCGTCACCGGCGCCGCCGCGGGCCGGCCCGTCACCGCGACGGTCACCGTGATCCGCGAGGGCCAGCTGGTCATCGACCTGGCCAAGGACACCGGCGCCTTCCACGGTGGCGCGTCCGGCACGCTCTACGGCCTGTACGGCCCGGGCGTGCCGACGAACAACCTCATCGAGGGCATGAAGCTGCGCACGGTCTCCACCAAGGCGCAGGACGGCCCGCAGCATCCCGGCGCCGACGCCCTGGAGGTGGTCAAGCCGCTGGCCGACAGCACCGGCGGCGACGTGTACATCTACATGACCGACATCCACCGCGGCTTCCCCTACCAGTGGCCGGGCGACACGCCGCAGGAGAAGCTCGCGACGTACCGGGAGAAGATCGCGGGGCAGGTCGACCAGGTGCTCACGCTCGACCCGGAGTACCGCGAGCACGTGGTGTTCGTGCCGTTCAACGAGCCCGAGGGCAACATGTTCGGCACCGGTGAGTGGAGCTACAACGGCGTCAGCTGGCTGAGCGACCCAACCGACTATTTCCGTACATGGGATGACTTCTACCGGCTCATCAAGGGCAAGCTGCCCTCGGCCCGCATCGCGGGCCCGAACACCAGCGTGCTCTACTCCCAGGTCAAGGGCTTCCTGGAGCACACCGTCGAGGCCGGGACCGTGCCCGACGTGATGACCTGGCACGAGCTCAGTCACCCCGAGCAGGTGCGCTCCAGCGTCAAGCGCTACCGCGAGATGGAGGCCGAGGTCTTCGCGGGCACCGCGCACGAGGGCAGGAAGCTGCCGATCAACATCAACGAGTACGCCTTCAACTACCACACCTCGGTGCCCGGCCAGATGATCCAGTGGATCTCCGCCATCGAGGAGTCGAAGGTGGACGCCGACATCGCGTACTGGAACATCGACGGCAACCTCAGTGACTCGGCGGTGCAGGCGAACCGCGGCAACGGCCAGTGGTGGCTGCTGCACGCCTACGGGCAGATGAGCGGGCACACCGTCGCGGTCACGCCGCCGTACCCCGGTCAGAACTACACGCTGCAGGGCGTCGCGACGCTGGACACCGGTAAGCGCCAGGCCCGCGCGATCATCGGCGGCGCGAGCAGCGCCGGGCACATCCGCTTCGAGCACGTGCCGGAGAAGGTGTTCGGGCGCGAGGTGCACGCGTGGATCAAGGAGATCCCCTGGACCGGGCAGGTCGGCGACTCGCCGCAGCCGCGCGTCGTCGCCGAGCGCGACCTGACCGTCTCCGGCGGGGCCGTGGCGCTCGACTTCGGCTCCGGTGACCTGCCCAGGCTGGCGGAGTCGTCGGCGTACGAGATCGTGCTGACCCCGGCGGGGACCGGCACGCTGACCGCGCCCGCGCCGCAACGGTGGGAGGGCTCGTACGAGGCCGAGGACGCCCGCTACACCGGCTCCGGCTACACCCGCAACGGGCCCGAGGGCTCGCCGTCGGACGTGTCGAAGTTCTACACCTCGGGCGGCTACGACGTCGGCGGGCTGCGCACCGGCTCCGACGGCGTGCTCGACTTCACCGTCGAGGTGCCCGAGACCGGCGACTACGACCTGAGCGTGTTCGCCAACTCGCTCAACACCTACGACCTCGTGCGCGAGCAGGGCCCCACGAACGTCTTCGTGCGCGTGGACGGGGGAGCGGAGCAGGAGGTGTTCCTGCCGCTCGGGTACAAGTGGGTGGTCTGGGACCACGCTGACACCACCGTACGGCTCACGGCGGGCCGGCACGTCATCTCCCTGGCCGCGCGCAGCCTCGACGGGAAGCGGGCCACCAAGGGCGACGCGATCGTGGACCGGATCGTGCTGCGGCTGCCGAACCCGGCGGCGGCGACGGCCGTCTACGAGGCCGAGCTGACCGATGCGCGGACGGTCTATGACATCAAGGGCGCCAAGGTGTCCGGCTCGGGCGGCGCGTCGCTCGGCAAGGGCAAGCCGGCGACGTTCTGGGTATATTCGGCGCGCGACGCCGCCTCCGTCCTGGACCTCAAGGTGCTGTCCGGCGCGGCGAAGGTGGCCGTGAACGGCGTCGAGGTGCTGGGCAACGCCACGCGCGGTCATGCCACCGCCACGGTGTCGCTGTCGGGCGGCGTCAACAAGGTCACGGTGACCGGCCGCTCGGGCAAGACGGTCATCGACCGGCTCGACGTGCGGCCGGGGACGCTGCCGGAGACCGCGTACCAGGCCGAGTCGGCCCGGCTGGCCGGCGCCGCCAAGGCCGCCCCGCTCACCCTGGCCGACGGCGGGTCCGCCGTCACCGGCGTCGGAGGGCCGCCCGGCAACGGCAACACGCTCACCTTCGCCGTGCGGGCCGACGCGGCGGGGACGTACGCGATGCGGGTCCGCTACTCCAACCCCGAGCAGTCGCCCGCCACCCACTACAACCCCGACCCGCTGGCCCGCCACGCCGACATCAGCGTCAACGGCGGCACGCCGCAGCGGGTGTCGTTCCCGCACACCTTCCACGAGAACAACTTCTGGGAGCTGACCGTCCCGGTGAAGCTGAAGAAGGGGGTCAACACGATCGGTTTCGCCAGCGAGGAGCTGCCGAACTTCGACGGCGAGACGTACGCCTCGGACACCTTCCCCGGCGTGCTGCTGCGCTCGCAGTTCGCGCCGATCATCGACAAGATCACCGTCGCGCGCTACAGCCGCTGACACCGTTCCTCGGAAGGACCGCCCGCACCCCGCGGGCGGTCCTTCACGTCGCGCGCGGGGCCGCGCCGTAGAGGGCGTGGTCCACCAGGCGCTCGACGATCGAGGTGTCGAAGTCGACCTTGAGCACCAGCAGCCGGTGGTAACAGGCGCCCCAGAGCTGGTCGACGATGACGTGCAGGTCGGCGTCCGCGCGCAGCTGGCCCTGGCGCTGGGCGATGCGCAGGCGCTCGGCGGCGAGATCGCGCCGGGGGACGGCGTAGCTCTGCGACCAGGCGCGGGCGAGGTCGGCGTCGAGCTGGGCGGCCCCGACGAGCTGCGACACCGGGCCCTCGGCGCCCGACTCCTTCAGCCACCGCACGAACGCGCCGAGCTGCGTGACCAGGTCGGCGCGGATGTCGCCGGTGTCGGGGAAGTCGAGCAGCGCCCTGCTGTGCGTGAAGTACGCCTCGGCGGCCAGCGCCCCCGGCGACGGCCACCACTTGTAGAGGGTCGTCTTGCTGGACCCGGCCTCGGCCGCGACCCGCTCGAACGTGACCGCCTGCATGCCGTCGCGCAGCAGGATGCGCCCCGCCGCCTCCAGTACGGCGGCGCGCACCTCGGCGGCGGGCCGGCGGCCCCGTCCCCGTCGTACGGCTGCGCTCTCGGACATCGGCACCTCACTTATGGACGGAATGTTCATTTCGCTGTTATGGTTGAAATGAACGAACGGTCCATATAGTAGCGGAAGGCATCCAGCATGTCCGACAAGATCCAGCGAGTCGCCCTCATCACCGGCGCGTCCGGCGGCATCGGCAGGGCGAGCGCAGAACGCCTGGCCGCCGACGGCTTCTCCGTCGTCGTGCACTACGCGGGCGGCAAGGACCGCGCCGAGCAGGCCGCCCAGGCCGTGCGGGACGCCGGCGGCCGGGCCGTCGTCGCAGCCGGCGACGTCGCCGACGAGGACGCGATGGCGGAGGTGTTCGACCTCGCCGAGCGCGAGTTCGGCGGCATCGACGTGCTCGTCCACGCCGCCGGCGTCATGCCGACCGCGCCCATCGCGGAGACTCCGCTCGACACCTTCGACCACATCCAGCGCGTCAACGTGCGCGGCACGTTCGTGGTGGACCAGCTCGCCGCCCGCCGCCTGCGCGCCGGCGGCGCGATCATCAACCTGTCCTCCTCGCTCACCCGCCTGCAGACCCCGACCTACGGCGCGTATGCCGCGTCGAAGGGCGCCGTCGAGGCGATGACGCTCATCCTCGCCCGCGAGCTGCGCGGCCGCGACATCACCGTCAACGCCGTCGCGCCCGGCCCGACCGCCACGCCGCTGTTCTTCGCCGGCAAGAGCCAGGAGACCATCGACCGCCTCGCCTCGCTCAACCCGATGGGCCGCCTCGGCGAGCCCGCCGACGCCGCCGAGGTGATCGCCTTCCTCGCCGGGCCGGGCCGCTGGATGAACGGCCAGGTCCTCTACGTCAACGGCGGCGCCGCCTGAGCCCCGCCCGCCGGAAAGGAGCCCCCACCATGTCCGTCGTGCTCATCACCGGATCGTCCACGGGCATCGGCCGCCTGACCGCCGAGACCCTGGCCGCGGCCGGCCACACCGTCTACGCCACCATGCGCGACCCCGAGGGCCGCGACGCCACCGCCGTGGCGGAGCTGACGAAGCGCGCCCGGGACCGGGGTCACGACCTGCGGGTCGTCGCCCTCGACGTCACCTCGCAGACCTCCGCCGACGCCGCCGTGCGCACCGTGCTGGACGAGGCGGGCGAGCTGGACGTCGTCGTGCACAACGCCGGTCACCTGTTCATCGGGTACGCCGAGGCGTTCACCGACGACGACGTCGCCCACCTGTTCGACGTCAACACGATCGGGGCGCAGCGGGTCAACCGCGCGGCGCTGCCGCACCTGCGCGAGCGCCGCTCGGGGACGCTCGTCTACGTCAGCAGCACCAGCCTCGTCACCACCCCGCCGTTCCTCGGCCCGTACGTGGCCTCGAAGGCGGCCTTCGACGCGCTGGCCGTCGTGACGTCGTACGAGGTGTCGCAGTTCGGCATCGAGACCTCGATCGTCATGCCCGGCGCGATCACCCGGGGCACCGGCCACTTCGCCAACGCCTCCAAGGCCAGCGACCGGCAGGTGACCGCCCAGTACGCCGAGCTGGACCCGCTCGTCGAGCGCACCCACGAGGCGCACGAGCTGCTGTTCGAGGCGGGCACGACCGCCGACCCGCAGGACGTGGCCGACGAGATCCGCCGCATCCTCGCCCTGCCCGCCGGCCGCCGCCCGTTCCGCTCGGTCGTGGACGCCGCACGGGCCGGGGTGGACCACGTCATGGCCCTCAGCGACCTCACCCGCGAAGCCTTCGTCCGCCGCCTCGGCTTCGCCGAAACCCTGGAGCTGAAGCGATGACCGCGCGCACCGTTACAGCGGCCGTGGTCGCGGTGCTGGTGGCGGGGGCCTGTTCGGCGGCGCCCGCACCCGCGCCGGTGGCGGACCCGTCCCGGCTGGTGGTGACCTTACCGGCGGGCCCGGTGGCGACCTTAGGCGAGCCGGCCGAGCTGGTCACCGGCCTGGAGGCGCCGTGGGGCCTGACGTTCCTGCCCGACGGCTCGGCGCTGGTGTCGGAGCGCATCAGCGGCCGCATCCTGCGCATCCCCGCCGCCGGCGGCGCGGCCCGCGAGGTGGGCGTCGTGCCGGACGTGCACGCCAGCTCGGAGGGCGGCCTGCTCGGCATCGTCGCCTCACCGAGCTTCGCCACCGACCGCACCGTCTACGCCTCCGTCTCGGGTCAGGACGCCAACCGCGTCGTCGCCCTCACCATCGCCGCCGGCTACGACGCGCTCAGCGTGGACCGGGTGCTGCTCGACGGCATCCAGACCGCCGACAGGCACCACGGCGGCCGCCTCGTGATCGGCCCCGACGGCCACCTGTGGATCGGGACGGGTGACGCGTTCGAGCCCGAGAACGCCGCCACCCCCGGCTCGCTCAACGGCAAGATCCTCCGCATCGCACTCGACGGCTCCGTCCCGGAGGACAACCCGGCCCGATCACCCATCTACTCCAGCGGCCACCGCAACGTGCAGGGCATCGCGTTCGGCCCCGACGGCACCGCGTACGCCTCCGAGCTGGGCCATCGCACCTGGGACGAGGTGAACGTGCTGCGCGCGGGGGCCGACTACGGCTGGCCGGAGACCGAGGGCACGGAAGGCTCGACCGGCGTCCCCCCGATCGCCACCCTCCACCCCGACGACGCCAGCCCCTCGGGAGTCGCCTACGCGAAAGGCTCGCTCTGGATCGGCGCGCTCGGCGGCCGGCGCCTGTGGCAGGTCCCGGTCACCGCCGGCACCGCCACCTCCGACCCCATCGCCCACTTCCACGGCGACTACGGCCGCATCCGCACGGTCGAGGTCGCCCCCGACGGCGCCCTGTGGCTCGTCACCTCCAACACCGACCGCGCGACCTGGGGCGGCACCGACCCCCGCCCAGGCGACGACCGCGTACTCAGGGTCGAGGTTCAGGAAGGCCGCTGACTCAGCGGAGCAGGCCGACGAACATCGTGTGGTGCAGGACCTCCACGTGGGCCCTGGCCACGCGGACCGCCTCCACCGCGTCGCCCCGTTCCAGCGCCGTCACCAGCGCGGCGTGCTCCTTGTTCGACTCGCGCAGGTAGTCCAGGGGATAAGGGAGGTAGTAGCGGTAGAGGCGGCGCAGCACAGGCCCGTAGTGCGCCGTCGCCGACTCCACGCCGGACGCCGCCGCGAGCGCGAGGTGGAAGCGTTCGTCGCAGGTGTGGAAGTCGGCCCAGCCCGCAGCGTGGTCCATCTCGGCGACCAGGGACTTCAGTTCGGCCAGCCGCTCGGCGGTGACGGCGGTCGCGGCCAGGTGGGTCAGGCCGCACTCCAGCAGCAGGCGCTGGTCGATGAGCCGGTGCACCTCGGCCGCGGCCGTGCGGTAGGCCGCGGTCTCGGCCACCGTTCCGATGGCCGGCTCGTCGGCGACCATGGTGCCGCCTGAACGGCCGCGGCGGCGTACCAGGACGCCTTCCTCGCACAGTGCGGTGAGCGCGCGCCGCACGGTGATCTCCCCGACGTCCAGCGCGCGGGCGACGTCGGTGGTGGGGGGCAGGCGCTCGCCGGGCTTGAGCAGCCCGAGGTCGACGGCCAGGGCGATGCGGGCGCGCACGGTGTCGAGCGCGGTGAGCCGCCGCAGCCCCTCCAGGGCCTCCGAGTTGAGCGCGGTCAGGGCGTCCATGGTTCACCACCGTACGTTGCTTTAAAAGCTCAATATGAGCTATTTTAGGGCATCGCCGCACAGACGTGCTGGTCAGAAGGCAGGTGGACGATGCCCAGGCCCCTCCCCGTCGCGCTCGCACAGAGCGAGCCGCTGCCCGCGGGCGCGCCCGTGTCGCGGTTCGCCGAGCACGTGGAGGACGTCCTGGCGAGCTTTCCCGGCACCCGGATGGTGATATTTCCGGAGCTGCACCTGTTCGGCAGCCGGGTACGCCCGGCCGAACGCGACGCCGAGCTGGCCGCCACGGCGCAGCCGCTCGACGGCCCCCTGGTCAGACAGCTGGCCGAGCTGGCCGGTGACCTCGGCGTCTGGCTGCTGCCCGGCACGATCTGCGAACGCGGCGACGGCGGCGCGCTGCACAACACCGCGCTGGTGCTCTCCCCTGAGGGCGAGCTGACGGCCTCCTACCGCAAGGTCTTCCCCTGGCGGCCGTACGAGCCGTACCTGCCGGGCGACCGCTTCGTCGTCTGCGACCTGCCGGGCGCCGGCCGCATCGGCCTGTCCATCTGCTACGACGCCTGGTTCCCCGAGGTGGCCAGGCACCTGGCCTGGATGGGCGCCGAGGTGATCGTCAACCCGGTGATGACCACCACCGCGGACCGCGCGCAGGAGCTCGTGCTGGCCCGCGCCAACGCGATCGTCAATCAGGTGTACGTCGTCTCCGTCAACACCGCCGCCCCCACCGGCACGGGACGCAGCCTCGTGGTGGACCCGGAAGGCCGGGTCAGGGCCGAGGCGGGGGAGGCGGCCACCGTGCTGACCGACGTGCTCGACCTCGACGACGTCACTCGCGTCCGCCGCCACGGAACCGCCGGGCTCAACCGCGTCTGGTCGCAGTTCACCGACGCCGACCGGCCCATCGACCTGCCCCTCTACCAGGGGCGTATCGACCCCGGCCGGTGGAGGCCGGCCGGCGCACCCCCGGAGTGACCATGCCACCCACCCCGCACCCCACGCTCCGGCGTACGCTCGGCCTGCGGTCCGTCGTCCTGTTCGGGCTGGCGTACCTGACGCCGCTCATCGTGCTCGGCATCTTCGGCGTCGTCGCCGAGACCACGGCGGGCGCGGCGCCGTCGGCGTACGCGCTGGCGCTGGTCGCGATGCTGTTCACCGCGCTCAGCTACGGCCGGATGGCCGCCGCCTACCCGGTCGCCGGCTCGGCCTACACCTACGTCCGCCGCACCGTGGACGCCCGCGCCGGGTTCCTGGTCGGCTGGGCCGTGCTGCTCGACTACTTCTTCCTGCCCATGGTCATCTGGCTGATCGGCGGCTCCTACCTGGCGGCGCAGTTTCCCGGCGTGCCGGTGCCGGTGTGGATCGTCGCGTTCGTCGTGCTCACCACCGGGCTCAACCTGGCCGGCATCAAGGTCGCCGACCGGGCCAACTCGCTGCTCATGATCTTCCAGATCCTCGTGCTCGGCTTCTTCGTGCTGCTCGCCGCCGGGCACCTCATCAGCGGCAGCGGGCCCGGGGCGCTGTTCGAGCTGACGCCGTTCACCGGCCAGGGCGCGAGCCTGTCCACGGTCGCCGCGGGCGCGGCCATCGCCGCGTACTCCTTCCTCGGCTTCGACGCCGTCACCACGCTCACCGAGGAGACCGTGGAGCCGCGGCGCACGATCCCGCGGGCGATCCTGCTGGTCGCGCTCATCGGCGGCGGCATCTTCGTCGTCGTCTCGTACGTCACCCAGCTCGTCCACCCGGGCGGCGCGTTCGCCGACTCCTCCGCGGCGGCCTCGGAGATCGCCCGGACCATCGGCGGCAGCCTGTTCGGCGCGGTCTTCCTGGCCGGGCTGGTGGTGGCCCAGTTCACCTCGGGCCTGGCCGCCCAGGCCAGCACCACCCGCCTGCTGTACGCGATGGGCCGCGACGCCGTGCTGCCCCGCCGGATCTTCGGCTACCTGCACCCGCGCCTGCGCACCCCCGTCTTCTCCATCCTGCTCACCGGCCTGGTCGGCCTGATCGCGGTCAGGATGGACGTGGCCACCTCGACGTCGTTCATCAACTTCGGCGCCTTCACCGCGTTCGTGTTCGTCAACGTGGCGGTGATCGCCCACTACGTCCGCGAGCGCCGGGCCGGGCGGCGGCTCGGCGTGCTCGCGTACGCGGTGGCGCCGGCGATCGGCGCGGTCATCGACCTCTACCTGCTCACGCAGCTCGACGGCCACGCCATCACGCTCGGGCTGGTCTGGCTGGCCGCCGGCGCCGTCTATCTCGCCTACCTGACCCGGCTGTTCCGTGTCCCGCCGCCCGAGCTGGACTTCACCGAGCAGCAGGCCGCGCCGGTCAGCTCGGGCTGAACCAGCGGATGAGCGCCGCCTTCAGCCCGTCGGGGTCGTCACCGGCCCACGCCACATAGCCGTCGGGGCGGATCAACAGGGCGGGCGCGGGGGAACCCGTGGTCGTCGCGGCGACCCTGCGAACCTCGGTCCAGGGCTCGGCGACGGCGGCCAGGGCGGTGCCGCCGGTCAGGTCGAGCAGCAGCGGGCGGGCGTCGCGCAGCAGCTCGGCCAGCCGCCCGGTCCGGCCGTCGGCGGTGGTCACGTCGAGCGGCGGCGTGAACCGGCCGGTGGGCTCGGCCTGCTGGTCGCCGCCCATGCCGTAGCGGACGTCCGAGCCCGCCACCAGGCCGGCCACCAGCCGCAGGTTGCCGGCGCCGGTCAGCAGCTCGGCGAACAGGGCGCGCAGCGCGGTGATGTCGTCGCCGGGCGCCAGCAGCGCGCTCGCCGCCCTGGTGTGCATGATGACGCGCTCGGCGCTGGCCCGCCGCTCGCTCTCGTACGTCGCGAGCAGGCCGTCCCCGGCGCTGCCGCGTACGACGGCGGCGAGCTTCCACGCCAGGTTGGCCGCGTCCTGGAGCGCGAGGTTCAGGGTCGGGCCGTGGCTGACGTGCGCCGCGTCGCCGGCGAGGAAGACCCGTCCGTCGCGGTAGCGCTCGGCGATCCGGTAGCTGCGGCCGGACATGCGGCGCAGCATCGTGGGCGCGCCCGGCGGCGGCGGGCTCAGCGGCAGCCGCACGCCGAGCACCCGATCGACGCTGGCCTCCATCTCGGCCAGCGTCATCGGCGTGCCGGGCCCGGGATGGTCGCCGTCCGGGTGCTCCTCCCACTCCGCCGTGTTGATCAGCGGCCGCTGCGGGTCGTGCCCGAGCAGCGTGAAGACGCCCCTGCCGGTACGGTGGAACGCCGCCGGGATCTCGCCCAGCCCCTCGATCGCCACCCGCCCGCCCGGCAGGAACCGGATGCGGTCGCTCGGCCCGATCAGCGCGGACCGGTCGACGGTGTGCTCGTCCTCGCCGCCGGCGAACGCGATGCCCGCCTGCTTGCGGATCGCGCTGCGGCTGCCGTCGCAGCCCACGAGGTAGCGGGCCGCCAGCGTGGTCTCGGTGCCGTCCAGGCCGCGGGCCACGACCTCCACCCGGTCGCCGTACTGCGCGAACGAGCGCACCTCCCAGCCCCGCCACACCTCCGCGCCCAGCTCGCCCGCCCGCTCGGCGAGCACCCGCTCCAGGTCGCGCTGGTTGATCGGCAGCAGGTGCATCGGGTTGTCCGCGCCGAGCAGGTGCAGCGGCAGCGGCAGGCCGCCGAAGAAGAACCCCGGCGCCGGGCGCGGCGCCCCCGGGCTGCCGCAGCGGTCGAGCAGGCCGCGATGGTCCAGCAGCCGCACGACCTGCCCGGCCAGGCCGTGCGCCTTGTCGGCCTGGTCGGGCTCCGGCCGCCGCTCCAGGACGAGGGGCCTGGCCCCGGCCAGGCGCAGCTCGGCGGCGAGAAAGAGGCCGGCGGGACCGCCGCCGACGATGATGACGTCGAACGTCAAGGACGTCTCCTTAGGATACGCGTGTGTATCTAACGAGGGAGACCGTAGGGCAGCGCGATAAGATACACAAGTGAGTCTTGAGAGCGGTTCGCGGCGGCGGGGGGCCCGGCTGGAGGAGGCGATCCTCGACGCCGCCTGGCACGTGCTGGTCGAGCACGGCTACCACGGCTTCACCTACGAGGCCGTCGCCGCCCGCGCCGGCACCAGCCGCCCCGTCCTCTACCGGCGCTGGCCCCAGCGCGAGGACCTGCTGCTCGCCACCCTCACCACCTACTGGCGGCCGATCGAGATCCCCGACACCGGCAGCCTGCGCGACGACGCCATCGGGTTCCTGCGCAACGCCGACGCCGACAGGAGCGGCATGATCACGCTGATGAGCGTGCAGCTCGGCGGCTACTTCCACGAGACCGGCAGCAGCCTGTCGCGCCTGCGCGACTCGCTCCTGGAACCCGGCCGGCCCGCCCCGTTCGAGACGATCGTGGGCCGCGCCGTCGCCCGGGGCGACCTGCCCGACGTGCCGCGCCCGTCCCGCGTCGTCAACCTGCCGCTCGATCTGCTGCGCCACGACCTGTTCATGACCATGCGGCCGGTGCCGTACGAGAAGATCGTCGAGATCGTCGACGTGGTGTGGCTGCCCCTGCTGAGCGGCTGATTTTAATCGTTGGTGCGGCGGTCGCCGCGCGGGCTAGGGTGGCTGCGTTCCGCGCCGGGAGGCCGTCGGCCCGCCCGTTCCCGAACCTGCAAGAGGGGAGCCGCCGGATGACGGCACAGCTCGTCGCACTCAGCTGGGACGCACACGACCCCGCCGCCCTCGCCCGCTTCTGGGCCGGGGTGCTGCGCTGGGAGAGCGCCGACGACCCGCGCGGCGGAGTGGCGCTGCTGCCGCCCGACGACACCGGCTTCCGCATCCGGTTCCAGCCGACCGAGGCGGAGAAGATCGGCCAGAACCAGATCCACTTCGACCTCACCAGCGCCTCCCCCGACGCCCAGCAGGCCACCGTCGACAGGGCGCTGGCGCTCGGCGGCCGGCACATCGACATCGGCCAGGGCCCCGACGAGGGCCACGTGGTGCTCGCCGACCCCGAGGGCAACGAGTTCTGCGTCATCGAGTACGGCAACAAGTTCCTGGCCGAGTGCGGCTTCATCGGGGCGCTGTCGTGCGACGGCTCCCAGAAGGTCGGCTACTTCTGGAGCGCGGCTCTGGAGTGGCCGCTGGTGTGGGACCAGGACGAGGAGACCGCGATCCGCTCCCCGCACGGCGGCCCCAAGATCACCTGGGGCGGCCCGCCCCTCGCCCCCAAGAAGGGCAAGAACCGCCTCCACTTCGACCTCGCCCCACCCGCCGGCGGAGACCAGGAGGCGGAGATCGAGCGCCTGCTCGCCTTGGGCGCGACCCGCATCGACATCGGCCAGGGCGACGCGGAGTGGGCCGTCCTCGCCGACCCGGACGGCAACGAATTCTGCGTCCTGCCCTGGTGAATTCGGCGGGGGAGTTCCGTGTCTTGGCCCGGTGAGTCAGCCGGGGGTGTTGTGTGGTGCGCCGGTGGCCGGCCGGCTGTTGTTCCTGGCGTGTCGGTTCGGTGACCCGGGGCCGTTCAGCGGGCGGTCATGCCGCCGTCGATCGCGAGTGCGGCGCCGGTGATGAACGAGGCTTCGTCGCTCAGGAGGAACGCCGCCAGCGCTGCCACCTCCTCCGGCTGGGCGATCCGGCCGACCGGGTGCATGGCGGCGGCCGCTCGCAGCGACTCCTCAGGGCTCGGGCCCAGGTTCGAGCGGGTCAGAGGCGTGTCGACGCCGCCGGTGACCAGGGCGTTGACGCGGATGCCCGCCGTCGCCGTCTCGAGCGCGGCCGACCGGGTGAGGCCGATCACGCCGTGCTTGGCGGCGCTGTAGGCGGCCATGCCGGGCTGGCCGCTCGCGCCCGCGACGGAGGCGTTGTTCACGATGGCTCCGCCGCTCCCGGACGCGCGCAGCGCCGGGATCTGGTGCTTGAGGCCGTAGAAGACGCTGGTGAGATTCAGGGCCAGCTCGGCCTGCCAGGCGCCGGCGTCGATTCCGGTGAGCTCGCCCATCGCGGTGGCGGCGCCGACGTTGTTGAACGCGCCGTCGAGCCGGCCGTACCGGCTGACCGCCTGCCTGACCACCTCGGCCGCCTCGCTCTCGACGGTGACGTCGGCACGGACGAACGTCGCCTCGCCGCCCGCGTCACGGATGCCGGCGACCACCTCGTCGCCGGCCTCCTTGCCCCGCGCGGCCAGCACCACCTTGGCGCCCTCGGCGGCCAGCCGCTCAGCAGTGGCACGGCCCATGCCGGAGGTGGCGCCGGTGATCAGGATGACTTTGCCGGTGAAACGTGTGGACACGATGACTCCTTGTGAACAAGTGAAGAATCCATTGGGTTCGGGACGCTGGGGGGAGCCGGTGGCGAGATCGGGGCGACCGGCCGGGGGACCGGGGTCCCCGCCGGTCGCTGTCGTGGCCGGTTGCGGCGTGGTCAGAAGGTCAGGACCGGGCGGCCGCGTGTTCCGCCCTTCGCGAGCAGGCGGTGGGCCTCGGGGGCCTCGGCGGCGGGCAGGGTTGCGGCGACGCGCGGGGTCAGGACGCCTGCCTCGGCCAGGTGGAGGATTTCGTGCAGTTTGTCCGGGCGGTTCGTGTACTCGGGGACGAACACGGCGGCGATCCTGATGTCGCGGACGCTCTCGACGTTCTTGAATCCGGGCTCGCCCGGGCTGCGGAAACGCGCGTAGGTGCCGCCGTCGCGTACGGCGTCCAGCAGCACGGGACCCATGAGTGCCGTGTCCGCGACCGCCGACACCCCGTCAGGGAATGCGGCCAGGACGTGGCCGGTGACTTCGGCGCCTCTGGGCACGACCACGTGCGCGCCGAGCGAGCGTACGAGATCCTCGTCGCTGGGCGCGGCGTCGGCCACCACGGTCAGCCCCGCGTGCCTGGCGAGCTGCACGAGGTAGCCGCCGAGCATTCCGGCGGCTCCCGTCACCGCCAGCACCGAGCCGGGGGCGAGCGCCAGCAGGTCGCGCGCCAGGAGCGCGGTGAGGCTGTTCATGGGCAACGTCGCGGCCGCCACGTGATCGAGGCCGGCCGGAGCGCGGACGACCCGGGCGGCCGGCAGGACGACCTGCTCGGCGTAGCCGCCGGCGGCCGTACCGAGCGGGATGACCATCGCCATCACCGCGTCGCCCACGGTCAGGTCGGTGTCCGTGCCGGGGCCGATCTCGTCGATCACGCCGGCGACGTCCATGCCGGGCACCCACGGGGGCGGCGACCCCTCGAGGAACGGGGCGGTGACGCCGGCGCGCAGCAGCGTGTCGGAGGGGTTCACGGCGGCGGCGTGTACGCGTACCCGTACCTCGCCGGGGCCGGCGTGCGGCTCGGGCAGGTCGAGGACGCGCAGGACTTCAGGTCCGCCGTACTCATATAGGCCGATGGCTTGCAAAGTCCCAGCTCCTTAGTGGTTCTTGTCGTATACCTAGTCCGTCACCGACACCCTCGCATTCCTCCTTGTACGGCCACAAGTAGGCACTTTGACCTGCCCTGGTATCACTGAGAGAACCACCAGGCCATCAGAACCAGGTATCCGTCGTATACTGCTTCCATGTCACCACCCATCGCCGAGATCGAGCTGGACGAGCAGGCCCGCCGCGCCCTGATCCGGGACGTGCTCGAACGCATCGGAGACAAGTGGTCCGTGGTGGTCATCTGCCAGCTGGGCGACGGCACGCGGCGCTTCAACGAGCTGAGCCGGCTGAGCGAGCCCATCACCAAGCGCATGCTCAGCGCCACCCTGCAGGGGCTCGAACGCGACGGCCTGGTCTCCCGGACCGTCCACGCCACCAAGCCGCCGCGAGTCGACTACGCGCTGACCCCGCGCGGGGCCAGCCTCCTGCAGATCGTCCGCGACCTGGCCGGCTGGGCCGAGGAGAACGCGGCCGGCATCGTGGAGGCCAGGGCGTCCTTCGACGCGAAATGAGCCAGCCCCGCAACCCCCGCCGCGCCTGACCGTTCGTGGGTGCGGGTGCGGATGAGCCACGGCGGCGCAGCGAGGCAACGATCGCTATGGCGCGGGGTGGCGGGTGAGGGCTGTGGGGTTCAGGGGATACGATCGGCCTTGAATGTTCGATGGTGATCGTACACATGGGGGATGGCATGGCACGGACAGTGCGCTTTCACGAGCTCGGCGGGCCCGAGGTGATGCGACTGGAGGATGAGGAGCCGGGGGAGCCGGGCGTCGGTGAGGTGCGGGTGCGGGTCGAAGCGATCGGCGTCAATCGGGCTGAGGCGTTGTTTCGCAGCGGGCAGTACATCGAGCCGGTCAAGCGGCTGCCGGGCAGGCTCGGTAACGAGGCCGCGGGTGTGATCGAGGCGGTCGGTCCGGGGGTGGCCGGGTTCGAGCCGGGAGAGCGGGCCAGCGTGATCCCCAACTTCTCGCAGAACGACTATGGGGTTTATGCCGAGCGGGCCGTCGTGCCCGTGACCTCCCTGGTGCCACGGCCCGAACAGGTGGACGCGGTTTCGGGCGCCGCCGTCTGGATGCCCTACCTGACCGCGTACGGCGCGATGGCCGAGGTCGCCCGCATGCGGGCGGGGGACGTGGCCGTGATCAACGCGGCGTCGAGCAGCGTCGGCCTGGCCGCCATCCACACCGCGGACCGGCTGGGCGCGCGGCCGTTCGCCGTCACCCGCACCCGCGCCAAGGCCAGGCAACTGGCCGAGGAGGGCGCCGCCGAGGTCATCGTCTCCGACGAGGAGGACGTGACCGCGCGCGTGCTGGAGCTGACCGGCGGCAAGGGCGCCGAGTACGTCTTCGACGCGGTAGCCGGTCCCGGCGTCGTGGACCTGGCACGGGCCGTGGCGGCGGACGGCACCCTGTTCCTGTGGGGTGCGCTGAGCGGGCAGCCGACTCCGTACCCGGGGTTCGAGCTGGGCATGCCGGCGCTCAACCTGCGCACGTACACGATGCTCGAGGTCGCCAAGGATCAGGAACGGCTGCGCCGCGCGGCCGCGTTCATCACTTCAGGGCTGCGGGCCGGAGCGTTCCGGCCGGTGGTGGACCGGGTGTTCCCCCTGGAGCAGATCGTGCAGGCACATCAGCACATGGAGTCGAACACCCAGTTCGGCAAGATCGTCGTCACCACCGCCTAGCGCTGTCCCCGGCGGTCGTTGTGCTCGGCGTCGGGCGGCTGTTCGAGGTACGGGTCGTCCGAGCCGCCGGGCACGGGCGGCAGCGGGACCGGGTCCTGCGCCACCGTGGCGGCTCCGGCCGTGCTGTTCCAGGCCGGACCGATCAGGGCGGACAGGGTGACGGCGGCGGCTACGAGCAGGCGTGGGAACATCGGGATCTCCTCCATGACGTACGAGCACATGGACGATGCGGCTTCCCGGAAGGCGCCATCTCGGCGCGAGACGCTTCCCACGCTAGCGACCGCGCCCTGCGAAATCCCCCAGCAGGGGGCAAAGCTTTCCATGCCGCAGGGTGGGTCAGGCGGTGGCGGGGAGGGCGAAGGCACGGCGGGCGTGGGTGAGGAAAGCGCGTACGGCGGGTCCGTACGGCGTCTTCCAGGTCAGGGCGAGCCGGGCGATCTCCTGTGCGTCATCGATCACCCGCGCGGTGAGCCGGTCGCGGTAGGCCGCGGCCATGGACTCGCTGAGGATGCCGACGCCGAGCCCGCGTTCGGCCAGGGCGGCGATGGCGTCGGAGGCGCCGGCCTGGAACGCGATCGCCGGCCGGCACCCGCCCGCCGCGCATGCCCGGTCGAACGCCTGCCGCAGCCCGGTCCCCGGCGGCATGCACACGATCGGGTACGCCGCCACGTCCGCCAGCGTGACCTGCCCCGGCTCGGCGAGGGGGTGGGCGGGCGGCACGGCGGCGACGAGACGTTCGCTGACGATCGTCATCTCGGACAGGCCCTCGGGAGCGGTGGCGGCGGCGGTGCCGACGAGGGCGAGGTCGATGCTCCCCGCGCGGATGGCTTCGGCGAGCGCATCCGAGTTGCCCTCCAGCAGTGAGATCTCCACCCCGGGATGCGCTCGGTGAAAGGCCGCGAGCGTGTCGAACAGCGGCGTGATCGTGCACCCGTTCACCATGCCGACGACGAGACGGCCCTTGATGAGATGGGTGACCTCGCCCACCGCCTGACCGACGGCGGCGGCCGCGGCGAGGGTGGCGCGGGCGTGTTCGAGCGCGGCCTTGCCGGCGACGGTGAGCGTGGCCGTGCGCCCTGAGCGGTCGAAGAGGTCGGCGCCGAGCTCGCGTTCGAGCTGCCTGATCTGGGCGCTGACCCCGGACTGGCTGATGTGCACCCGCTCGGCCGCACGCGTGAAGTTCCGCTCTTCGGCGACGGCGACGAAGTATTCGAGCTGGCGCAGTTCCATGACTGCTGATTCTAGTTGCCATCACAACTAGCTGTTGGACTTCTGAAAGTGCGCGCTGCCATGCTGAAGAAAAGCGGAAAATCCTACTGAACGAGGACATATATGTACGAGAAGGCCATGCGTCCGGAAGACATCACCCGCCTGTTCGTCGAGCGGTCCAACGCCGGTGACGCGGCCGGGGTCGCCGCCCTCTATGAGGAGGACGCCGTTCTCGCCTACCCGCCCGGCAGCCGGACGAAGGGCCGGGAGGCGATCCTCGAGCTGTGGGAGAAGGTGCTGGCCGGTCGGCCGCACTTCGAGCAGGAGCCGCCGCTGCCCACGCTGATCAGCGGCGACATCGCGCTCACCGCCACCCCGCCCAGGGACGGGGCGGGCGCCCGCGCCCAGGTCGTCCGCCGTCAGCCCGACGGCAGCTGGCTCCGCGTCCTCGACCAGCCCGAGTTCGTCCCCGTCGGCCAGGAGAACTGACCGCTCAGGAGGTGACGTCGGCGCGGGACGCGATCCGGGTCGGCTCGCCGTCCGGGAGCGCGTACGAGGACAGCAGGGCGAGCTTGTCGGCGTGCTCGGTCCCGGGCTCGGCGTGGTACATGACCAGCAGCTGCCCCGTGACGCCCGTGAGCGCCAGCTTCTCCCTGAGCAGCCGCAGCTCCCCGACCTGCGGATGGTGCAGGACCACCGGGCTGCTCCGCCACCGGACCACGTCGTGGCGCGCCCACAACGTCCGGAACAGCTCGCTGGCCAGGGACAGCTCGCCAACCAGCTCGATGCCGCGCGGGTCGTCCACGTCGGTGCCCACCGAAGCCCGGAACCCGGCCACCAGCGCGGCGGCGGCCCGCTCCCAGTCGCCGTACAGCGCCTGCTCGGCCGGGTCCAGGAAGAGGTCCCGCAGCCGGTTGCCGCCCGGCGCCAGCCTGGGGGAGAGCGCCACGGCCAGCCGGTTGGCGGCGAGCACGTCGAAACAGCGCCCTTCCACGAACGCGGGCAGCGGCAGCGTCCCCAGCAGCGTACGGGTGCCCTCGGGCACGACCTCGCGGCGCGGACGGCGACGGCGGCGCGGCGGCGGGGCGGCGCCGAGGCCGAGCAGGTAGTCGGTGGCGGCGGCGTCGAGCTGCAGCACCCGGCCCAGCGAGCGCAGCACCTGCTCCGACGGGTGGCGGTCGCGGCCCTGCTCCAGCCGCAGGTAGTAGTCGGCGCTGATGCCGGCCAGCATCGCCACCTCCTCCCGCCGCAGCCCGGGCACCCGCCGCAGGCCGGCCTTCGGCAGCCCGACCGTCTCCGGCGCGACCTGCTCGCGGCGGGCGCGCAGGTAGGAGCCCAGGACGTTCGCGTCATCCGTCATGGCATCGAGCCTATGCAGTCGGGCCCGACGCTGACTGGTCCTGTCACCCCCAGGAACGCCGGGACACTGCCACCACCCCTCTCCGGCGCTGGACGATCGTCCCGTACCGAAGAGAGGATCGATCATGACTGTGACCCTGGTGACCGGTGCGAACAAGGGCATCGGCTACGAGACCGTCCGCCTCCTCGTCGCGGCCGGCCACACCGTCTACGCCGCCGCCCGCGACGAGGAGCGCGGCCGCCGCGCCGCCGCCGAGCTGGGCGCGCGGTTCGTCCGGCTGGACGTCACCGACGACGCCTCCGTGGCGGCGGCCATGAAGACTGTCGAGGCCGAGCAGGGCCGCCTGGACGTGCTCATCAACAACGCGGGCCTCGGGCTCGAGAGCCCCACCGGGCCGGAGGCGCTGCTGGTGTTCGACACCAACGTCGTCGGGGTGATCCGCGTGACCCAGGCGGCGCTGCCGCTGCTGCGCAAGTCGGACCACCCGGTGGTGGTGAACCTGTCCAGCGCGCTCGGCTCGTTCCACGCCGTCACCGACCCGGAGCGGCCCGCGTTCCACGTGCCGTCCCTCGTGTACGGCTCCAGCAAGGCCGCCGTCTCCATGCTCACCCTGCAGTACGCGAAGACGATGCCGGACATCACGTTCAACGCGGTGGAGCCCGGCTACACCGACACGGACCTGACCAAGGACCACCCCGGTGGCCGGTCCGCCGAGGTGAGCGCGCAGGTCGTCGCCCGCGTGGCGATGATGGGCAAGGACGGCCCCACCGGCACCTTCCAGGAGGAGGACGGCATACTTCCCTGGTGATCTACAATGTAAAGGCGACGGCCAGGTGCAGGACCCGGCCGGGTGCGTACGCTCGGGACGTACTCACCAGCACCTTACGATCACCCTGTGACATACGACGCCGAGAGCTGGCTGACGCCCGCCGCCGAACCGCGCCGTTCGCCGATCGAGGGCACCGGGCTGTTCGCGGTCGGGCGGATCCGCCGGGGCGAGGTGGTGATGCGGCTCGGCGGCCGGGTCATCGACGACGACACGCTGGCCGCCCTCACGCCGCCCTACAGCAGCATCACCGTGGAGGACGGCGTCCACCTGCTCCTCGACCCCGCGCACCCCGTCCGGTACGGCAACCACTCCTGCGACCCGGCCCTGTGGCACCAGGACGCGACCACGCTCACCGCCCGCCGCGACATCGAGCCGGGGGAGGAGCTGACCATCGACTACGCGACGCACACCGGCGTCGAGGAGTGGTCGATGGCGTGCCGATGCGGGGCGCCGTCGTGCCGCGGGGTGGTCACCGGCGCCGACTGGCGGTCGGAGCGGCTGCGGCAGGTCTACGGCACGCACTGGAGCCCGGCGCTGCTGGCCAGGATGAGGGCGGGGTAGGGGACGCCGAGCATCTGCGGGCGAGCCGGTCAGGCGTCGTCGGCGGCGGGTGGGGTGCTCAGGCCTGAAATGCGGTGGGTCAGGTGTGGGTCGCGGTGGATGGGGTGCTCAGGCGTGGGCCGCGGCGCCGGCCGGGTGGGTCAGATGTGGGTGGCTCGGTGGGAGAGCCACCGGTCGCGGGTGATGGCGTACTCGACCTCGCCCTGCTCGCTGCCGGGCAGCGGGTCGTCCCAGTCCTGATGGAACGTGCGCACGTACGTCATGCCGAGGGAGGCCATCGTGGCGCGGGAGGCGGCGTTGACCGCCATCGTCTCGGCGAAGACGCGGTCGAGCCCGAGGTCCTCGAAGCCGTGCCGCAGCAGCTCGCGCGCCCCCTCGCCGGCGAGGCCCCGCCGCCAGAAGCGGCGCAGCAGCCGGTAGCCCAGCTCGGCCTGCCCCTCGACCGGGCCCTGGTCGGCGCGCTCGGGCGGCTCCAAGATCCACCACCCGACGAACTCCCCGGCCACGAACCCCGCCCAGAATCCGAGCCCGGGGACCCGGCCGGCGGTCTCCAGCCGCAGCCGGTGCGCCGCCTCGACCTCCTCGCGGGTGCGGGCGCGCCCGGTGAGGTAGCGCATCACCTCGGGATCGGAGTCGAGCTCGATCTCGTGCTCGAGGTGCTCGTCGGCGAGCGGGACGAGATCGATCCGGTCGGTACGCAACTTCGCCTGGGACATGCCCGCATTCTCCAGGGCGGGCGGGCGGAAAATCATCCGGTTTCTGCAAGGATGCGGTCCAGGGTGCGCCGCCCCATGAGGCTCATCGGCGGGTTGCTGTCGACGTAATACCAGACCGTGCCCATCGCCTGCTGGAACGCCCACGCCTTGCCGCGCTCCCACTCCAGGTCGCCGCAGCCGAGCGCGGCCCGCAACTCCTCGCGCGGCCCCGCCTCCAGCAGGTGCCAGGCGCTGACGAGGTCGAGCGCGGGGTCGGCGGCGCCGAGGCCGCCGGTGTCGAGCACGCCGGCCAGCCGCCCGTCCGCGACGAGCACGTTGCCGGGGATGAGGTCGCCGTGGTTCATCACGTCGGGGGACTCGCGGGGCAGCTCGCGCAGGTGCGCCCAGACGCGGCGCAGGCGGGGGACGTCCATCAGGTGCTCGCTGCTGCGGAAGCAGGTCTCCATCCACTCGTCGTGGGCGGGCAGGTCGCCGCCCCTGCCCCGGCCGGAGAACGTGCGGCCGCGGGTGTCGATGGCGCGGATGTCGCCGATGAGGTCGGCCAGGTCGCGGGCGAACGCCGACGACTCGCCGGGGTCGGCGTCGGTGGCCACCGTGCCCGGCAGCCAGGTCTGCACCGACCAGGGGAGCGGGTAGCCCGCGCCCGGCTCGCCCAGCGCGACCGGCTCGGGCACCGGGAAGCGGGTGGCCGCGGCCAGTTCGCGGGCCGCGCCCGCCTCCGCCTCCAGCCGGCTTCGCACGGCCTCGGGGTCGCCGGGCTGCAGCGGGAAGCGGGCGGCGAGGCGGTCGCCGATGCGGGCGATGGCGTTGACCGTGCCCTGGGTGGCGAGCATGGTGACGGGCAGGCCGCGCCACCGCGGGAACTGCTCGTCCACCAGCTTCTGTACGGTCCCGGCCTCGATCGTCAGTTGGTCGGCGTGCATTTTCACGAGGGGCAAGGCTGCCCGATGCCGGTCGCGGTCCGCAAATCCTTTTGCGGCGCGTGGTCAGGGAGCGATGTCGGTCACGCCGCACACGTCGCAGCGGTAGAGGGTGCCCAGATCGTCCTCGCCGAACTCGCTCCACGAGTGCGCGGTGCCCGTCAGGTCGTACGGGTCGCCGGAGCAGAGCACCCGCGCCCCTCCACCCGCGGCCGCGTCATGGGGGCCGGCGGGAACGGGGGCGGTGGGTGTGAGCATGGAGGTCTCCCGGGGGTCAGGTGGGGTAGCGGTCAGTGGGCAAGGTTCTTTCCTGAAAGGGAGCGTTGAAACCGTCAGATCAGGACAATGCACGTCAATGCCCACATATCCGTTTGGGTGTCTCTCTCCGGGTAGGGCGAGCGCCGCACCATCCGCAGCGTTGGGAGGAACCCGATGGAACCGGTCTGGATCATCTCCGCCATCGCCATCCTGATCGCGATCGGCATCGCCTACCGCAGCGAGCGGAACAAGCGCAAGGACTGATCAGGCCGCACACCCTGCGCCCCGGACGGCGTGGCGTCCAGGTCGACGAGTCACTGGGTGACGCTGGTCGCGCTGCGGCGCGGGCCGGCGTACCGCCAGAAGAAGTTGAGCAGCACGCTCGCCCGGTTGCGGCCGCCGAGCAGGTACATGACGTGGATGAGGATCCACACCAGCCAGGCCGGCAGGCCGCGCACGCTCACCCCGTTCGGCAACTGCAGCACGGCCTCGGCCTTGCCCACCGTCGCCATGATGCCGGGGTCGCGGTAGGCGAACGGCCGCGCCGAGCCGCCCCGCAGGGCGGCGGCGATCTGGCGGCCCGCGTGCGCGCCCATCTGGATCGCCGGCTGCGCGAGCTGCGGCTGCGGCGACGGCTGGCCCGCCAGGTCGCCGGCCACGAAGATCTCCGGATGACCCGGGACGTTCAGCGCCTCGGTGAGCGTGATCCGGCCGCCCGCGCCCTGCGGCAGCCCCCAGTCGGCGACCTGCGAAGGCGCGGTCACCCCCAGCGCCCACACGGTCAGGTCGCTCGGGACCCGCCGGCCATCGCTCAGCACCACCGCGTCCTGCTCCACCGCCGCGACCGTGCAGCCGAGCCGCAGCCGCACCCCGCGCCGGTGCAGCGCCTCCGCCGCGCCCGCACGTTCGGCCATCGGGCGGCGAACGTGCGGATCGGGTACGACACGTCGGCGGTGCTCATCCCGGCCGTGGCCACCTGGTAGAGCAGCGGCTGGAAGGTCGCGTACGGGTTGCGGTCGACGACCGTCACCAGCGCCCCGGTCCTCGCCAGCTCCTTCGTGGCCGCCAGCCCGGCGAACCCCGCTCCCACGACCACGATCCGTGCTCTGCGCGCCATGATCCGGCCCTCTCCGCTCGGCGGTCCCAGCGGAGCATCCCACGCGCCGCCGCCCGCGAAAAGCGATCGACCCCCGGCCGTCCGCGTCGTCATCATGGCGACCATGACGGCCGACGGCGGCACGAACCCGCTGTTCGCCGCTGGGTCAGTGGCTGCCGGACAGCTCGCCTGACAGGGTCTCGTGCATGCGGGCGCTCGGCCGGTTGAGGCCCACGATGCGCACGCTCTTGCCGCGCGCGGCGTACTTGGCCTCGACGGCGTCCAGCGCGGCGACCGATGAGGCGTCCCAGATGTGCGCGTCGGTCAGGTCGATGACCACGTCGTCGGGGTCGGTGGCGTAGGAGAACCGCGAGACCAGGTCGTTGCTGGAGGCGAAGAACAGCTCTCCGGTGACCGCGTAGACGACCTGCCCGCCGTCGGGGTCGAGGCAGGCGGTGACGTCGGCGAGGTGCGCGACCCGGCGGGCGAAGATGATCAGCGCGGTCAGCGAGCCGATGACGACGCCGATCGCCAGGTTGCTCGTGGCGACCACCACGGCGACCGTGACCAGCATGACGGTGGTCTCGCCGACCGGCAGCCGCCTGAGCGTGGCGGGCGCGATCGAGTGCCAGTCGAACGTGCCGAACGACACCAGGATCATCACCGCCACCAGCGCGGCCATCGGGATCTGCGAGACCAGCGGCCCGAACACCACGCACAGCACCATCAGCATGACTCCGGCCGTGAAGGTGGACAGCCGGGTGCGGGCGCCGTTCCTGACGTTGATCATCGTCTGGCCGATCATGGCGCAGCCGCCCATGCCGCCGAAGAAGCCGGTGACGATGTTCGCGACGCCCTGGCCGATCGACTCGCGCGTCTTGGAGGAGCGGGTGTCGGTGATGTCGTCCACGAGCTTGGCCGTCATCAGCGACTCCATCAGCCCGACCAGCGCGAAGCCCAGCGCGTACGGGGCGATGAGGGTGAGCGTGTCCCACGTGAACGGCACGTCGGGCAGGCCGGGCACGGGCAGCGAGGCCGGCAGCGCCCCGCGGTCGCCGACCGTCGGCACCGCCAGGTGCGCGCCGACGGTGAGCGCGGTGAGCGCCACGATCGAGATCAGCGGCGCCGGCACCACCCTGGTCAGGCGCGGCAGCAGCACCATCAGCACCAGCGCCCCGCCCACCAGCGGATAGACGACCCACGGCACGTCGATCAGCTCCGGCACCTGCGCCATGAAGATCAGGATGGCGAGCGCGTTCACGAACCCGACCATGACGCTGCGCGGCACGAACCGCATCAGCTTGGCCACGCCGAGCGCGCCCAGCACGATCTGGATCAGCCCGCCCAGGATGACGGTCCGATCAGGTGGCCGAAGCCGTACTCGCGGGCCAGTGGCGCCACCACCAGCGCGATCGCGCCGGTCGCCGCGGAGATCATCGCGGGCCGGCCGCCGACGAACGCGATCACCACGGCCATGGTGAACGAGGCGAACAGGCCGACGCTGGGGTCCACCCCGGCGATGATCGAGAACGAGATCGCCTCAGGGATCAGCGCCAGCGCGACGACCAGGCCGGACAGGAACTCGGTACGCGCGACCGACGGCGACAGCCAGGCGGGCCGGCCGGGCCGCAGCCGGGCGGCCAGGGACGCGGACGGGCGGGCGGGCATGGAAGAGCTGGGCAACGAACGTCCTTCTGCTGAGGGTGAGGCGGCGCCGGAGCGTAACGGCGCGGTGGGAGAGAGGCGAGGGAGAGAGGCGGGGCGGCGATGCGCGCCGCGGCCAGGTCACGGTGGCCAGGTCACGGTGGGCAGGTCACGGTGGCCAGGTCACGGTGGGCAGCAGGCGGTGATGATCGAAGGCATGCGCGCGTCGAGAGTCCTGACCTCGGAGATGACGGCGGCGGCCCACGTCGTCGTGGCCGGAGCGCCGGGGGTGTCGGGTCCGCGCCTCTCCCGGCGCGGCCATCGGCAACTTTACCTTAACGTTAGGGTAGAGATCCGGCGGGGCCTGGCACGCCGCACCCACCACGCCGGGCAGTGAGGTCGTACGAGAGATGGACGAGCCCGCGCCGCCCGTCATGGAGACATCAGGTCACATGCACATCGGCGAGGTGGCGGCCCGCACCGAGCTGTCGTTGCGCACCATCCGTCACTACGACGAGGTCGGCCTCGTCCGGCCGTCCGCCCGGAGCCAGGGCGGCTTCCGCCTCTACACGGAGGCCGACGTCGCCCGCCTGATGGTGATCCGCCGCATGAAGCCACTCGGCTTCACCCTGGAGGAGATGGGCGAACTGCTCTCCATCACCGACCGCCTCGACGAAACCACCCCGACCGCCTCACAACCGGCCGAGCGGCAGGTCCTGTCACCGGCCGAACGCGCTCACCTGGCGGCCAGACTCGCCCGCTTCGAGGAGGCGGCCCGCGACCGCTGCGCCGCCCTGCGCACCCAACTGGCCCGCGCCGAGGAGTTCGCCACCGACCTCGCGAAGCGCGCCACCCAACTGGCAACCGACCCCATGTGAACGCCGACCCGCCCCCACCACCAGCCTTACTCTCACGCCTCTCACCCCCCGAAGGCCCTCAGCGCCAACGGCGGCCGAGCCGTGAGCCGGCCCAGGTCTGGTTGCGGTCCGTGGGAGTGGGTTCGGGGTCCCGGCGGTGCGGTAGGGCGAGGGCCAGGACGGCGACTGCGGCCAGCGCCGCCGCTATGAGCACGAACGCCTGTCCGTAGCCCTCCGCCAGGTCGGCCGGGTTGGCGTCGGCCCCTTGCGTGGACGTCAAGGCGACCAGGGTGGCCAGGCCAAGAGCGCCGCCGATCTGCTTGGCGGTGTTCATCAGGCCGGAGGCCGCCCCGGCGTCCTCCGAGGCCACGCCTGAGGTGACGGTGACGGTCAGCGGGGTGTTCAGCAGGCCGCTGCCGAGGGAGATGAGCACGGCCGGCCCCAGGACGGCGGTCACGTAGTCGCCGCCCGGCCCGAGGCGGCTCTGCCACAGGAAGCCGGCCGCCCCGATCAGCGCACCCGCCACGATGAGCACCCGGTCACCGGTACGCCGCATCAGCCAAGGCGTCACCCGCAGCCCGACGAGCATGGTCAGCAGCGTGTGCGGCAGGAACGCCAGCCCGGTCAGCAGCGGCCCGTACCCGAGGACGTTCTGCAGGGACAGCGTCAGGAAGTACCACATCGGGTTGAGGCACGCACCGGCCAGCAGCATCGCCACGTTGCCCAGCCAGATCGCCCGAGCCCGCACCAGGGCGGGCGGAACCAGCGGAACGGCCGCGACCCGCGTCTCCACCAGCACGAACAACCCCAGCAGCACACACCCCCCGAAGACGGCGACGACCGACCCGGACACCCCGTACGCCAGCGCCACCAGCCCGGCGGTGGCCGTCAGCGCGCCCGGCACGTCCAGCCGCCCGCGGCGCCGCCCTGGATCGGCGGGCAGCCGGCGGGCGGCGACCAGGCAGGCCAGCCCGATGGGCACGTTGACCAGCAGGATCGACCGCCACGACAGATACTGCGTCAGCGCCCCGCCGATGAGGTTGCCCGCCGTGCCGCCCGCCAGGCTGACGGCCGTCCAGCCGGCGATGGCCCGGGTACGCCGCGGCCCCTCGGGAAAGACGGAGGTCAGGACGGTGAGCGTGGCCGGCGCCAGGATCGCCGCCCCCGCCCCCTGCCCGGCCCGCGCGGCGATCAGCAGCCCGGCCGTGTCCGCCAGCCCACCGGCCAGACTGGCCCCGGAGAACACGGCCAGGCCCGTGACGAAGACCCGCCGGTGCCCGTACAGGTCGGCCAGCCGCCCGCCGAGCAGCAGCAGCCCGCCGAAGGTCAGCGCGTACGCGTTCCCGACCCAGGCCAGCCCCAGAGGCCCGACGGCCAGCGCTTGCGCGATGGAGGGCAGGGCCACGTTCACCACGGACACGTCCAGGACGACCATGAACTGCGCGGCACACAGCAGCGCGAGGACGATCCGCACCCCGCCTCCTCGTCAAATCGATGTGTTCACATCGTACTGGCGGGCAGGAGCGCCTCGGCGAGCAGCCGCCACTGCGGCATCGCCGACCTGCCGGGCTGCACGCCGATCACCTGGACGGTGACGTGGTCGGCCCCGGCCTCGCGGTGGGCGCGCAGCTTGTCCGCGATGACGTCCGGCTCGCCCCAGAACACGAAGTCGTCCACCAGTCGGTCGCTGCCGCCCCCGCCGAACTCCTCGTCGGAGTAGCCGAGCCGCCGGAACTTGGCCACGTTGTACGGCCGGGACAGGTAGGGGCTCAGGTGCTCGCGCGCGATCGCCCGGGCCTTGTCCGGGTCGGACTCGAACAGCACGGGGTGTTCGACCGCGAGGAACGCCTCAGGTCCGAGCAGCTCGCGCGACTGCGCGGTGTGCGCGACGTTCACGTGGTAGGTCTGGGCGCCCGCGGCCCGGTCGCGGGCCAGCTCCAGCATCTTCGGCCCGTACGCGGCCAGGATCCGCCGCACCGGACCCCGCGGCGCCGGGTTCACGGTCTCGAGCCCGTCCATCTCGTCCAGGTACGCCGCCATCGCCCCCAGCGGCTTGACCCCCGGCTTCGGCTCGCCGCCGAACCCCAGCCCGAGCACGTGCCGTCCCGGGTAGGCGTCGGCCAGCAGGAGCGCGCCGCCGTGCGCCCACCGGGCTCCGCGCGACCAGATCTGCGCGATGCCGTTCACCACCTTGAGCCGCTCGGTGCTCGCCAGCAGGAAGCCGGCGTGCGAGAGCGCCTCGCGCCCGAGCAGCTCGGGGACCCACACGGCCGGCCAGCCCAGCTCCTCCAGCTCCTGAACCGCATCCCGCACCCGCGCCGCCGGCAGGTGCTCGAAGTCGAAGGTGTAGATGCCGAAAGGCCCGAGGTCAAGGCGGTTGTTCCCGCTCATGGCAGTTCTCCTTCCTCATGCGACAAGTCGGATCAACATATCGCATTTTGTCGATCCATCATGCTACAGCTCGGACGGACCCCACTCGGTGATCTGGACGGTCTCGCCGACCGCCGCCCTTCCGGGCCTGAGCACCGCGTACCGCACCCCGAACGCCACCCCGCCCTTCGCCGCCCGGCGGTAGTCGGCCAGGGTCCGCAGCGGTTCCGGGCCCGCCTTCGCCCCCGTCTCCTGCTCGACCATGGTGGACGGCGCAGCGGATGGCAAGCTTGGCGTAGGCGAGTCCGGCGGTGCCGGGGGTGCTTCCGCTGGTGGTCCTGTCGTGTTCGGGCGGCACCCGCACGAGGCGGCTCGGCCGACCGAGCACCTCCGTCAGCCGCTGCGCCGCCGCGTCGCCCTGGTCGATGCCCCGGTACGCGCGATCGGGATCGTCAACCGCGGGTCACCAGACGACGTACGGGCTCTCCGCGCCGCCGCTCCACGACACGCTGCCGGTGCGCCGCCAGCGCTGCCGCACGTCCGTCTTCGCCCCCTTGCGCGGGACGCTGATCGTGAACGGGCCGCACGTGGCGACCCCGCCCGCCGGTGCGAGCACATCCGCGCAGATGAACGGCTGCGACAGGTTCGTGTCGGCGTCGGTGTCGTAGAGCTGGACGTGGACGTCGGACCGCGCCGACCCCCTGACCTGGCCCTTCAGGTGGATGATGTCGCCGGTCACCGCCATGCACGGCGACATGTCCACCCCGCCGGCCGTCGTGAGCCAGGAGCGGCAGCGCCACTGCGGCGCCGGCGGCTCCGACGGCGGCGCCTCGGTCTCAGGCTCGGTCTCCCGGGGCTTCGGCTTGCTCGACTTCGTCCGTATGGGGTGCGTCGGCGCGGTGGTCGCCGGGCTCGGCGGGGCGGCGGTGACCGTGACGACCACCTTCGGGGTCTCCTGGCGTTCTTTGGGCTTGGCCAGTGACTTGGGCGACGGCGTCGCGATGTCCACGGCCGCGGCCCCCGACGGCGTGGCGGGCGGCGTGGCGGGCGGCGTGGACGCGGTGGGCGGCGGCGTCGTGGGCGCGGCCACGGGAGCGCCCTCCTGCCGCCACGGGGCCGCGACGACCAGCGCCGTCCCGGCCAGCACCACCGCCAGAGCCCCGCTCGCCACGAGCATGCCCCGCTTCCGCGACGGCCGAGCGGAGCTCCCCGCGCCACCAGCGGGAGGCGGGCCACCGGCTCCGCGAGGCCAGGTGGACTGCTCAGCCGAGGAAGGCGGCTGCGAGGGCGCCGCCTGCGGGTGGGGCTCCGGAGTGAAGGGGGCGTGGTGTCCGGACAGATGGGAGGCGGAGGTGCTGAACGCGCCCGGAGTCGCGGGGCCGGAGCCCGGGGGCCAAGGCTCGGGGTTGGTGGCGGCGCCAGGGCCGGAGTACCGCGGGTTGGTGGCGGGGCCCAGGGGGCCGGGGACGGCGGGCAGCGGATCCGGGGTGGGGGAGGGGGCCGGTTGCGACGGGGTGGAGGAGGTCGGTTGCGACGGGGTGGGGGCCGGCTTGGGTGGGGAGGGGAGGGGCTCTGAGGTGGAGGAAGCGGGGTCGGTGCGGGGGACGGGAGGCAAGGCGGTGAGGCCGGTCAGGGCCGGGGCCGCCTGGTGGAGGGCGGCGGCGACGGCTTCGGCGGTCGGGCGGGCGGCCGGGTCCTTGGCGGAGCAGGTCCGGATCAGCGTCCACAGGGCGTCGGGCATGCCGGGGAGGCGGCGGGGCATGGCCGTGGCGTGCTGACGGAGGAGCGCCATCGGGTGGTCGCCGGCGAAGGGCGGGCGGCCGGCGAGCAGCTCGTACAGGATGAGGCCGAGCGCGTAGACGTCCACGGCGGCCGTGGCGGCGTCACCCTCGGCGACCTCGGGGGCCAGGTAGGCGGGGGTGCCGATGATCGAGCTGGTGCCGGTCAGGCCGGGGCCGTGCACGATGCGGGCAACGCCGAAGTCGCTCAGCCGCGCCCGCCCGGCGGTGTCGATCAGCACGTTCGCCGGCTTGACGTCCCGGTGCACGACCCCGAGTGCGTGCGCGGCGGCCAGCGCCTCGGCGACCTGCGCCATCAGCCGGGCCGTCTCCGGCGGCGGCAGGGTGTCGCGCTGGCGCAGCAGGCCGCGCAGGTCGCCGCCCTCGACGAGGTCCATGACCAGGGCGAGCCGCTCGCCTTCGATGACGAAGTCGCGTAGCGGCACGATGTGGGGGTGGCGCAGGCTGCGCATGACGTTGCGTTCCTGGACGAAGCGCAGCACCAGGTCCTGGTCGGCGGCCAGGCCGTCGCGCAGCAGCTTGACCGCCACGATCTCGCCGGTGTCGCGCAGGCGCGCCCGCCGGACCGTCCCCATGGCACCGCCGCCGATCTCCTCCAGCAGCACGTACCGGCTCCCCAGAGACGCCTCGGACTCGTCCTGAGCCATCTGTCGTGATCCCCCTCCGCCGCATTGTGGAGATCAACAATAGCCAGGGCGGGCGAGGCCCGAGCAAGATCACACCGTAGCGGTCTGATATGAGGCGGCGGCCAGCGCCTTGATCTCGTCGGCGTCGGCCGGGAGCAGGAAGCCGGCCGCCACCGCCGCGTCGGTGGCCGCCCCGAACGCCTCGAGGTAGTCGGCCGCCCCGCCCGGATAGAGCGTCTCGAGGGTCGCCGCGTCGAACGGCACGGTCTCGCCGAAGAGCCGCTCGATGAGCCCGTCGTTCGGGCTGATGCCGGTCAGGACGGCGGTGGGCGCGTCCATCCAGGGGGTGCGCACGCCGCCGAGCGCGTTGCTGAACGCGTCCCTGGCCAGCGCGGCCGACGATCCGGGCCGCAGCTCAAGGCGGGGGGCGTGCGGCGGGGGCGTGCCGTCGCGCACCCAGCGGGCGAGGTGGTGGACGGCGGCGTTGGCCACGTAATGGTGCTGCGGCGCCGCGTTCACGGTGTGACCGAAGTCGAACCCGGCCGCCCGCCGGCGCGGAGCGAGCGCGGCGGCCAGCCTGGCCGGGTCGAGGCGGGTCATGTCGTGCGCGGCGCCGGCCTCGGCGTAGGTGTCGGCGTGGGCGGCGCCGGCGATCTCCCACACGCGCAGGGCGGGCCCGTCGGGACGCCTGGCCGCCCCGTAGCCGAGGGTGACCACGTCCGTCTCGGTGAGCAGCGCCAGCACCGGCACGCGCGGGTCGTCGCGGAACGGCACAGGCGTCGGGTCGAACGCGGGCGGATCGGACAGGACGAGCGGCGCGGCGGCGCCCATGCGGCTGTGGATCAGGAACCCGTCGTGGACCTGGGCGAGGGGGTCGATCGCGTTGACGTAGGTGGTGAGCCGGTGCGCACCCAGCGACATCCCCGCCGCGACCAGCCGCGCTCCCGGGAACAGCTCGGCGATCGCCTGCCCGGCCTGGGAGAAGATGTCGTACGAGAAGTCGTCGCCCGGGTGCTGCAGCGTGCCGTACCGGGTGGGGTCCCATGCCTGGAGACCGCCGGGTGCGGGACCCTCGGGCGGCAGGGCGCTGCCGGTCACCCCGGCGCACTGGGCGGAGACGCCGACCCAGGCGTAGCCGCCGCGTACCAGCTCGGTGTGCGTGTAGACCCACTCGACGCCCGCGTCCATGTACGCCGAGACGTTGAACCACTCCACGATCACCACGCCGTTGAACCCCCGCTCGGGGGCCCGGGTGAGCAGGCGGGTGACGTACGGGGCGCGCGCCCGCCGCTTCCACCGCGCACTGCTCGAAGGCTGCGGCAACGACGTCCTGCTGGACGGCTTCGACCGGCTCTGGACCGCAGGCGAGCTGGCCCGCCGCTGGTCAGGCGCCGCCACCCCCGACCGGGACGCCGACGCCGAGCACCGCGCCCTGGAGGAGGCGGCCTTGTCCCGCGACCCCGGCAAAGCGGCCACCCTGCTCCGCCGACACATCCTCCGCACCGTCGACGCCCTGACCCGCCTGCCTTGAGGCAGGTCCGAGCGCCGCGGGCTCAGGTGCCGAGGAGGCGTTCGCTCAGGTCCCAGAGGCGGCGGGCCGAGTCCGGGTCGAGAGCGTGGGGGACGACGTAGGAGCGGATGTTGTCGTCGGCGCCGAAGTTGATCTCAGTGGGTTCGTCCACCGGTGAGATGTCGTTGTCCTTCAGGTAGACGCCGCCGATGTCGTCGAGCAGCGGGCTGGTCGCCGCGAAGACGCTGGTCGAGGCTCCCTGCTGCGGGGTCTTCAGCTCGCGGTCGGGGTCGTGTACCGGCCGGCCGGACTCGTCGATGATGCCCATGGCCCGCAGTTCGGCGTCGCTCAGCCACTGCCGGCGCTCCTCGCCGACGGCCAGGTGCGGCCCGAGGTCGGTGCCGTGGACGATGCCGGGGTGCACGGCGTACCCGCGGATGCCGTCGGCTTTCCATCGGCGGTCCAGTTCGACGGCGAACAGGACGTTGGCCGTCTTGGACTGGCCGTAGCCGAGCATGCCCTCGTACCCGGTGGTGAAGTGAGGGTCGTCCCACCGGATGTCGGAGAGCCGGTGCCCGCCGGAGGTCACGTTCACGACGCGGGCGCCGTGTGCGGCGCGCAGGGCGGGCAGCAGGCCGAGTGTGAGCTGGAAGTGGCCGAGGTGGTTGGTGGCGAACTGGGACTCGTACCCGCGTGCGTCCCTGACCAGCGGCCCGGACATGATGCCGGCGTTGTTGATCAGGATGTGCAGCGGACGTCCCGACGCGAGGTAGCGGGCGGCGAAGGCGCTGATCGAGGCGGGGTCGAGCAGGTCGAGCCGGTCGACCTCGACCCGCTCGATGCCCTCCAGCGCCGGCGCCGCACGCTCGGGGCTGCGCGCGCCCACGAGGACCGACGCCCCCGCCTTGCTCAGTGCCCGGGTGGTCTCCAGGCCGATGCCGTTGTGGCCGCCGGTGACGATGACGTTCTTGCCGGACAGGTCGATGCCCTTGAGCACGTCGCCGGCGGTGGAGGCGGCGGTGAATCCGGACCCGATGGGATGCTGTCTGTCGTTCATGCCTCCCACTCTGGCCGCCGCCGTCCGTACGCTGAATAATTGACAGTTCAGATTTTCTGCTCGATAGTACGGCCATGCGCAGCGACCAGCTCTCGGAAGTGTTCGAACTCGTCGAGGTGCGCGGCCAGATGACGGGCGCGTTCGAGGTGTACGGCCCCTGGCGGTCGCAGCACGAGATCGGCGACCCGCTGAAGCTCATCGCGATGGTCCACGGGCACGGGCGGCTGCTCGCCGACGGCCTCGACACGCCGATCGAGCTCGGGCCGGGCGAGGTCGCCATCCTGAACGGGCGCTCGTGGCTGCGCATCGAGGGCGGCACCGGCGACGGGCCGGTGTGCGAGTTCCTGCCGGGGCCCGGCTACAACTCCTACGGCCACGACGACGCTGACGGCCCGCCCGACGTCGTCGTGGGCGGCCACATCGAGGTCAACCACGTCGGGCGGACGCTGCTCGCGCAGGCACTGCCGCCCGTGGGGCACGTGCGCGCCGCCGAGGCCTCCGCCCTGCACCGCAACCTGCGCCTGCTGGCCGAGGAGGCGGGCGCGGGCCGGGTGGGGTCGGCGTTCGCGATCCGCCAGTACGCCCAGCTCCTGGTGCTCGAGCTGCTGCGCGCCTACGTCGATCAGGCCGACCTGCCTCCTGGCTGGCTGCGGGTGATGACCGACGAGCGCCTGAGCCCGGCGCTCACCCTCATGCACGGCGAGCCCGGCCGGCCCTGGAGCCTGGAGGAGCTGGCCAGGGCCGCCGCGATGTCGCGCACCTCGTTCGCCGAACGCTTCAGGACGCTGGCGGGGGTGCCGCCGCTGACGTACCTCGGCCGGTGGCGGATGCTGCTGGCGCGGCGGGCCCTGCGCGACGGCGACGTACGCGTCGGGTCGCTGGCCGCCGAGCTGGGCTACGGGTCGGAGAGCGCGTTCAGCACCGCGTTCAAGCGCGAGGTGGGCATGTCGCCCCTGCGCTACCGCTCCCGCGCCCGCCAGGCGGGCGAGCCCCACCCCGCCGCGGCACCCGCCTGAACACCCCGGACCGCCCGCACGCCGCCATCCCCTGAGCCTGGCGGGGGTCAGGCGGTCTTGATGACGCCGCCGTCGATGATGTGATCGGCGCCGGTGACGCTGGCCGCGTGGGGTGAGGCCAGCCACGCCACCAGCGAGGCGACCTCCTCGGGCTCGATGAGCCGGCCGGTCGTCATGCCGGTGGCCGCCGGCAGGCCGGCGAGGAACTGCTCCAGCTCCACCCCGTGCATCCCGGCCAGCAGAGCGCCGTACCCGCCCGACTCCTCCCACATCGCGGTGCGGATGGTGCCGGGGGAGATCGTGTTGACCCGCACCCCCTGCGGCCCGACCTCCTCCGACAGCGCCTTGCCGAACGCGGTCAGCGCCGCCTTGGCCGTCGCGTACGGCATCGGCCCGCCGCTCGGCATCCGTGCCGAGATGGAGGAGATGTTGACCACGCCGCCGCGCCGCCGCAGCAGGCTGGGCAGGGCGGCGCGGGTGGCGCGGATGGCGCTGAAGAGGTTCAGCTCGTAGGTGCGCTGCCAGAGGTCGTCGCTCATGTCCGCGAACGGGCCGGCGACCTCGGGGGTCGCGTCGCCGCCGCCGACGTTGTTGACCAGCAGGTCGATCTCGCCCAGCTCGGCGAGCGCCTGCGCGATCAGCTCGCCGGCCCCGCCGGGATTGGCCAGGTCGGCCGACACCGTGACGGCGCCGGTCTCCTTGAGCTGAGGGGTGATCGTACGCGCCGCCGCGACGACCCGCATGCCCTCGGCCGTCAGCGTCCGCACGATCGCCAGGCCGAGGCCCTTGCTCGCGCCGGTGACCACGGCCGTCTTGCCGCTGAGGTGCAGATCCATGTCATCTCCACGTGCTAGTCGCATCAATGTCGTTGCGATGACCATAGAACTTGCACAGATTTGTTGCAAGTTCGCGTGTAAGCGGAGCGATCACGTATCCTTCTGGGCGTGAGTGGGACGACCCGGGCGTTGCGTTCCGACGCCGAGCGCACGGTGCGCACGATCCTGGAGGCCGCGGAGCGGGTGTTCGCCGCGGACCCGGCGGCGAGCATGGAGCAGGTCGCCGAGGCGGCCGGGGTGGCGCGCACGACCGTTCACCGCCGCTTCGCCTCCCGCGAGGCGCTGCTGGAGGCGCTGGCCGCGGTGGCGGCCCGCGAGTTCGGCGCGGCTGTGGAGGCCGCGCACCCCGAGACCACCCCGCCGCTGGTCGCGCTCTACCAGGTCGCGGTCAACGTGCTGCGGGTCAAGCGGCAGTGGCCGTTCGCGCTCGAGCTCGACAGGCCCGGCGGCAGCGAGCCCGCCTGGGCGCACGCCGAGGTGGAGCTGCGCTGCGACCGCCTGCTCCAGCGGGCCAAGGACGACGGCGTGCTGCGTGCCGACGCCGACCTGGCCTGGGCCAAGTGGGTCTATTACGCGATGATCGGGGTGGCGGCGCAGCTGCGCGAGTGCGAGATCGACGCCGCCGCCACCCGCGTGGTCGACACCCTGCTGTGCGGTGTCGGCACCGGCCAGGGCCTGACGCGCCAGGGGACCGACGTCAGCTGAGCTCCATGACGCTCGCCCTCAGGCGGGCGGCGATCACCGCCAGAAGCGCGACGGCGGCCACGGCGAACACGATGTTGCCCACCAGGTCGGCCGCCGGCGCCACCGGTACGGCCGGCGGCTGCAGGAAACCGTGCCAGGCGTACGTGAGCATGCTCCCCGCCCCCAGCGCGAACATCTGGCGCAGGCCCCAGCCCGACCGGCGCGACCAGCGGACCACCAGGACGCAGACGACGGCGTACACCGCCAGGTTGATCACCACCGTCGGCCACGCGCCGACCGCTCCGGAGGCCAGGTTCGCCAGCCAGAACACCGCGCCCGCCGCCATCGAGCAGCCGAGCACCGGCCACGGCCCCGGCGCCTGGCCCGCGTCCGTCCCCGCCGTCCTGCGGCGCAGCGCCACGAACGCGAGCAGCGCCACCGCCACCAGCACGCCCACGACCTGCGCGATCGACGGAACGTACGCCCCCGGATCGAACGCGGAGGCCATCACCGCCCCCAGCACGAACAGCACCCCCGCCACCACCAGGCCGGGCACGCGCAGCCACGGCTCCGACGCCCTGGCGGGCACCAGCGCCTCCATGACCGCGATCGGGGCGCAGACGCTGCCCGCGACGTGCACGCCGCCGAGCACGAAGCTCGCCCACCAGGCGCTCATCTCGACCCCGGGAATCCACGCCTGAGCCGTCAGGTCCATCCCCGCGAAGCTCGGGGCGAACAGCGAGCGGGTGACCAGGCCCTCCTCGATCAGCGCGTACGCCAGCGCCAGCAGGACGATGCCCGGCCAGCCCGCGCCCGTGCGCCTGGCCAGTTCACGGACGAGCAGGGCGCCGCCGCCGTACAGCGGGGCCAGCGCCACGAGCGCCGGCAGCATGGTGATGGGCAGGTTGCCCAGCAGGAACTCGCCGGCCAGCGGCGAGAGGAAGAAGAGCCCGATGGCGGGCGCGACACGTTTCAGCATGTCTCCAGCCTCGCGAGCGCCGGATCGGGCCGGTAGTGACGATCGTCAGGGGTTGCCGCGGTCGTCAGAGCCAGCCTCTGGCCTCCGCGGCACGCGCCGCCTCGGCCCGGTTGCGCGCGCCCAGCTTGCCGATCGCCGACGACAGGTAATTGCGTACGGTGCCGTCGGACAGGTAGAGGCGTCCCGCGATGTCGGCGATGGTGCCGCCCTCGGCGGCGGCGCGCAGCACGTCCCGTTCGCGGCTGGTGAGCGGGTTCGCGCCGATGGACAGGCTGGCGGCGGAGAGCCCGCGGTCGAAGACCTGGCCACCGGCGTGCACCAGGCGTACCGCGCCGGCCAGCTCACCTGCTCGGGCGTCCTTGAGCACGTACCCGGCCACGCCCGCGTCCTTCGCCCGCCGCAGATACCCGGGCCGGCCGAACGTGGTCAGAATGATCACCTTGACGCCGTCCAGCAGGCCCGCCGCGGTCAGCCCGTCGAGCCCCGGCATCTCGATGTCGAGCAGCACCACGTCGGGCCGGCACCGCTCCACCGCCCCAGCCACCTCGTCCCCCCGGCTGACCTGCCCGACCACCTCGATCCCTTCCTCCAGCCCCAGCAATGCCGCCAGCGCCTCCCTGACCAGATGCTGATCGTCGGCCAGCAGCACACGAATCACGGCGACCCCCTGAAGGCGAAGTGAGCGACACGCCGCCGGACGGCGGAACGTGGATCATGACGGATCTCTGGGAGCGGTGCGGGCCGGCGGCTGGACCCGCCCCCCACGGGACGCGCGGATCACGACAGGTCCGCTGGGCAGGTCGCGGGCGAGTGGCGCGGTGCCGGGCACCGGGATGCGCGCGTTGAGCAGGAAGCCGCCGTCCTCCGCAGGGCCGCTGGTGAGGGTGCCGCCCGCGACCTCGATGCGCTCGGCGAGGCCGCGCAGGCCGTTCCCGCCGCACTCGTCACCTGCGGCTTCCGATCCCCGGCCGTCGTCACGCACCTCCGCGTACGCCTGCCCGTCCGCCACGCCGAGCCTGATATGGCAGGCACGGGCGCCGCTGTGCCGGACGACGTTCGTCGTGCCCTCCCTGACCACCCAGGCCAGCACGGGTTCCGCGGCCGGGGGGAGCGGCCCGGCCGCCACCTCCAGCCGGACACCGGCGGTGCCGAGCGCGCGGCGCGCGCCGTCCAGCTCGTCGGGCAGCGACAGCTCCCGGTAGCCCGAGATCGCCTCGCGCACCTCGGCGAGCGCCTGCCGCGACAGCTCCTCCACCTGCTCCATCTCGGCTCTGGCCCGTGCCGGGTCGGCGTCGGCCAGCCGGGCGGCGAGCTGGCTCTTCACCGTCATGACCGCCAGGCTGTGGCCGAGAAGATCGTGCATGTCGCGGGCGAACCGCAGCCGCTCGTTGTCCACGGCCAGCCGTTCCACCTTGACGTTGGCCTCGCTCAGCGCCCGGTTGGCGGCGTTCAGCCGGAGAAAAGCGCGAATCGCCGCGGTAAACACCGCCGCCTGCAGCGGGATCCACCACAGCTCCGCCGGGGACTCGCCGAGCAGCGGCAGTGCGGCCGTGCCCGCCGCGATCGTCGCGCCCGCCGCCAGCGGCAGGGCCCGCTCGGGCAGCGCCGTGGCGACCGCCGTGATGAGGAAGAACGAGCTCGCGAACACCCACATCACGCCCAGCGCCGGCGCCATCGCCGCCGCGAGCGCGTACAGCAGGATCAGCGCGTACGGGGTGGCGTTGCGATGCGGCCGCTCCAGCGCCGTCCACGCGACCCGCAGATACAGCCCGGCGAACCCCGCCACCCCCGCCACCACCACCACGATCCCGGCAGGGGACGGCCCCGAGGCGAGGAACCCGGGAATCGGCCACACCAGGACGACGAGATAAACGGAGGTCCAGAACCGGGCCTTCATGCCAGCCACCCTAACCAGCAGCTCACCCGTACGAACCTGACGAATGTCACAAAGCTTCGCACCGTTGAGACGTGCAGGAGGCGCTCACGTCCGCTGGTGTCGGGAGCCACCGGGAGATACCGGCTCTCGGATCTCGGTCATGGGTTCTTTCCCGGCTGGGAGGGGCCGCGTCGTCAGTTGACGCAGTCCTGGCGGTCGAGGGCCAGCACCAGCCGGCGCACCTTGCTCTTGGACTGCAGGAACGCGTAGTACGCGCGGGTTGCCGGGCACCGTCACGAACCGGAACCCGCTCGGCGCCGTCTCCCCGTCCTTCGGTGTCCTGCTTCCTGCGTGTCGTGTGGTTCGCGGGACATTCGTCCGGGAGGTCCGCGCTGGATGACGGGGTCGCCGGGAAAAGGAGATGCTCCGGAGGAGATTTGTCGGTGGCGTTGGGCAGAGTGACCGCATGACCGAGTCACCAGCCGGCATCGCCATGTCCGACCCCGCCGCCCCCACCCCGGCTCCCACCTCCGCCCACGTCAGCCCCGTCACCCCTGTGGCCCCCGCAGCGAGCCACGGCCCGCCGGAGCTCGCCACCCCGGCCGGCGCCGATCAGTCGCTCGTCTGCACCGTCTGCCGGGGAGTCCTGGTGGGGGTGCCGGCCAGCGCCTACACGGTGGCGCGCGGCCGCCTGATCCTCGCCAACGGCTACTGCAAGGGCAGGTGCGCCCCCTCCAACCGCACGGACGGCGGCAACCCCGGGCAGGGCGGCGCTTCTGGGCAAGGTGATGGCGCCGGCCAGGCAGGTGGTCCTGGGCTGGGTGGTGCGCCCTGACGGAGTCTTCGGCTCAGTCGTTCTGCCGTACGTTCCGGTCGCCGGCACCGGTCGCCGTATCAGGGGTTGGCAGGTCGTAGCCCTCCTTGCGCAGGGCCCGCCGGTAGGTGGCGTCGATCGCGCGCCGGAGCAGTCGCGCGAAGACGGCGAGCAGCTTCGCGAGGCCGCGCAGGGCGGGTGTCTTCGCGGCGAGTTGCCGCGTCGTCGAGGCCATCAGTTCGGTGCGGGTGGCGTCGTCGGCATGTCCGGACGCGTCCCAGACGTTCGCGTCGGCCAGGGCCTGGTTGTGGCGCACCTCGGCGTGTTCCACGGTGACGACCAGGGCGAGTTGGGGCACGGCGCTGCCCTGTGCCATGCCGGCCAGCAGGTCCGGGTCGTCGGTCGGTACGGCGGTGCCGCTGAGACGCAGTACGTCGGTGCTCCCCGGCACCAGCGCGGCTGCCGACATCCGGCCGTCGGTGAGGAGGTTGCGGGAGGTGTCCGCGCGCTTGTTGCCCCGGCGGTCGGGGATGGCGAGCGTGTGCCCGTCCACTACTCGTACGAATCCGGGCACGTCGCCGCGCGGGCTCGTGTCACTACTCCCGTCGCCGTCCCAGGAGGACAGGACAAGGAACGGCGTCGCCGCCAGCACGTCACGAACGCCGGGCTCTGACAACGGGCCGCCGGGATCTTCCGCATCCGCAGGCGGCTGCCCAGGGGTTCCTGCGTGAGCCGGCGGCCGGAGGTGATCGCCCACAGCCTCTGGCAGTCGGCTGGCCGCCGGTCGGCCGGGAGCGTCCTTGCCCCGCTGGGCGGGGTCGCCGGTGGTGAGCCGCTGTTGGCCTGAGGGGTTCCACAGGCGGGAGCGGAGGATGGCCCGGGCGCAGTGCACATATGCCTGTTCGACGGTGATGACCAGGCGGCCGGGTGTTCGCTCGGCGACCGTGCCGTTCACGCGCAGGGTCTCGCCGACGCCGGGCAGCAGGAAGACGAAGGAGACCGGGCCTGACACGTCCAGATCTGTGGCGATGGCCAGGCGGGTGGGTGATTCGGGGTGGGCGAAGCCCGGCGAGCCGCCGATCATCGTCGTCCGGGGGCGGCCGCCGGCGTCGAGGTGGCCGAAGCCGGCGAGCGAGGCGAGGGCCAGCATGTCGCGGCAGGCGTCGTCCAGCTCGGCGAGTTCCTTCTTCCGTACCATCGCGGACGGACGCCCGATGATCGCTTCGAGTTGCTCGGCCGTCGTGATCCGGTTCTTGACGGTGGCCGTCTTTCGGGCGGTCGGAGGCATGGCATTGCTCGTCATCAGATACCTCCGTGGAAACCCCCGCCTTCAGGCGGGGGAGGAATCGGACTTCTGCGGAGCAGGACAGGGGCAGCCGGTTCGCCGTCAGGTGAACCGACATATCGAACACACGCGCGACTGTTAGCCGATCGGGCGGTAGCGTTTGAGGCGTGGCGCAGATCGTGAAGCGGGCATACAAGTACCGCTTCTATCCGACTCCCGAGCAGGCCGGCGAGCTTGCCCGGACGTTCGGCTGCGTCCGCCTCGTTTACAACAAGGCGCTCGAGGAGCGCACCCGCGCCTACCGGCTGGAAGGCCGCCGTGTCTCCTATGTGGAGTCCTCTGCGCGCCTGACGGAGTGGAAGCGCAGCGGCGAGTTCGACTTCCTGTCGGAGGTGTCGTCGGTTCCTCTTCAGCAGGCGTTGCGGCATCTTCAGGCGGCGTTCGCGAACTTCTTCGCCAGGCGTGCCAGGTACCCGGCGTTCAAGTCCCGCAAGAGGTCCCGGGCGTCGGCGGAGTACACCCGCTCGGCGTTCCGCTGGCGTGCGGGCACCTTGACGCTGGCGAAGATGGACACGCCGCTCGATATCGTGTGGTCGCGTCCGCTGCCGGAGGGTGCGCGGCCGTCCACGGTCACCGTGTCGAAGGACGCGGCCGGGCGCTGGTTCGTGTCCCTCCTGGTCGAGGAGAAGATCAGCCCGCTCCCGCCCGTCGGGCGGAGCGTCGGGGTGGACGCCGGCATTACCGCGCTGGCGACGCTCTCGACCGGCGAGAAGATCGTCAACCCCAAGCATGAGCGCGCCGATCGGCGCAGGCTGGCCAAGGCTCAGCGGGCTCTGGCCCGTAAGGAGAAGGGGTCGAACAACCGGGCCAAGGCCAGAGTGAAGGTCGCCAGGGTGTACGCCCGGATCGCCGATCGCAGAAGGGATCACCTGCACAAGGTCACGACACGGCTCGTTCGCGATAATCAAGTGATCGCCGTGGAAGACCTGACCGTCCGCACCATGGTCAAGAACCGGAGTCTGGCTCGCGCCATCTGCGACGCCTCGTGGCGAGCGATGCGCGGCATGCTGGAGTACAAGGCCGCATGGTACGGACGGAGTGTGGTGGCGGTCGACTGCTGGTTTCCCTCCTCCAAGCTGTGCTCGCAGTGCGGGGCCCTGCGGGAGAAGATGCCGCTGAACATCCGCGAATGGGCATGCGCCTGCGGCGCGGTCCACGACCGGGATGTGAATGCGGCCAAGAACGTGCTCGCCGCCGGGCTGGCGGAGAGCTGAAACGCCTGCGGAGCGGGTGTAAGACCTCAACGAGAGTCCTCTCGGACGGGGCGACCGGCTGTGAAACAGGAACCCTCACGGGCGACCGTGGGAATCCCCCTCGTTGACGAGGGGGAGGATGTCAAGAGAGACCTCAGGGGTCGGGATGGACAGGACGGTGTGGAGTCACGCTGTCCGGGCGCGGGACAGCACGACAGCGGCCCCCACTTCCCATGGGGCGCGCCATGCGCTCGCGCCGGCGGATCTGGTCAGGGCAGGGCGGTAGCGGTGGGGCCGGTGGAGGTGATCGTCACCGGCGTCGTCCGGGCTCGGGGGACGATTCGGCGGGCGAGGTCGTTTCGGCTGGGGTGTCGAAGAGGGCTTTGAGGGCTTCGACGTGGTCGGCGTAGGCGCGGCGGCCCTCCGGGGTGAGGCGTACCCAGGTGCGGACCCGGCCCCGGCCGGTCGGTTTCGAGATCGTCAGATAGCCGGCCTCCTGCAGCACCTTGAGATGCTTGCTGAGCACCGAGTCGGCCACGCCGAGGACGTCGCGCAGCATCCCGAACTCGGCGCTGGACGACGCGGCGAGGAGGGCGCAGATGCGCAGGCGGTTCGGGGCGTGCACGATCTCGTCGAACCGCCCCGTCATGTGCCCGCCCTGAGGCCCGCGCGGAGGTCGGCGTCGAACCGCCGGCACAGCACGACGGTGCCGGCGCACTCGACCGCGGCCAGGCCGTATACAAGCCACTGCGGGCCGGTCGCCGCTCCGGCCGCGAGCGCTCCGACGAACGTCAGGCCGGTGAGCACGCCCAGCATGCCGAGCCATCGGCTGGCGGGCCCGGCTTCGTACCCGGACACCCAGACACCCGTCAGCCGGCGATAGGCGCGGGCCAGCAGGGCACTGCACGCGATCAGCAGGAGGAAACCGCCGACCTTGACGAAGACGTCGCCGAGCCCGAGGGCGAGCACGCATCCGCCCAGCAGCGCCGCGAAGCCGGGGTGATACCACCACGGCGTGACCAGCCGATCGGCCAGCGCCGCGCGCACGCTCGCGATGGCGGCCAAGCCGTCGGCACCGTGACTTTCCATATCGGAAAGTCAATCACTTTCCAACAAGGAAAGTCAACGCACGGGCTCCAGCGCGGTGCGGAGATCAGTGGGCATTGGGCGGGGAGCGTCGTGCCTCCCGCCGTGTGGCCGGTGCCAGGCGGGAGGCGGTTGTCGCGTGGTCTGTCTCAGGTGGGGAGAGTCCTGGCTTCCGGCCTGTGCCAGAGGAGAGCCCTCGCCCTGCGGCTCGGCTCAAGTGGGGAAAGCACCGTCGCGTGCCCGTGCCAGGGGGAGCCTCCTCTTAGGTGGAGGAGGCTCCCCCTGGGGCGGTCGGAGGTCAGGCGGAGTCGAGGACTTCGCGGAGTCGGACGGCGAAGGCGTCGGGCTGGCCGGCGTAGCCGAACTCGTCGTCCAGGAAGCCGCCGTGGTGGCTGGGGAAGACGGTGGCCTTCTGGCCCAGGACGGTGGCGAGGGCTTCGGCGGTGCGGGCGGTGAGGATGCCGGTCGACTCCTCGCCGACCGCGATCACCACGCGGGTGGGGGCGGCGAGGAGGGCGGCGGTGTCGGGGCGGTAGTCGCTGACCGCCCATGAGCGGTCCGACAGGAGCGGGTCGTCGCGGGAACCGTCGTCCTCCGTCGGCATGCCGTACGCGGCGGGGTCGGGGGCGGGCTGGGCGAAGTAGTCGTCGGTGAACTCGCCCTGCCACGACGTCAGCCCCATGAAGGCGGCCATGCCGGCGCCCCAGCCCTTGCTGTCGTACGCCTTCTTGACCCCGGCGCGGGCGCGCAGGGCGGCCTCGGCGTCGGGCAGCAGCGGCATGACCGGCGGCTCGTGCGCCACCAGGGTGTGCACGTCGCCGGGGTGGGCGGCCACCAGGGCCAGCGCGGTCACCGCGCCGCCGCTGCTGGCGAACATGTCCACCGGGCCGCCGACGGCCTCGATGATCGCGTGGACGTCGCCCGCCTGGGTCTCGGGGGTGTGGTCGTCGCGGCCGTCCCTGCGGACGCTGCGGCCGAGGCCGCGCGGGTCGTAGGTGATCACCGTACGGTCGGTGAAGCGCGCGGCCAGCGCCCTGAACCCACTGGCGTCCATCGGCTGGCCGATCATGAACAGCGGCCGATGCCCGCCCTCGGCCGGCGACGGGCCGTGGACGTCGTAGGCCAGATCGACGTCATTGGTCTTGAGCAGGTGTGTCCTCATGCCCATGGAGACCTCCGCTGTTCGAAGAACTCATCGGTGCCGGCCGGCCGACTTCATCCAGCGTACGGGATGCCGTTGATAGCGGTTCCCGCATGGCGTACGGTGCGGCGATGGACGTGATCAGCTGGTTGCTCGACTCCGACCCCGCCATTCGCTGGCAGGTGCTGCGCGACCTCACCGGCGCCGCGCCGGAAGAGGTCGCCGCCGAGCGGGAACGCGTGGCCACGGAAGGCTGGGGGGCCAGGCTGCTGGCCCTGCAGGGCGCCGGCGGGATGTGGGACGGCGGCGCCTGCTTCCCCAAGGACTACACCGGTGGCGAGCCGGGTCAGCCCTGGACGACGACCCTGCACACCCTGCAGACTCTGCAGATCTTCGGGCTCGACCCGGAGTCGCCGCAGGCCAGGCAGGCGGTCGCGCTGGTCGGCGAGCACGGCCGGTGGGAGCACGCCGGGCAGCGCTACTTCGACGGCGAGGTCGAGCCGTGCATCAACGGCAGGACGGTCGAGACCGGCGCCTACTTCGGGGTGGACGTCTCGGCGATCGTCGCCCGGCTGCTGGACGAGCACCTGGCGGACGGCGGCTGGAACTGCGAGGCGGAGAACGGCTCCGTGCGCTCGTCGTTCCACACCACGCTCGGCGTGCTGGACGGCCTGCTCGAGTACGAGCGCGCGACCGGCGCCGACGGGAAGGTGCGGGAGGCGCGGCGCGTGGGGGAGGAGTTCCTGCTGGAGCGCGGCCTGTTCCGGCGCAGGAGCACCGGCGAGGTGGCCGACCCGGCGTTCCTGGAGTTCGCCTTCCCCTACTACTGGCGGCACGACGTGCTGCGCGCGCTCGACTACTTCCGCCGGTCGGGGGCCGCGCAGGACCCCCGGATGGCGGAGGCCGTGGAGATCGTCGAGGCGAAGCGGCAGCCCGACGGCCGCTGGCCGCTCGACCGGGTGCACCCGGGACGTGTGCATTTCGCGTACGAGGAGGGCGTCGGGCGGCCGAGCCGCTGGAACACCCTGCGCGCGCTCCGGGTGCTCGCCTGGTGGCAGAGCTGAGGACCGCGCCCGCACAAAAGCGCCGCACGAAGGAGAAAGCGCCGCACGAAGGAGAAAGCGCCGCACGAAAAAGAAAGCGCCGCACGAAGGCGAAAGCGCGACACGAACGCCTCGCGTGAACGCGGTGCCGGCGGCGGCGTGCGCTGCTAGCGTCAGGAAGCGATCTTCATAGTCGCCGGGGAAAGGACAGCCGTTGTTCCGCCGCATCCTCGTCCTGCTCGCCACCGCCGCCACCCTCTTATCCCTGACGACCGCGCCCGCCCACGCGGCCGTCGCCACGGAAGCCGTCTTCAACGACCCGGTCAGCGCCCCTGCCGCCATCCAGGACCGGATCGTGCAGCTCATCCAGGGCGCCGACCCCGGCTCCACCATCCGCGTGTCGCTGTACTACGCCTCCGACGCCACCATCCCCAACGCCCTGATCGCGGCCAAGAACGCCGGCCGCAACGTCCAGGTCGTCTTCGACAAGAAGATGGCGGGCACGGCCATCCAGGCCGCGCTGGCGGGAGCGCTCGGCACCGACACCGGCCAGAGCTCGTGGGTGCTGGTGTGCCCGAGCGGCCGTGGCTGCATCGGCGACCGCCCGCTGTACGGGTCGGAGTCGCTGAACCACAACAAGTTCTTCCTGTTCTCCCGCACCGGCGGCACCGACAACGTCGTGGTGCAGTCGTCGGCCAACCTGCACACCGGCCGCGACGGCTTCAAGGGCTGGAACTCCGCGCTGGTGCTGGCCGGCAACGCCGGCATCTACAACGCCTACGCCGCCTACTTCACCGACCTGAAGAACCGCCGGGTCGACAACAACTACTACGACACCCGCACGCCGGTCACCTCGGGAGCCGCCAAGGTGCACTTCTACCCGCGCCAGGAGGGCAACGGCAGCCCCACCGACCCGGCCGAGGACACCCTGACCACGGTGCTCGACCACGTGACGTGCACCGGCAACAGCGAGGTCGGCACGGTGGACGGCACCCACCGCACGATCGTGCGGGTCGCGATGGGCATCTTCAGCCGTACGCACCTGGCGCAGAAGCTGCTCGCCCTCGACAGGGCGGGCTGCTACGTCGAGGTGGCGGTCAATTACAACAAGGACAGCGCCTCCGAGGTGTCCTCGATGAACGAGCTGGTCAAGACGACGGGCGCGTACAACGGGATCAACGTCCGCTATTACTGCACCGCCGACCCGATCTGGATCCACTCCAAGTACCTGCTCGTGGAGGGCAAGTACTACGGTGTGCCCGACCGGAAGATCGTCTGGACCGGCAGCCACAACTGGAGCTGGAACTCCCTGCGCCAGGCCGACGAGGCGCTGCTGCAGCTGGAGGACAACACGATCTTCGACCGGTTCCGGTCGAACTACTACGCCGTACGCGTCGGCAGCGGCATCCGCTCGGCCGGGAACGGCACCGCCGCCCGCTGCTGACCGGCGAGGCGGACGACGTCCACGAGCAGGTCGGGGGAGCAGTGGCCGGTCATCGCGCCGTCGGCGCCGCGGTCCGCGCGGCCTTCGCGTAGCAGGCGACGACGGCGTCATCGGTACGCGGCGTGTGCGGCGGGCTCGCCATCACCCCTGCCGCGCGCCGCGCCATGACCTCCCCTGCCGGCTCCCGCGTCGCCGCGAAGCCCGGCGCGGACATCCCGGCGACCACGACCGGCAGCGCCGTGCGGTCCAGCACGGTCGCCACCTTCCCATCGGATATCCATGTACCGATCATGCTTGATGACAGGATGGACGCGATGGAGACAGACAAGGACGCCGAACGCGAGCTGGTGTCGGAGATGGCGGCCGTCGCGGCCGAGTTGCTCGACGGGTTGCCCCAGGAGCTGGCCGCCCGGGCGATGCTGGCGCCGTTCGGTGACCAGGACGTGGAGGAGGAGCGCGTCCGCTGGTTCTACACCCCGACCGACCACGGCGGCGTGCCGCTGAACGAGCTGGACCCCCGGCGGCAGGGCCTGGTCATGCGGCTGCTCGCGACCGGTCTGAGCCGGCCCGCGTACGTCACGGCCTGCACCGTGATCGGCCTGGAGAACGTGCTCGACGCGGTGGAGGGCTGGGGCACCGACTGGGGCAGGGAGCGGGGCCGCGACCCCGGCCTGTACTGGGTGCGCGTCTTCGGCCGGCCGGGCGAGCGCCTGTGGGGCTGGCGGGTGGGCGGCCACCACCTGTCGGTGAACGTGCTGATCCACGACGGCACGATCGCCGCCGCGACCCCGTCGTTCGTGGGCGCGGACCCCGCCACGGCGCCGCTGCCCGGCGGCACGCTGCGCCCGCTCGGCGGTACGGAGGACCTCGCCCGCGACCTCATGACCTCCCTGGGCCGCGAGGAGCGGGCACGGGCCCTGCTGCACCCGCGCGCGATCTCCGACATCGTCTCGGGCAACCGCGCCCGCGTCCGCCCGGGCGACCGCATGATCCGCGTCCCCGAGCTGTTCCGCGGCCCGATGCGGGAGCCGCGACTGGCCGCGCAGGCCGCCAGGATCGACGAGACCGCCGAGCGCGGCACCGGCTACACCGAGGAGGACCACGCGGCGATGGCGCTCACCCGCGAGCCGCGCGGGCTGCCCGCCGCCGATCTGACCGCCGGTCAGCGCGAGGTGCTGCGCGCCCTGCTCGACGTCTACACCGGCCGCGCACCCGAGCCGGTGGCGGCGGCCTACCGGCGCCACTACCTCGCCGACGACCATCTCGACCAGGTGCACTTCGGCTGGGCGGGCGCCGTCGAGCCGGGGGAGCCGCACTACTACCGGCTGTCCGGGCCGCGCCTGCTCATCGAGTACGACAACACGCAGCGCGGCGCGAACCACGCGCACTCGGTGTGGCGAGACCCGGACGGCGACTTCGGGCTCGACGTGCTCGCCGCGCACCGGTCCGGCCGGCCGCACCGGCACTAGCGTCAGGACAGGCGGCGCAAGCGGCCGGTGGCCAGGGCCATGGCGGCCTCGTGCACGTCGGCGTGGATGTCGAGGACGTCCCACACCCCGGTGAGCTGCAGCATCCGGGCGGGCAGGTCCTGCACGGCGGCCAGGTGCAGGGTCCCGCCCTCCTGACGCACGTCGGCGTCCACCCGCAGCAGCACGTGCAGGCCCGTGCTGTCCATGAAGGTCAGCCCGTCCAGGTCGAGGATGAGCGGCCGGCCGGGCATGCGCTCGCGGCCGACGAACGACTCCAGGTGGTCGGCGTTGGTGGCGTCCAGCTCGCCGGACACGGCGATGAGCACGCCGAAGGTCGAGGGCCGGCGGTGGACGGCGAGAGGAGACACCTCGGTCTCGCGAGCGGTGTTCAGCGGACCGGGAAACGAGCGTGAGCGGCGAACACGGAAGGGGACCTCCAGGAGAACACGGCGCTGACGCGGCGGCTGCCGCCTCTGTCTATGACGCTACGGCCGAACCTGGTTACAGGAAAGGCTTTTCGTCATAAGATCTTTGCCACAAGGGTTCTCGTACCGCCCCCACCCAGGCGGAGAGGTCGCAGGAGAGGCATTGAGCGCCGCGGACAACCGGCCGTCCACCTGGACGTTCCTCACCCACCACGCCCGCGTGCTGGTGGAGATCTCCCGCGACCCCGAGCTGCGGCTCAGGGACATCGCCGAGCGGATCGGCATCACCGAGCGCGCCGTCCAGAACATCGTCTCCGACCTCTACGAGGCCGGCTACGTGCAGCGCGAGCGCATCGGCCGGCGCAACCACTACCGGCTCAACCTGGAGCAGCACTTCCGTTATCCGACCGAGGCCGGCCTGCCCGTCCGCCTGCTCATCGACATCCTCATGGATCACGACCTGAGCGAACCCGAGGGTTGACCCTGACCCTGCGTCAACCCTGCACCATGGTCGCCACCACGACCACGATCAGGGGGACGCCATGGGATTCGATCACGCGTACTGGCAGGACCGGCTCGACACGCTGCGCGCCCGCCACCACGTGCCGGGCGCGACGCTCGCCGTGCTGGCCGGCGGCGAGCTGCACGAGCTGGCGAGCGGCGTGCTGCACCGGGGGACCGGCGTGGCGGCGACCGCCGACTCGGTGTTCCAGGCCGGCTCCATCGCGAAGGTCTACACCGCGACGCTGGTGCTGCAGCTCGCCGACGCCGGGCTGCTGGGCCTGGACACGAGGGTGGCCGACGTGCTGCCCGGCTTCGCCGTCGCCGACCCTGACGTCACGCGCGGCGTGACGATCGGGCAGCTGCTCACCCACACCAGCGGCATCGCCGGCGACTTCACGCTCGACACCGGCCGCGGCGACGACTGCCTCGCCCGTTACGTGGCGGCCTGCGCGGAGGCGGGCCAGGACTGCCCGCCCGGCACCGTCATCTCCTACAGCAGCACCGGGTACGCCCTCCTCGGCCGCGTCGTCGAGGTGCTCACCGGCCGGACCTGGGACGCGGCGCTGCGCGAGCGGGTGCTGGAGCCGCTCGGCCTGGAGCACACGATGACGCTGCCGGAGGAGGCGCTGCGCTTCCGTACCGCGATGAGCCATCTCGGCGAGCCGGGCGCGTGGCCGGAGCCCGCGCCGGTGTGGGACCTGCTGCCCCGCTCGGCGGGGCCGTCGGGGCGCGTCCTCGCCACCGCCGGCGACCTCGTCCGGTTCGCGCGGGCCCACCTCGACGGCGGTACGCCCGTGCTGTCGGCCGGATCCGCCGCCCTCATGCGCAGCCGGGCCGTCGAGTGCCTGGACACGTGGTCGTTCATGGCCGGCGCCTGGGGGCACGGGTGGGCGCTGTACGACTGGGACGGCGTCACCGGCTTCGGCCACGACGGGGCGGCGCTCGGCCAGTTCTCCTACCTGCGGGTGGTGCCTGGCAGCGGGGTCGCCGCCGCGCTGCTGACGAACGGGGGCCGGGCGGGCGAGCTGTTCGCCGGCCTGTTCCAGGAGCTGCTCGGCGAGCTGGCGGGAGTGCGGATGCCCGGCCTGTTCGCGCCCGATCCGCGCCCGGCCGAGATCGAGGTGGGGCCGCTGACCGGCACGTACGAGCGGGCCGGCGTGCGCATCACGATCATCGAGCGGGACGGACGGCCGCGCGTGCGCTGGCAGCTCACCGGCGGCAACGCCGGCTTCGCCGCGCCGATCGAGGCCGACCTGGTGCCGGTGTCGGACACCGTGCTCGCCATGCCGGGGCTCGGGCCGGTCGCCGTGCCGTGGCTGCCGCTGGTGTTCGGCACGCTGCCCGACGGCACCCCGTACGTCTACACCGGCATGCGGGCGGCCCGCAAAGTCGGGTGATGGGAGACTGGCCGGATGCTGACCATCGGTGAGCTGGCCTCGTACGCGGGGGTGACCGTGCGGGCCGTGCGCCACTACCACGCCAAGGGCCTGCTGCCGGAGCCGCGCCGCGACCGCTCCGGCTACCGCAGGTACGACGCCGCCGCCGTGGTCGAGCTGATCAGGATCAGGACGCTGGCCGAGGCGGGGGTGCCGCTGGCCCGCGTACGCGAGCTGCTGCGGGCCGGCGACGAGGAGTTCGCCGCGGCGGTCGCCGACATCGACCGGCGGCTGCGTGCCGAGATCAGGCAGCGGCAGCGGCACCGCGAGCGGATCGCCCGGCTCGCGGCGGGCGACAGCCTGGCGCTGCCGGCCGGCGTGGTGGCCGTCCTCGACCGGTTGCGGGCGCTCGGCGTGGACGAGCGGATCGTGCGGGTCGAGCGCGACGGCTGGATCCTGCTGGCCGCGCACTCACCGGAACGGGTCGAGCGGTGGACGGCGCGCAAGCGCGAGCAGCTCGCCGATCCCCGGCTCATCGGCTTCTACCTCGCCCTGGGCCAGGCGCTCGATCACACCGGCGACGATCCCCGGCTGGTCGCGGTGGCCGACGAGCTGGCCGGCTTCATCGCGGAGCTGGCCGGCGAGCAGGGGGCCGAGCATCTCGGCGAGGGCGGGCTCGAACCGCAGCTCGTCCATCTGATGGACACGCTGGCCTTCGACGCGGCGCCGCCCGCCCGCCGGCTGATCGAGCTGTTGAAACGGCGCGGCTGGACCGGCTGGACCCGGCTGGAACGCGTGCACCCACCCGGAGACGACACCCCGGGCTGAGCGGCCTCCCCTGGCCGCGTGCCTCGTGTCAGACTGCCGGTATGACGCACATCCACGACGAGGACCCGGCCTGCGACGTCGCCCACGGCGCGAGCCCCGCTGAGGAGGCCGGCCGGACACTGGTCGCCGTCTTCGCCTCCCCCGTGGCCGGGCATCTGCTGCGGTTCGGGGACGAGCTGGGCTTCCGTACGGTGCTCTTCGAGCCCGACCCGGGGCGGCATCCCGGCGACCGTCCCGCGGTGGCCCGGCTGGACGACGTCATCAACGCCACCTGCGACGTCGTGCTCACCGACCACCACCGCGACGAGATCGGGCCTGTCCTGCGCGACCTGCTCAAGTCCCCGGCCCGGTGGATCGGGATCATGGGCAGCCCGCGCCACGAGGGCCCGCACGTACGGGCGCTGACCGAGCTGGGCGTGGCGCCGGAGGAGATCGCCAGGGTGCACAGGCCGATCGGGCTCAACATCGGCTCGCGCACCCCTCCCGAGATCGCCCTGGCGACCGTGGCGGGGCTGATCGCCGACCGCAACGGCCGCCCTGGTGGCTTCACCTTCTGACTTCTGGTCGCCGGCGGCGCTCACTCCGACAGGGCCGTGCGCAGCTGGGTCAGCACGGCCCGCAGGATGCGGGAGACGTGCATCTGGGAGATGCCGAACTCCTTGGCGATCTCCGACTGCGTCATGTTGCCGTAGAAGCGCATGAGCAGGATGTTCTTCTCGCGGGCCGGCAGGGCGTCGATGAGCGGCTTGACCGCGTGCTTGTCGAGCAGGGTGTTGAGCGACTCGTCCTGCGCGGGCAGGAAGTCGCTCAGCTCGGCCGCGTCGTCGTCGCCGCTGTTGACGGGGGCGTCCAGGGAGAGCGTGCTGTACGCGGTGGAGGCCTCCAGGGCGAGCAGGACGTCCTCCTCCGAGATGCCCATCTTCGCGGCCAGGTCGGCCACGGTCGGGGAGTGGCCGAGGGTCTGGGTCAGCTCGGCGGTCGCCTTGTTGAGCTCGATGCGCCGCTCCTGGTAGACGCGCGGCACCCTGATCGCCCACGTACGGTCGCGGAAGTGGCGCTTGACCTCGCCCATCATCGTGATCATGGCGTAGCCCCTGAACTCGTGGCCGAGCTCGGGGTCGTAACCGTTGACGGCCTTCATCAGGCCCACGTACGCGGCCTGGCGCAGGTCCTCCATCGGCTCACCGCGGTAGCGGTAGCGGCGGGTGACCTCGTTGACCAGTCCCTCGTGCATCTCCACCAGGCGCTCGCGAATGCGGACGGCGTGCAGTTCGGAGATCTGGGGGTCGGCCAGCTCGGTGAGGAGCTCTTCGGCGGTGAACTGCTCGAGTGCGGGGTTCAGGACGGGCATCTGCTGCTCCAGAAGGTGCGGCGGCCTCGCCTGAGAACACAAAAAGCCCAGGCAGAGGCACGCTTAGTTCGCGTGTGACGAAGCCCTCTGCTGGACTTCGAGATCAAGGATGCCCGCAAATCCCTCGCCCATCACCCAAAAATGGTAACGAAAAGGTCACGACTAGGTCTCCGTCAAGACTCGGCCAGGTGGGAGCGGGTGGGCGGCCCGCGCCGGCGGGAGTGGGAGGCGGAGGGCTCGGGTGGATGCCGGGGTGCGAGGGCGCGGGCGGGCATGCGGCGGCCCCGGCGTAGGGAGGGGGTTCGGCGCCGCCCCCTTCCCGTGCGTGAGCAGAGGGGCGGCGCCGCACGGTGTTGTTCCCTGAAGCACCAAGGCTCACACCAGCCACGCCCGCTTATTGACAAGATTTTCGCCAAGAAGTAAATGATCTTGGGAGAAATGCCCGGAATATCCGGAATAGCAATCCTCCAAGAGCCCTCCGCGAGGAAGGCGAAAGAAATTCATAAACGCCACCGGAGGGCGTACGGAATGGCGATGAATGTGAATGACATTCAACGATGACGCATTCCCTGGGATTGGCGTTGAAGAAATGCCGTTAAGGGGTCCACGCCATTTGCAGGGATGCTACGGTTTGTACCTGATCCCGTGCGGACAGTACCGCGCGGCACATCCCGGACAAAAACTTGCCGTCCCCCGCATCGGCAGGTTGATGCGCCTGCGGTGCCTGGCCGTCAACACCCCACGAGGACCTGATTGATGTCAGTACACGCCTCCAAACGCCCGCGGTTCCAGACCTCGCCCATGGGGCGGGCCCTGCTGTACTTTCTCGCGGCGGCGCTCATTTCCAGCACCGCCTGCGGCTGGCTCATCACCCGGATCCCCGCGGAAGGCAAGACGCTCGTGGGAGTGGGCAGCGGCGGCGCCGTCGCGCTGTTCTCGATCGCCGTCGCGGTCGCCGCCTATTGCTCGACGACCGCACGCGAGTCGCGCGACCGGCTGCGCCGTACCGACGCCGCCACGAGCCTGCTGCAGGAGGAGCTGAAACGCCTGACGCACGAGATCCTGCCCGCGCTCGGCCACCGCATCAGGAACGGCGCCACCGTGCCAGGGGTGCTCGCCGAGATGGGCCAGCCGTCCCACCCGGCCACCCAGGCGCTGGTGCAGTCGCTGGCGCAGACCGTGGAGGGAGAGCGGCAGCGGCGGGCCGCCGCCGTGGCCGCGTGCACGGCCATGGAGGCCGAGCTGGGCAGGCTGGCGGACGAGCAGCTGCCCGCCCTGCTCGCCCGGCTGCACGCGGGCAAGGGCGTGGGCGAGCCGGCGCTGCCCGACGAGCTGCAGCCCAGCCAGAAGGCCGTGCAGCGGCTGTGGGAGGAGATCGCCCGCGAGCTGGAGGACGGCAACCGCCAGGGCGCCGCCGCGATGGCGTCCTGCGCCGAGGCCGCCGCCCGCATCCAGGCCCAGGTGACCGGCCTGCTGGGCCGGCTGCGCGAGCTGGAGGACGAGTACGGCGAGCACGAGGCCGTCTTCGCCCACCTGCTGGAGATGGACCACCGCATCTCCCAGATGGGCCGCCTGGCCGACAACATCGCGCTGCTGAGCGGCGGCCGTTCCGGGCGCCGCTGGACCAAGCCCATCCCCATGGAGAGCGTGCTGCGCGGCGCGGCCGGCCGCATCGGCGCCTTCCGCCGCGTCCAGCTCCACTCCACCAGCACCGCCGCCCTCGTCGGCTACGCCGCCGAGGGCGTCATCCACGCGCTCGCCGAGCTGATCGACAACGCCGCCAAGTTCTCGCCGCCCGGCACCGCCGTGCACGTGTACGTCGAGGAGGAGGACGCCGGCGTGGTGGTCACCATCGAGGACAGCGGCCTCGGCATGCGCACCCGCGAGCGCCGCCTGGCCGAGAGCCTGATCAGCCGCCCCCTCGACCTGGCCACGCTGTCGGGCACCCGGCTCGGCCTCGCCGTGGTGGGCCGCCTGGCCGGCAAATACGGGCTCACGGTCAGCTTCCGCCCGTCGGCCAGGGGCGGCATCGGCGTGGTGGTCCTGATCGCCCGCCAGCTCGTCGTCTACCCGCCGGTCGACGACGACGCGCCGGGCCGCCTCGACCCGCGCGCCGAAGAACCCGTGCCGGCCCGGCACGCCGCGCCGCCGCCCGGCGAGGGGCCGGACGCGTACCTGCCGAAGAGGCCGCGCGGCGGCACCCTCGCCACCGCGCAGCCGCTGCCCGCCCAGCCGCCGGCACGGCTACGCGACCCGCAGGCCGCCGCCGACCGGCTGGCCGCCTTCCGCAGGCAGCGGACGTCCCCGGCGGATGACGACCTGACGTGACGACCCGCCGTACCGGGCCCACCACCCTCACCTCTTCCCCGCAGCCGCGATCACCGATGGGAGGCAAGGGGCACGCCCGCGAGCCCCGCCGTACCGATGAGCTCCAGAGATTCCTTGAGTGCCGCCGAGCACGACCTCGGCTGGTTCCTGGGCGACCTGCGTGACAACACCCCAGGGATCAGGCATGTGCTGGTGCTGTCGCGCGACGGGCTGGCGATGTCCGGCGCGCCCGGCCTCCATCCCGACCAGGCCGACCAGCTCGCCGCCATCGCCGCCGGCATCCAGAGCCTCGGGCTGGCCGCCTCCGGCGAGTTCGGCGACCGCAGCGGGTTCGGGCAGGCGCTGCTGGAGTTCGGCGGCGGCATGCTCGTGGTCGTGCCGGCCGGTGAGGGGGCGCACCTCGCCGTGGTGGCGAGCGACGACGCCGACGTCGGCGTCGTCGCGCACAACATGAACGAGGTGGTCGAGCAGATCGGCCGGCTGCTCACCGCGCCGCCGCGCGAGCCCGCGCACAAGGGCGGTCACGCATGACCGAACGCCGCCCGCCCGGCCCCGACGGCCCTGGCCCGTACCGGCCGGGCGAGCCGGGCCCCGAGGGCCCTGCTCCGTACCGGCCGGGGGAGCCGGGGCCCGACGCCCCCGTCCCGAGGCAGCGCCGCGCACCGGGCGCAGCCGCCGGGCGCGGGCGCGCGCTGGACAAGGAGATCCCCGACCGGCTCTACACCATCACCGGAGGCCGCGCGCACGCGGGAACCGACGCGTTCGACACGGTCACCCTCATCGTCGCCGAAGGCGATCCCCGGCCCGGGATGCAGTCGGAGCACGTTCGGATCCTGCGCATGGCACGGCGGCCGGTGGCCGTGGTGGAGATCTCCGCCCGGCTCGCCCTGCCGGTCAGCGTGGTGAAGATCCTGCTGTGCGACCTGCTGGACAGCGGCCGCATCACCGCCCGGCACCCGGTCGCGGCGCGGGCCTCGGCCCCCGACATCGCAACCCTGGAGCAGGTGCTCATTGGACTCCGCAACCTTTGACGAGCCGGGCACGTCGCTGCCGGCCACCGCGTCCGACGCGTTCAAGATCGTGATCGTCGGCGGGTTCGGCGTGGGCAAGACCACCATGGTCGGCGCCGTGAGCGAGATCAGGCCGCTCAGCACCGAGGAGATCATGACGCAGGCCGCGGCCGGCATCGACGACGTCAGCCGGGTCACCGGCAAGCGCTCCACCACGGTGGCCTTCGACTTCGGCCGCATCACGCTCGACGCGCACCGGGTGCTCTACCTGTTCGGCGCGCCCGGTCAGCAGCGGTTCTGGTTCCTGTGGGACCAGCTGTTCAGCGGCAGCCTGGGCGCGGTCGTGCTGGCCGACACCCGCCGGCTGGAGGACTCGTGGTACTCCATCGACCGGCTCGAAGCCCACCGCGCGCCGTTCGTGGTGGCCGTCAACCGGTTCGGGCCAGGACCAGGGCTCGACCGCATCCGCGACGCGCTGACGCTGCCCGCCGAGGTGCCGCTGCTCGACTGCGACGCCCGCGACCGCGAATCGTGCAAGAACGTCCTGATCACCCTCGTCCGGCACCTGCTGTGCCTGCATGCCCCATCGCCGAGAAAGAGCACGCCGTGACCGACCTTTCCCCGCCCGAGCATTACCCGTCCACCGGCCACAGCGCCGACCCGGTGCTCGCCGCCGGCTACCCCGAGCACGCCGACGCCGTGCGGCTGTACGGGCCGGCCATCGCCGAGGACCCCGGCACGCTCTACCAGCAGCTGCGCCGGCAGGGCAGCGTCGTGCCGGTGCTGCTCGACGGCGACCTGCCGGCCTGGTTCGTGCTGGGCTACCGGGAGGTGCACCACATCACGGCCAACCCGCAGTGGTTCGGCCGCGACTGCCGCCGCTGGAACATCTACGACCGGCTCCCCGCCGACTGGCCGCTGATGCCGTACGTCGGCTGGACCCCCTCGGTCATGTACGCGGAAGGCGGCGAGCATCAGCGGCGGGCCGGCGCCATCGGCGACGCGCTCGACGCGGTCAACCGCATCGACCTGATCGCCACCTGCGAGCAGGTCGCCGACCGGCTCATCGACGCCTTCGCCGGCGACGGCCGCGCCGACCTGATCACCCAGTACGCCTACCAGATCCCCGCCCGCATCGTGGCCCGCCTGTACGGCCTGCCCGACGGCGACATCTCCGCGCTCGTGCAGGACGTCTTCGACTCCCTCGACGTCGGCGACAACGCCGTCACCGCCCACCAGCGCCTGCACGCCAGGATGGCGCAGCTCGTGGCGGACAGGCACGCCCGCCCAGGCCCCGACGTGCCGTCGGTGTTGCTCGCCCACCCGGCCCGGCTGTCGGACGACGAGATCGTCATCGACCTGCTCGTGATGATGGCCGCCGCGCAGGCGCCCACCAGCAACTGGATCGGCAACACGCTGCGGCTGATGCTGGTCGACGACGAGTTCTCGGTCACGCTGCAGGGCGGGCGCAGCAGCGCCGCGCAGGCGCTCAACGAGGTGCTGTGGAAGGACACCCCCACCCAGAACTTCATCGGCCGCTGGGCGGTGCAGGACTGCAACCTCGGCGGGCGCCGCATCCGTAAGGGCGACCTGCTGGTGCTGGGCTTTTCGGCGGCCAACACCGACCCGAACGTGCAGCCGGGCACCCACGGCGACTCCAGCACCAACCGGGCGCACATGTCGTTCGGGCACGGCGAGCACGGCTGCCCGTTCCCGGCGCCGGAGCTGGCCGAGATCATCGCGCGGACGGCCGTGGAGGTGCTGCTGGACCGGCTGCCCGACGTGACGCTGGCGGTGGCGGCCAAGGACCTGCGGTGGCGGCCGTCGTTGTGGATGCGCGGCCTGTTCGGGCTGCCGGTGGTGTTCACGCCGACGTTGCCGCTGGTGCCGGTGGCGGCCGGGCGGCGCGGCGCGTAGCACCGCCCGGTGTCGCGTGATCCGGCGCCGCTCCCGTCAGGCGGCGGGGGTGAAGCGGACCCGCAGCGAGGCCGGGCCGCGGGTGAAGACGCCCTGCTCGCCCGGCTCGGAGTCGCCGGCGAGCCGCAGGTCGGGCATGGCGTCGAGAAGCTGGTTCGCCGCCACCTCGACCTCGGTCTTGGCCAGCAGCGCGCCCACGCAGAAGTGCCTTCCTAAGGCGAACGCCAGGTGCGTGGCGGCGGCCGAGAACGCGGTCGACTCGTCCAGCTCGCGGCGGAAGATGTCGAACGCGTCGGGGTCGGCGTAGTGCTCCTCGTCCCGGTTGGCGGCGCCGATCAGGCACGTCACCGTGCTGCCCGCGGGCACCACCCCGCCGCTCAGCTTCACGTCCTGGGCCGGCTGCCGCATGATCATGTGGACCGGCGGCGAGTGACGCAGCGTCTCGGCGAACGCCCGTGCGATCAGGCTCCGGTCGCGCCGCACCGCCTCGAGCTGGTCGGGATGGCGCAGCAACTGCGCGAACAGGCTGGCGATGCCCTTGTCGGTGGTCTCGCCGCCGGCGGTCAGCAGCAGGCTGCAGAACGCCTTGATGTCCTCGTCGCTCATCCTGGTGCCGTCGATCTCCGCCCGGCACAGCGTGGACAGCAGGTCGTCGCCCAGCTGGGAGCGCCGCTGCCGGACGAGGGGGATCATGTACGCGGCGAACTCCTCACGGGTGCGCAGCCCCCGCTCGGTGACGCCGGGGTCCTGGCTGAGGTTGCCGAGGAAGGCGATGATCGAGGTGTACCAGGCGTGGAAGCGGTCGTGATCGGCCTTGTCCAGGCCGAGCATGTCGACGATGACGCTGACGGGGAAGCGGGTGGCGAACTGCGCCACCAGGTCCGCCTCGCCCGCGTGCCGGAAGCCGTCGATGAGCTCGCGCGCGTTGCGCTCGATGACCGGCAGGAACGTGCGGCGCAGCTCGGCGCCGCGGAACGCGGGCACCACCAGAGCCCGGCGCACCGCGTGCTCGCGGCCGCTCATCTGCAGGAACGTGCGCCCGTGTACGGGCTCCAGCTGCCAGTCGTAGTTGGCGGTGGTGAACACCTCGTCCTTGAAGGCACGCTCGACGTCCTCGTACCTCGAGATGATGTAGCTCCGCATCCCTTCGTGCCACAGCAGTGGCGCCTCGTTCCGCAGGACGCGGTAGGCGGAGTACGGGTCGGCCATGAACTCCGGGGAGAGGATGTCGGGCGTGTTGACAGGCGCGGTCATGACGCTCCCTCGCTACGCGATCGGTACCGGCAGGGCCGCCCTTTACCCTAAGTCGCGGCTTCCGTACGGTACAGATCCCCGGCGTGACTCAGGCGCCGAGTTCGAGGTCCTGCCTGATCGCCTCACCCGCCGCGCGATGCTCGGCCGCGGCGGCCGGGTCGCTGTCCGCCAGCACCGCCGCGAGGCCCTCGTGGGCCAGCGCCTCCTTGTGCCGGTGGCCCATCCGCGCGGCCAGGTCGAGCGCCTGGCGGTGCAGCCGCAGCGCCTCGCCGGGCAGCCCGGCCTGCCGGCAGGTCTCGCCGTACCCGTCGAGGAAGTGCACCTTCCACTGCTCCTCGAACAGCTCGTCCAGCAGCGCGAACGCCTGCCGGTGGCTGGCCAGCGCCTCCTCGTGGCGTCCCATGCGGCGCAGCGCGACGCCCAGGCAGTTGAGGCACCACGCCTCGTTGTGCCGGTGACCGTCGCCACGGGCCAGGTCGAGCGCGCGGCGCAGGTGCTCGGCGGCCTCGTCGGGCCGCTCGTCGGCCAGCGCCATGCCGAGCGTGATGAGCGCGGTCAGCCCGGCCGGCCAGGCGGGGTCGTCGTGGGCGACCGCCAGCACCTCGCGGGCCCGCCTCGCGGCCTCCTCGCGGTGGCCGAGCTGGAGCATCGCCCACGCCTCGTACGCGGTCGCGTGCGCCGCGCCCTCCGCGCAGCCGGCCCGCTCGTACAGCTCGCAGGCCTGCCCGAACAGCGTGAGCGGCGGGTCGCCCCTGCCGTCCTCCCAGCTCAGGTAGCCGCGGCGCATGAGCAGGTCGGCCTGGGAGCGCAGGTCGCCCGCCTGGGCCACCAGGGGCGCCGCCGCCTCGTACGCGGCCGCCGCCTCGGCCATCCGGCCCGCGTTGTAGCGGGCGAAGCCCAGGTCGCTGTGCGCCTCGGCGAGCTGCACCGGATCGCCCAGCCGCTCCGCGGCCGGCACCGCCCGCTCGAACAGCAGGTTGAGATGGGTCGTGCCGCAGCGGCGGGCGAAGAACGCGCGCATGAAGCGCGGCAGTTCGCAGGCGTGGGCGTCGGCGCCGGTGGCGATCGCCAGCTCGAAGGCACCCATCAGGTTGGGGTACTCGGTGGTGAACCAGGCGAGCGCGGCGTGCTTGCCGGTGAAGCGGGGCAGCGCGGCCGGGTGCGGGCCCGCGGTGGCGGGGCGGCTGCCGGAGGCGTACGGCATGGCCGCGTCGGCGGCGGCGGCCGCGTGCACGTAGTAGTCGAGCAGCCGGCGCAGCGCCTGCTGCCGGTCGGCGGGGGAGTCCTGCTCCTCGCAGGCCCTTCGCGCGTGCTGGTGCACCAGGTCGTGCAGGGTGTAGCGGCCGGCCGCCGGCTGCTGGACGAGGTGGGCGTCCAGGAGGTCCTCCAGCATCGTGCGGGCCTCGCGCAGCGGGAGGCCGGACAGCGCGGCGGCCACGTACTCGTCGAAGGACGACCCGGACAGCAGGCCGAGCAGCCGGAACAGCCGGCGCTGCGCCCGGTCGAGCTGGCGTACGGACATCGCGAGCGCGGTGTCGAACTCGCTGCCTCCCTCCGCCAGGCGTTCGGCCAGCACTCCCACCGTCCAGCCTGGACGGTGCCGCAGCCGCGCGCCGGCCAGCCGCAGCGCCAGCGGCAGGTGCCCGCACATGCGCAGCACCTCGGCCGCCGACTCGGGGTCGCGCGCCAGCCGCCCGCCGGGGCCGGCCGGGTCGCCGCTGGCACGGGCCAGCAGCTCTGCGCTCTCCTCGGGCGTCAGCACGCCGAGCGAGACCGGCGGCACCTCCTCCAGGCCCAGCAGCCGGTTGCGGCTGGTGACCAGCGCGACGGACGGGCCCGCGCCCGGCAGCAGCGGGCGTACCTGTTCGGCGTCGGCGGCGTTGTCGAGCACCACGACCGCGCGCAGCCCGGCCAGCTCGGCCCGCCAGCAGGCGGCCAGCGGCTCGATGCCGCCCTCCTGCGGGATCTTCTCCGAGGCGACGCCGAGCGCGGACAGCAGCGTGCGCAGCGCGGGGTCGGGGCCGAGCGGCTCGCGGCCCTCGGTGAAGCCGTGCAGGTCGATGTAGAGCTGCGCGTCCGGATAGCCGGCGGCGAGCTGATGCGCGGCGTGCACCGCGAGGCAGGTCTTGCCGACGCCCGCCATGCCGTCGATGGAGACCACCCGGCCGTCCTCCACGGCGGCGAGCACGGCGGCCAGTTGCTCCTGCCGTCCGGTGAAGTCGGGCACGTCGCGCGGCAGGTCGTTGCGCGGCGGCTGCGGGGCGCCGGCGGGGGGTGCGGGCGGCTGCACCTGGCGGGTGGCCTTCGGCGGGGCGGGCAGCGGGCTGGTGGCGCGTTCCCACAGCGGCCGGAGCTGGCGCGGGTCGCGCTTGACCAGCCGGCACAGCTCCACCACGGCGGGCCACGGCGGCACCGACTGGCCGGCGAGGTAGCGCGACAGCGACGAGGAGCTGAGCCCGGTGTCGCGGGCGAGCGCGCGCACGCCCCGCTTGGACAGCTCCTGGATGAGCCGCAGCCGGGCGGCCAGCTCGTCCCTGGGGTCCGCCGTCGTCCGCTGATGCACCGTATGGCCGCCTTTCTGTCCCATCGCGCGGCAAATCTAGCGGAACGGATCTCCGCAGGCCAACGCCGCCGGGGCTGTCCCACGGTGTCCCACGGGCATCGTGCCGGGACGCCGGTACGGCTGTGATGGAGTCATCGCCCCGGCCGACCGGGCCGGCAACCGGAAAGGAACCATCATGCAGCCCCGAATGAAGAACCCCGCCTTCGTCCTCCCCGGCGCGACCGACGGCATCCAGGCGCTGTTCAAGGCCGTGCACTCCGGCGGTGTCGACGCGACCACGCTGGAGCTGGTGCACCTGCGGGCCAGCCAGATCAACGGGTGCAGCGCCTGCGTCGACGCCGGTGCGAAGACCGCCCGCAAGGCCGGCGTGGACGAGGACCGGCTGGCCACGGTCGCCGCCTGGCGGGAGGCGCCGTACTTCACCGACGAGGAGCGGGCCGCGCTCGCGCTGGCCGAGGCCGCCACGCGGCTGGCCGACCGGGCCGACGCGGTGAGCGACGAGGTCTGGGACCGCGCCGCCACCTACTTCGACGAGCAGCAGCTCGCCGCGATCATCCTGATGGTCGGCGTCACCAACCTGTTCAACCGGCTCAACGCGAGCACCCGCCAGATCGCGGGCGCGTGGGGCTGAGCCTCCATACTGTCCCTCACTTCTCAAAATCGTTCAGAAAGGACCCATCACCATGGCCACCAAGAGCACCACGAGCTACGAAGGCTTCACCGAGGAAGAGCGCGCCGCGATGAAGGAGCACGCGCAGGAGCTGAAGAAGACGGCGCGGCGCGGCTCCAAGGCCAAGGCCGACGGCGAGGCCGACGTGCTCGCCAAGATCGCCGAGTTCCCCGACGGCGACAGGGAGCTGGCCGAGCGCATCCACGCCATCGTCAAGGAGAACGCGCCGCACCTGACCTCCAAGCTCTGGTACGGCCAGCCCGCCTACGCCAGGGACGGCAAGGTCGTCTGCTTCTTCCAGCCCTCGTCGAAGTTCAAGACCCGCTACTCGACCCTCGGCTTCAACGACGCCGCGACCCTCGACGACGGCGTCATGTGGCCCTCGGCCTACGCGCTGACGGGGCTCGACGCCGGCACCGAGGAGCGGATCGCCGAGCTCATCCGGCGCGCGGCCGGCTGACCGCCCCGCGAGCGGCCCGGCTCGTGCGGAGCCGGGCGCCGCTCCGCCGGCGGCATCTCAAGGGCTTCCGGCCGGTGGGCGGCTACGGCTCCTGGGGAGCCGTGGCCCGCAGGCCGTCGAGGACGACCGTGGTGAGGGGGTCGTCGAAGCGCGAGGCGGGGCGGCAGACGGTGGCGTACAGCACTTCCACGGCCTGCTCGGGGGTGAGGTCGCGGCGCACCGAGCCCTCCTGCTGCGCCCGCCCGGCGATCTGCGCCAGCAGCTCGCTGACCTCGTCCCAGAGCTGCGCGCAGGACGGCGGCACCGGCGCCGACCCGGCGAGCGACGCGATCAGCGTCAGCGGCTGCCAGGCGCAGTAGTTCATCACGTCGAGCAGCAGCGCCCAGTACGTCTCCGGCCGCTCCTCCAGCCGGCCACGGATGTGCGTCCGCAGCCCTTCCAGCGTGATCTCCGCCAGCTCCTCCACCATGGCCCGGCGGTCGGGGAAATGGCGGTAGAGGGTGCCGACGCCCAGGCCGGCGGTCTGGGCGATCTCCTCCATCGAGACGCCGGGCCCGCGCTCGGTGAACAGTTCGAGCGCCGTCATCAGGATACGCTCGCGGTTGCGCCGGGCATCGGCCCGCATCATCCGTCCATCCCCTTAACGTGAATCCTGGATTCAGGTTAGTGTACCGTGCAAGAGCGGAACCGGAATCTCCCCTTCACGTTAGGAACGCCACCATGAAACTGGGCATCGCGCTCGCGACCGGAAGCGCGGACCTGGACACCCTGATGGAGCAGGTGGGCGCCGCCCGCAGGGCCGGGTTCGAAAGCGCCTTCTTCAACCAATATGCCTCGCTCGACGCGATCAGCGTGGCCGCCCTCGCCGGACGGCTGAACCCCGGCATGGAGGTCGGCACCGCCGTCTCCATCACCTACGCCAGGCACCCGTACGCGATGGCCGAGCAGGCCCTCGCCGCGAACGCCATCAGCGGCGGCACCTTCACCCTCGGCCTGGGCCCGAGCCACAAGCATCTCGTGGAGGCCATGTACGGGGTGCCGTACGAGCGCCCGGCCGTCCACGTCCGCGAATACCTCACCGCCCTGCGCCCGCTGCTGCGCGGCGAGCCCGTCGACTTCCAGGGCGAGACGCTGTCGGTCACCGGCCAGATCCCCGCACCCGGCGCCGAGCCCCCGCCCGTGCTGATCTCCGCGCTCGGCCCCGTGATGCTGCGCGTCGCCGGCGAGCTGGCGGACGGCACGATCCTCACCTGGGTGGGCGCTCCGCTCATCGGCGACTACATCGTGCCCCGCATCACCGCCGCCGCCGAGGCGGCCGGCCGGCCCGCGCCGCGCGTGGTCGCCTCCGCCATGGTCTGCATCACCTCCGACCCCGACCGGGTGCGCGGCGAGCTCCAGGCGCAGATGGGCTTCACCGGCGACTTCGCCGCCTACCGCGCCGTGCTCGACCGGCAGGGCCTGTCGGGCGTGCACGAGCTGCTCATCGCCGGGGACGAGAGCGACGTGGAGAAGGGCGTCGAGAGGTTCGCGTCGGCCGGCGCCACCGACCTGGCGATCATCCCGATGGGCACCCCGGAGGAGCAGGCCCGCACCTTCTCGTTCTTCAGCCGCTGACCCCGTCCGCGCGGACGTAGGCTCGCCTCATGGCAGCACCCGGCGTCCGCCGGCACGGCACCTGGGAGGTGGCCGCCCCGGCCCGCGCGATCCCCGGCGTCCTGATGGCGGGCTTCCGCGACCTGGCCGGCGGGACGTTCGAGGAGCGCGTACCACCAGGTCCCGCCGTCGCGATCGTGATCGACTGCACCGACGGCAGCCTCGCACCCCTGGCCGGCACGGTCGAGGGCGGCATCGTCACGGGCCTGGCGCCGGCGCCGGCCCGCATCGCCGGGCGCGGCGTCGACTGCGTCGAGCTGCAGGTGGACCTCGCGGTCGCGCCCGCCCTGCTCGGGGTGCCGCCGGCCGAGCTCAACGGCGCGCCGCTCGACCTCGCCGACGTGTGGGGCCCCGAGGCGGCCCTGCTGCGGGCGCGGCTCATCGAGACCCGCTCGTGGGACGAACGCTTCGCGCTGGTCGGCGCGGCGCTCGCCCGGCGCGACCGGACGACGGCCCGTCTCGACCCCGAGGTGGCCGACGCCTGGCGGCGCATCAAGGCCGGGCACGGGCAGGTGCCGATCGGCGCGCTGCCCGCCCGCTACGGGTGGAGCCGCACCCGGTTCTGGAGCCGGTTCAAGGCGCAGATCGGCGTGCCGCCGAAGCGGGCGGCGATGATCGTCCGCTTCGACCGGGCACTGCGCGGGCTCGCCACCGCGCGCGGCGTCGCCGAGGTCGCCGCCGAGCTCGGCTACACCGACCAGTCCCACCTGCACCGCGACGTGCTCGCCTTCACCGGCCGCACCCCCGGCGCGATCGCCGCCGACCCGCTCTGGTCGGTCGACGGCACCGCCTACACGATCGCCTGAACATTCGTGCAAGACGGCCGCACCGCCGCCCGGCCACGCTGCCGTCATGACATCACCGGCGATCCAGGCCAGGGGCCTGGTCAAGAGATTCGGCGCGCACCGGGCGGTGGACGGCATCGACCTGGAGGTGCCGGCGGCGAGCGTGTACGCCGTGCTCGGCCCGAACGGCGCGGGCAAGACGACCACGATCAAGATGATCGCGACGCTCATCAGGCCCGACGGCGGCACCGCCCGCGTGCTCGGCCACGACGTCGTCACCGAGGCGGCCAGGGTCAGGGAACGGCTCGCGCTCACCGGCCAGTTCGCCTCCCTCGACGAGGACCTGACGGGGCTGGAGAACCTCACCCTGCTCGCCCGCCTGCGCGGCCACCGGGGCAAAGCGGCGAGGAGCCGCGCCGCCGGCCTGCTGGACGCCTTCGACCTGGGAGCCGCGGCCAGGAAGGAGGTCAAGACGTACTCCGGCGGGATGCGGCGCCGCCTCGACATCGCCGCCTCCCTCATCGTCCGTCCCGGCCTGCTGCTGCTCGACGAGCCGACCACCGGCCTCGACCCGCGCGGCAGGGGCCAGGTCTGGCAGTGCGTCAGGGCACTCGCCGACGCCGGCACCACCGTGCTGCTGACCACGCAGTACCTCGAGGAGGCCGACCGGCTCGCCGACCGCATCGCCGTCGTGGACCACGGCCGCGTCATCGCCGAGGGCACCAGCGGCCGGCTCAAGGCGCTGGCCGGGTCGGGCGCGCTGCGGGTGCGGGTCGCCGACCCCGCCGACCGCGCGCCGGTCGCCGGCCTGCTCGGCGGGCTGCTGGGGGCCGTACCCGTGCTGGAGGCCGATCCGGTCGCGCTGACGCTGCGGGTGCAGCGGCCGGACGCCGTCGCGCCCGCGCTCGCCGCCGTCACCGAGCGGGGCTACGCCGTCGGCGGGTACGCGCTCGCCCAGCCGAGCCTGGACGAGGTCTTCCTCGCCCTCACCGGCAGGGCGGCGGACCGGCCCGTTCCCGAGGAGGCGGCGTGATGGGCGGCGGGCGCCTGCGTTCGTCCGCAGGCCGCGGGATGAGCGCCGCCGGGCAGGACGCGCGCCTGGTTGCGGC